>DATDEX010000328.1:0-2163 GCA_036522895.1 Candidatus Eiseniibacteriota bacterium | reverse complement strand
GGGCGCGCAGCACGTCCGCCAGCTCGTCCTCGCCCGCCACCGCGAGCCGCTCCGCCAGCGTGGCGCCGCGGCTCGGGTCCATGCGGAGGTCGAGCGGGCCCTGCTGCCGGTAGCTCATCCCGCGGGCGGGATCGTCGATCTGCCGAGAAGACACCCCGAAGTCGAACAACGCGCCCGCGAGGCGCTCCCCCCCGAGCGCGGCGTGGTGCCCGGGCAGCTCGCGGAACGTGCCGTGCACGAACGTCACGCGCCCTCCGAAGCGAGCGAGACGCTCGCGTGCGAACGCGATCGCCGCGGGGTCGCGGTCGTTCGCCAGCAGGCGAAGCTCGGAGGAAGCGACGAGTAGCGCCTCGGCGTGGCCACCGTCGCCGAGCGTGGCATCCAGGAAGAGGCCGGGCCCGGGACGGAGGAACGCGAGCGCTTCGCCGACGAGCACCGGCTCATGACGCACGCTCTCGCTCGCGGCCCGCGGCGTCGGGCGCCGCATCCAACAGGTCCGAGGCGTTGGGCCAGCTGCAGAGCTTCGACTCGCAGCCGGCGATCCGGAACAAGTCGCGCAGGTAGCGGGACAGCCCGCAGAGCACCACGGCGCCGGCGTGAGCCTCGATGCGGACGAGGGCGTCCGCGAGCCTCGGCACGAGCCGGTAGTCGACGTGGAGGAGTTGGGAGCAATCCACCACCAGGCGCGCGAGCCCGCGCGTCGCGAGATCGTCGAGCGCCCGCTCGATGCCGCGCTCCGCCGAGAGGTCGACCCAGCCGCGCAGCGCGAGCAGTCCCACCCGGCCGGCGGGGCGCTCGTGCACCTCCAGTCGCGCCGCGGCGCCGTGGCGTCCGCGCGTGAATTGGAGGTTCATCGCCACGGAGGTACGGCTCTCCGGCGATCCGGTCTGCGCCACCATCACTCCCCTCCCAGCACCTTCTCCGCGAGCGCGTCGTAGTCGGCCGAATCGGTGACGAGTGCGGACTTGAACCGCTCGGGCGACCAGATCTCGATGCGTCCAACCTGGCCATGCAGAACGGCTTCCTTGCTCAGTCCTGCATGGCCCATGAGTGACGGTGTGATCGTGATGCGTCCCTGCCCATCCACCGCCACTTTTCCTGCCCCTACCAATGCGGTTCGCGCGAACGCGCGATGCTCCCTGGGCCCAGTCGACAGGCGCTGCAGCAGATCCTCGAGCCGCTTCCAGTCCTCTTCGGCGTACAACCACACGCAACCGTCGAGACCACGCATGAGCACGAACTTCGTGAGTGGTGTCTTGCTGCCCCCCACGCGGCGCATCGCCGCGGGCACCACGACGCGATTCTTGTCATCGATCGCATAGGTCTCGGTGCCCAGGAACGTCGCCATCGTGCGGATGCTCCCTGGGGATCCACTGCTTCCCCTCTTCTACCATGAATCCCCACGGCTCCCCACCGCGGCGCAATGTAGGCGCTGGGGGGCCCTCGGTCAAAAGAAAAATGCAGGGGTCACCGAAAAGATACCTGCACGGGCGTGCACCGTTCGCATCTCCGCGCGGGCGCGTGATTCACGCGCCCGGGCGCGGTGCTCATGGGTCACGTGGGCCACGCGCCCGGGGCTCGGCGCACGGGAGAGACGCGACTCACATTAGTAAGGAGCGGTGCCGCCTCAGCGCGTCGCGGCCAGTGAATCGTACGCGGCCCAGTCGATCCGGTAGAACGAGTACACCGCCTCGCCCGGACGCGCGACGCCGAGGTTGGGGAGCGACGCGTGCCCGAGCGGAACGAGCGCCGCGCTCCACGGGCTCCGCCGCTCCATGTCCCACGCGCGCGCCGCGCGATCCACGAGGAAGTCCGGCCGCGCGATGCGCGCGAACTCGAAGCGCGCGGTCGCGTCCTCCTCCGGCATCCGATCGAGGATCGGCACGAGCTCCGGGGTCACGAGCCCGGCCAGGTCCATGACCCGGCGGCGGCCGTAGTAGCCGAGCGCGCCGATGTCGGGCGCCGCGATCACGGCGTCGGGCTCGGCGTGGAGATCGAACCAGCGGCCCCACGGGATGAGGCTCCGCGCCATGCCGGCCGTGAACGATTCGACCTGCGGCCGCACGACGCGCGCGTACGTATAGAGGTTCTGCGCCAGCGCGAGCGCCGCGATCACCGCGGCGGCCACGAGCCCCGCGCGCACGCCGGCCGGCGCGCGGGCGA
>DATDEX010000327.1:0-7709 GCA_036522895.1 Candidatus Eiseniibacteriota bacterium | reverse complement strand
CCGCGCGGCCGCCCCGGCCGCGGGGACGCGCGAGCCCACGCGCGACCTCGTCCGAGGCCCCGACCGCGGGCGGGATCCCGACCGCGATCAGCGCGGTCGCGAGCCCGGGTGACTCGACCACCACGTGCAGCCCCGCGTGGTGTTCGCCGACACACCGCACCAGATCGAACTCGCCGTCGAGGTGCCGCGCGGTGAGCACGGCGCAGAGGCTCGCCCAGCCGCGCCGATCGAACGGGATGAGCAGCACGCGCGTCCGGTCGGCACGCGCGGACACCTCCGCGCCGATCACCGGCACGAGCCCCGCGCCCTTCGCGGCGTTCAGGAACCGGATCGCGAGATAGAGGTTGTCGCGGTCGGTGAGCCCGAGCGCGGCATATCCGAGTGCGGCGGCACGCTCGCAGAGCGCCTCGGGCGAGGCGACGCCGGCTAGTAGCGATCCGTGCGAGTGAACGCGTAGCGGAGTGAATGGGGACATGGCTCGACGGTCCTGACTGTTACGGCCTTGCGGGCGCGAGGGTGAATGCGGCTGCGGGGAACGCTGGGCTGGTTGGGCTTCGCGGGCGGGGTGAGGGGCAATGCGAATGAGGGGAACGCTCGGGCTGGCCTTCCTGGCCAGCCCTCCCTGACGCGCGTTTAACGGCCTCCGGCAGTCCCTGCCTCCGGCCTACGCGCGACTCCCCTCATTCGCATCGCCCCTCACCCCGCCCTCAGTTGACCAGTTCGCGCGCCTCGCCTCAGCCGCGTCCCCGCTCACCCCGCCCGCGAAGCCCAACCAGCCCGAGCGTTCCCCTCATCGCATCGCCCCTCCCCCCCGCCCGCAAGCAGCCCGCGGCTCTAGCCTTTCACCGCGAAGTGCGGGTTCTCGATCAGGCCGAGGGCGTTGCCGTAGGGGTCGGTCACGACGCCGACGCGGATGCCGCCGCCGACGTCGCTCACGGCGCTGAGCGGCTTCGCCCCGGCCTTCGTGACGCGCGTCCAGGCGGCATCGGCGTTCTCCACGCCCCAGTAGGCGATGACGCCGCGGTTGCCGGGTTCGTGGACGGGCGCCTCGGCCGGCACGAGCCCCAGCTCGTAGCCGGCGACGTTGAAGCCGACGTAGAACGGTTCGTCGAAGTAAGGCTCGACGCCGAACGCGGCGGCGTACCACTGCCTGGCGGCGGCGATGTCGGACACCGGGTAGATGGCGGTCATGAGCGCTTTGGCGAGCGGGGGCATGGCAGACCTTTCGCGGGTGAGGGGGGTGGGTTCACTTGGTGAGCGATGGCGTGCGGAGCACGAAGCCGTAGCGATCCTCGTTCATGCGGCCCTTCAGGTGGAGTGCGCGGCCCGAGACCACGGCGCCGTGGCCGTAGCTCCCGCGCACGCGGTCGAGCGCTTCACAGAGCGCCGCGCGCCGGCCGGCTTCGCGCTCGTCGAACAGCGCGCCCTGCTCGGCGGCGCCATGCGCGAAGTGGGAGAGCGTGAGCCCGATCGCGTGCAGCGAGACGCGGCGGGTGAAGAGCCGGCGGTGGAGCGCAAGCGCCAGCTCGAGCACGACCGGGTCCACCGCCGACGCCTGCTTGAGCGAGCGCGCCTGATCGGCCGACTCGCCGTCGCTGTAGCGAAGTCGGACGCTCACCGTGCGCGCGGTGAGCGACAGCTCGCGCGCGGCGCGGCAGGCACGGCCGGCCAGGTACTCGAGCATGCCCTCGATCTCGCGCGGATCGGCCGTGTCCTCGTGGAACGACGTCTCGCGCGAGATCGTGAGCGGCACCTCGCGCGCGACGACGGGCGCGGTGTCGCGGCCGCGGCAACGTTCGTAGAGGAGCCGCCCCGGCGCGCCGAACAGCGCCTCGAGCGTGCCGATCGGGAGCACGCGCAGCTCGCCGATCGTGCGCAGGTTCATGCCGCGGAGCGTCTTCGCGTGCGCGTGGCCCACGCCCGCCAGCTGCTCGATGGGACGACCGACGAGGAACGCCTCGGCCTCGTCGGCGCGGACGCGCGTGAGCCCGTCGGGCTTCTTCGTCTTGCCGGCGAGCTTCGCGAGCATGCGGTTCGGGCCGATGCCGCAGGTGACCGTGAGCCCGGTGTCATCGAGAATGGCGCGCTTCAGGCGTGCGGCGGCCTGCATGAAATCGCCGTGCACGCGCTCGGTGCCGGTCAACTCGAGGTAGGCCTCGTCGAGGTAGGTCTCCACGTCGGGCGAGAGCTCGCGGCAGCGATCGAACAGCCGTTCCGCGTAGCAGCGGTACACCTGCGCGTGACCTTCGAGCACGACGGCCCGGGGACACAGGCGCTTGGCCTCGGACAGCGTCATGCCCGCGTGCAGGCCGAAGCGCCGCGCCTCGTACGAGCACGACGCGATCACGCCCGCGCCGACGATGACCGGCTTGCCCTTGAGGCGCGGGTCGCGCTGCTGCTCGATCGCGGCGAAGAACGCGTCGATGTCGACGTGCAGGACGGTGCGCTCGGAGGGTGATTCCACGGTGTCGTTCCCTGGACTCTCCGGGCGGCCCGCGCCGGCTGACCCGGCCATCCCCGCGATGCCGGCGCCGGACGCGGGACCGCCCGTACTGGTGGTGATCCGTGGCGCATGGCCGCGCCGCGGCGCGCCCCGCGCGCGCGGGCTCGAGACGAGCTGCCCGGACGCCTGCTTCAGATGGACATCTCCCGCCGTCTCCACCGCGGCGCACGACCCGGCGTCCACGGGTGCCGTGTGGTTCGTGACCGGGCGGGTCCGCGCGTCCTGCGCGGAACCCGGCGCCGCGGCAGAGGTGACGGGGGCACTCATACGAAGGATGGGCCCGCCCATCCGGGTGATGGGCCGGCGTGCACACGGTTCGGCGCCGCGCTCGGCGCTTGCCTCGGCCCCCGGGGCGCGCCGAACTCGTTCAACCTTCCAGCGTCACGGTGTCGAGCCACCACAGGAGGTCGCCTCCCTGGAGCTGCAACTGGTAGACGTCGCCGTTCTCGTCGGTGACCGAAAAGTAGAAACGCGGGTGCTTCCCGGCGCGGTCCACCCAGCGGGCGTTGACGCGGGCGACGCGGTGCTCGCGTCCCCGGCGCCGGAACGCCACGGGAGTGACCGAGCCGCCATGGAAGTCGGCGCGCACGGACACGGCTTCATCGAGGGCTTCGCTGCGCATCTTTAGAAATGACTAGAAATGAGAAATGACCAGGAATGACCGGGACCGCCGGGACCACTCGGACCACCGGGACGATTCGGACCACCCGGACACGCCTGGCGCGTGCGGGACGAGATCCGCGCGGAGCCGCCTTCTGGCGAGGCCCGGCGCGGTCGCGGCCGCCATCCAAGCGCATGGGAACCATACTGCACATCTGTGCAGTAAGGCAAGAACGAAATGTGACGGACTCCCGCCGGCCTGCGATGCTGCGCGCCCCATCCTGCGGATGGGTGGACCCATCCTGCGGATGGGTGCCCCACGGCAACGCCCCACCCGGAGGTCGCATGTCCCGCACGCCCCCGCGCGCCACAGTCTGGACGGCGCTCGCGCTGCTCGCCCTCGTTCCGGTCACGATTCCTTCCGCCCATGCGACACCCGCCGCGCCGAGCGGCGCCGGAGCACGCGTCGAGACCGGCGGCACGACGCTCTGGTACGAGGTGCGCGGCACCGCGGCGGGAAGACCGCTCGTCATGGTGAACGGGGGGCCCGGCTTCGACCACACCTACGTGCTCTGCTCGGACGCCTGGGACCGGATCGCGCGCGGGCGGCGCGTCGTGTTCTACGACCAGCGCGGCACGGGCCGCTCGGCCCCGCTCAAGCCCGGCCAGTCCTGCACGCTCGCCAACCAGGTCGACGATCTCGAGGCGCTGCGCGCGCGGCTGGGTGCGGCGAAGATCGACCTGCTCGGCCACTCGTGGGGCGGTTACCTGGTCATGGCGTACGCGGCCCGCCACCCCGAGCACGTGGCGCACTTGATCATCGCCGACTCGGCCGCGCCCAAGTGGACCGACACCGACTTCATCTTCAAGTACGTCTTCCCCGAGACGGTGGACGACCAGGCGCAACTCGACTTCGCCGAGGCGCTCGGCGACACCGGGGCGGCGGGGCGGAGCATGCACGAGTACCTCGGCATGCTGTTCGTCTCGAGCGAGAAACGCGACGAGTTCCTGTCGCGCGCGAAAACGTACCAGTACACGCGCGCGGTGAACGAAGCCCTGAACGCCGACCTCGGCAAGATCGACATGACGCCGCTGCTCCCGACGCTTCGCATGCCCACGCTGGTGCTGACCGGTCGCTACGACACGAACGTGGCGCCCAGCACGGCGTGGCGCATTCATCGCGCGATCGCCGACTCGCGCTGGGAAGTGTTCGAGAAGAGCGGGCACCTGCCCTACTTCGAGGAGCCCGACAAGTTCGTGCGCGTGGTCGAGAGTTTTCTCGGCACGCCCTGAGGTGTAGAAGATCTCCGACCGTTGGCCGCCCGAGGAGGGCCATGTGACCCAGAAGCACCGCCACACCGTCTCGCCGCTCGCCGCGGGGCTGCTCGCCGCGTCGCTCGCCGCGGGAAGTCTCGTGCATGCCGGATCGGTCGAGCTCAAGACCACCGAGCTCGGACACGGGCCGACGGTCGTGTTCGTGCACGCGCTGGGCGCGAGCCGGCTCGACTGGCTGCCCACCGCGCGCAAGCTGCTCGGGCACTATCGGGTGGTGCTCGTGGACCTGCCCGGCCACGGCGAGAGCCCGCTGCCCGACCCGTTCTCGTTCGCGGCGGCGGGCGAGGCGCTCGACGGCGTGCTGGCGAAGCAGGATCCGGAGAGCACGATCGTGGTGGGACATCAGTTCGGCGGCCGCGCCGTGCTCGCGGCGCTCGCCGCCCACCCGGGCCGCGCGAAGGGGCTCGTGCTGCTCGACGTCCCGGTCGGTCTGCCGATCCAGATGGACGATCAGCAGAAGAAGCAGTTCCTCGACCAGCTGGACATCTCCTTCGACACCGTGGAGAAGATCATGTTCTCGCGGCTCGGGCGCGACACGACGCAGAGCGCCGCCATCTTCACCACGTTCGCGCAGACGCCGCCGGCCACCGTCAAGGCGTTCGTTCGTGCCGGCTTCTTCAGCGACGGCAACAAGGACGCCAAGTCGCTCAAGATCCCCGTCCAGATGGTGGCCACGAGCCGTGCGTGGAAGCCCGACATGAGCTCCGGCGCCGTGCTCAAGCTGCTCGGCTGGGACGACACCACCGCCGCCGTGCGGCGCCTCGCGGACTCGGGCTTCTGGGCCCCGAAGGATCAGCCCGACTCGCTCGCCGCCATCATCAGCCGGTTCGCGGCGGAGAGGTTCGCGGCGAAGAAGTAGCGGGGCCGCCCGAGCGGGCCCCCCCGCCGCCGCGGCCTGCCCCGCAAGTTCCACGCCCGAGCTGCCGATGCCTGAAGGGTCCCCACCGGAGACCCTTCGTGATCCGACGTTCCGCGCTCGTGGTCGCCTTGCTCACGCTGATCCTGCTCATCGTGCGCGCCGCCCCCGGACCCATCCAGTGGCTGGGCACGCCTCCGCCCTCCTCGGCCACCGTCGGCGCCATGGGGCGCGGACCCACCATCATGCTCGTCCACGGGCTCGGCTCGGACGCGAAGCACTGGCTGCCGGTGGCGCGGGACCTGGCGCGCGACCACCGCGTCGTGTTCGTGGAGCTCCCCGGGCACGGCCTCGCGCCCATGACCACGCCGTTCACGCTCGAGCAGGCCACGCTCTCGCTCGAGCGGGCGATCGCCGAGGAGTCGCCCGAGCCGATCGTGCTCGTGGGCCACTCCGTGGGCGGGCTCGTCGCGGCCTCGGCCGCGCTGCGCCTGCCGTCGCGCGTCCGGGCGCTCGTGCTCGTCGAGTCCGCGCTGGCGCCGCAGATGACTCGCGCCGAGGCGGACACGCTGCTCGCGGCGCTCGATCGGGACTGGACCGGCACGCTCCACGCCGTGTACGCGAGCTTCGGCCGTGACTCGGCGCAGGGCGAGGCGCTGTGGGCCGAAGCGTCGCAGGTCGAGCACGCGAACATGCGCGCGTGGATCGACGTGGCGCTCTCCGCGGATCTGAGCCACGAGGCCGCCGGGCTCGAGATGCCGGTGCTGGCGGTGCTCTCGCCCCGCTCGTGGGAGCCCGTCGAGACGTGGGCGCACGCGAGCGAGGCGCTCGGGCTCGCGCGCATCCCGCATCTCAAGGGCGTGCGCCTCCGCGACTGCGGACATTTCGTGATGCTCGATCAGCCGCGCGCGCTCGCCGCCGCGATCCGCCGCTTCTCGACCCGCGCCGACACCACGTTCGCGCTGCGCTGACCGGGCGTGCGCCCGTGGCTACGGGAACGAGAACGACGCGCCGGCCTTGCCGGTGAGCCGCGCCTTCACACTCGTCCGGCCCACCCACGTCACGAGCTCGCGCGCGCCGGGGTAGCCCTCGATCCGGTCGATCGCACGTCCGGTCGCGTCCACGATCACCAGCGTCGGGAACGAGCGGACGCCGTGCGCGCGCTCGAGCGAGTCGACGAGCGCGGGGTTGCGACCCTCCTCCTGCTGGCGGTCGACCACGTGCACGGGCACCACGAGCTGGCCGATGGCGCTCGCATGCTTTTCGTCCGCGAACACATCGTTCCGCATGCGCTGGCAGGGCCCGCACCAGTCGGCGCTGAAGTCGTAGAGGATCGGCCGGCCCGTGGCGCGCGCGCGCGCCGGCGCTTCGGCCGCGGGCACCCACGGCACGAGGTCCGCGAGCGTGGGCGGATGGCGCTCCTCGTAGACGCCGGTCGCCACGCGCGCCACGAGCAGCGCGCCGGCCAGGATCCAGAGCCAGGCCGGGTCGCGGCGCGTCGGCCGGGGGGCGCGCTCCGGCGAGGGAGGCGGATACACGGGATCAGCCGGCGGCATACGACAGCTCCCGGCGGTTGAGTCTGGCGATCCCCACCGCCAGCGCGAGCGTGATGCTCGACGCCCACGACGTGAGCGCGAACCACGAGGGCGGTGTGTGCTGAACGAGCCACGCGAACGACAGCTTGGGCCCCAGCACGCCTTCCAGCTCGCTCGAGGCGCGCACCAACCACCCCCAGTGACCGAACGATGCGGCGCCCCCCAGCATCTGGAGCAGGAGGAGCGAGGCGAAGTAGATCCCGATGTCGCCCAGGCCCCCGGCGAGCGTCGAGAGCATGACCATCACCGCCGCGTTGCCCGCCGCCGCGGAGGTCGCCTCGAGCGACAGGGTCACGAGCTCGGTCGCGGCGGGCGGACTGCCCTTGAGCATCAGCACGAGCGCGCCGAGCGCGAACGCGAACAAGGTGAGCCCGAGCGCCCCGAGGCCGGAGGCGAGCCAGCGGTTCACGAGATACGCCGGCCGGGTGACCGGGCGCACGAGCAGGAGCTGGAGCGTACCGGAAGACACGTCCTGGCCGATGGCACCCGCCGCGAACACGAGCGCCAGCGGCCCGGCGATCCCGCTGAGCGGCGAGAGCGAGCCCATGATCGCGACGAGCCCGAGCGGGAACAGGGTGAAGAGCACGATGAGCGCGAGCCGCATCGGGCTCGTGAGCCGCTGGCGCAGGAACGCGGCCAGGAGCGTGCGGTTCACGCGGGCCCCCCGCTCGCGGGCGCCGGGGCGCCGGTGAAGAGCCGCTCGAGCCGTCCCTCCTCGGGACTCGCCTCGATCACCGCCACGCCGCCATTCAGCAGCGCGCCGAGGAGCCGCGTGGCGCCGGCGTCGTCCGCCACCGCGAAGCGCGCGTCGGGCGCGGAC
>DATDEX010000326.1:0-14104 GCA_036522895.1 Candidatus Eiseniibacteriota bacterium | reverse complement strand
GTCGCCGCCGTTGTTCCCGCCGCCCGCCAGCACCAGCACGCGCAACGCGAGCGGCGAGCCCCAGCGGCGTTCGAGCGCCTCCGCGACGCCCTCCCCGGCGCGCTGCATGAGGACTTCGCCCGGGGGGCCGGCGGCGAGCGTGGCGTGGTCCACGGCACGCATTTCCGCCGCTGTCAGCAGCCGCACGCGCTCAATCTTTCAATGCCGGCGGCCGCGCGAACGGGCGTCGCTCTTCAGGTCGCGCACGAGGCGCTTCTTGTACTCCGCGTCGCGCTCCACCCTCGCGATCAGGTCCGGGTCGCTGGAGAGGAACGGGAGGTCGAACAGCTCCGGCTCGGCTTCCTGCTCGGTGTAGATCCGTTCCTGCTCGTGGCGCTGGAACTGCACGGCGCGCTCGATCGTCTCGAACGTCTTCCCGGGCAGGAACACCTCGTGAAACACGTCGAACACGTAGACGTGCAGCTTCAGGTCGGCGGCGACGCCCTCGGGCGGGCCGTAAACCCGCGCGCGCGCGGCGCGCACCCTCTCAGTGGACATGCGGTCCTCCTCCTTGCGAACCCACGGCGGGCACGTGGCCGTTCAACCGATCCACGATGCCCACCAGCTCGAACACGTCATCCACATCGTAGTCCGCGCCGGACTCCTTGGTCTCGAACGTGTCGCCGTAACGCGCGAATACGGTCTTCATGCCGAGGCTTCGCCCCCCGACGACGTCGCGCTCGGCCCAGTCGCCGATCATGAGGGACTCCGCCGGTTCGACCCCGAGCCGCCGCAGCACCTCGCGGAAAGGGGCCGCCGCGGGCTTGCGCTCGCCGGTGTCGTCGAACGTGACCACCGCGTCGAACAGGTGCTGGAGCCCGAGCGTGCAAAGCCGGAGCCACACCTGGAAGCGCGGCGCGTCCGAGACGACGCCGAGCTTGATGCCGCGCTTGGCCAGCTCGAGCAGCGTCATCTGGGCGTGCGGGTAGAGCACCAGCCCGGACTCGCGGGCGCGCCGGTAGGCCACGACGCCGGAGGCGAGGATCTTGGGGTCCACCTCGCCGAACTCCAGCTCGAGCAGCTCGTCGAACACCCGTTGGAACTCGAGGCCGCGCTTGTCGTAGATCGCCTGCACGCGGCGGCGGAGCTCTTCGCGGGACTTCTGGAAGCCGGCGTCGATCATGCCGTCGATGGCGGCCTGGATCGCGGCCTCCTTCATCCGCATGAAGTCGGTGAGCGTGTTGTCGAGATCGAACACGATCGCTCGGATCACGCGCTCTGGCCCCGGGTCCCTGGCGGACATCCGCGTCGTCCTCGCGCCGGTGTTGCCACCGGCCGGACGCATCGCGACGTACGCGGCGGAGTCTACACGATCCGTGGCCCGCGGCGGCCGGCGGGCGCCGCGCGGGCCCGCACGGGTCGGCACGCGGGTCCGTGCTCAGCCGTTGTCTCGGGCCGAGCGCGGGCCTAACATGGAGGGGTGTGCCGGGCTTCGCGCCCGGCCCCCCGAACCCATGCGACGCCTCCTGACCGCCCTCGCCCTCTCCAGTGCCGCGCTGACCGGCTGCGCTCGGCATGCCTCGGACACCGCTGCGCCGCTCGCCACCGGGCGCCCGCCGGCCCTGCTGGCGACGCAGCCGGCCGCGCGGTCGACGTCGGTCCTGTACGACACCGACATCTGGGCGCAGTTCGACCGCCCGCTCGACGGCCGCACCGTCTCGCCGCTCACCGTGTTCCTCAAGCTGGACGGGCAGCGCGTCGCGATCACGACGAATTACGATGGCATCACGCGGCGCATTTTCGTGCACCCGATCCCGCTCCTCGAACTCCAACGCACCTACACGGTCGAGTTCAGCCCCGGGGTCAAGGGGTTCGACGGGACCCCGCTCCCCACCGACGTGTTCTACCAGTTCACCACGAACAGCCTGCGCCGGGTCGTCTACGACTACCCGGTCGACGACGCGCTCGAAGGGCCCGTGACCTGCCTGGGCTGGGGCGGCACGAAGGGCCCGGACGGCAACATTCTCTACGATGTCTACGCCGCGGAGGATTCGACGGCGGTGGCGCGGCGGAGCGTGCCGTCACTCGAGCACAGCGTGTTCACCCGGCACCTGCCGAGCCTGGCGTGGCCGCTCGGCGCACGCATGTTCTGGGCGGTGACGAGCGAGAACGTGACCACCCACGAGCGCCTGGATGGCGAGGTGCACAGCTTCCACGTCCTCGATGCCGGCACGCCGATGGATTCACTCGTGATCATCGCGCAGGACTACGGCAGCAACTGGATCCGGAACGCCAATCTCCAGTACTGCAGCCAGACCACATTGCCTTCGGGGCCGTCCTACAATGCGGGTTTCCACTGGGGCATCGGAGCGCTCGGGGATGGCGTAAGGCTCGCGAGTACGACGTTGAGCCTGTACTTCGTGGACACCGACCAGGGCAAGTTTGCCGCCGCGCAGCCGAGCCTGTGGCTGACGCAGAACGACTGGCTGCCCTGCAGCATGCGGGCGCCGGGACCGCCGTTCAACGAAACCACCCTGGGACGGCTCGCCAACGGGTTCGCGGTGGACAATTTCCGGACCGATTTCGACTCGGATCGCCTGGCCGCGATGTTCGAGGCCCAGCTCCGCCACCGGACGCTCATCTACGGGCCGCTCGTCCGCTCGCTCACGGACGTGTTCTTCCATTCGCCACTCGGCATCGACCCGTCCAAGCGCCCGCGCGTCGTGGCGCGCTTCTACCGGGTGCCGCCGTCCGTCGCTCGCTGAGGCCGAGTTCTCGGCCCCGATGACCGGACGGACCGCCCCGCTTGCCAGGCGTGGGTGAGGAATGCCTGGGCGGCGATTCCGCACTTGACCGGGCCGCGAGCCGGCCCCTCTAATCCGCTGCCCATGTTCCCGCCGAGATCCTGTCCGTCGCGCGCCGTGCCTCCACCCTCGCGGTGGATCCTGCTCGCCGCGCTGGCCTTCGGGCTGCTCCCGGTGGCGGCGAGCGCGGCGATCGTGAAGCCGTGGACGCCAGCCGGCGCCGACTCGATCACCGGGCTCGTGGCCGAGGCCAAGGTGCGATTCCGGCAGGAGGAAACGGACACCATCACCGAGCAGAGCATCGTGCCGTTCGAGCGGGTCGGGCAGGCCGCGCGCCGGCTCCTGCGCCGGCTGGGACGCCAGAACACGCTGCTCGCGCCGTCCATCGCAGCGTCGCTCGACTCGCTCGGGCTCGACGTCGACGTGGTGAACGACCCCACGGTGCCGAGCATCGTGCTCGTGCTGGTGCGCAATCCGTACCGCCCGCGCATGCAGGCCGTGGGCTACCTGCTCTGGTATCGCGGCCCGGACCTGCGCATGCAGGGCGCGTCGTTTCCGCCGTGCGTGCAGCCGCGCATCCGGTCGTGGTGGTCCGGCCTGTCGAGTGCGCCCTACTCGACCGCGATCGTCTACCGCATCCGCGGCGAGGGCGGGCGGATGGGGTTCGAGTACCTGCAGCTCTCCGCCGACGGCTACTACTGGAACCTGATCCAGTACGAGGGGAACGGCCCCGACCTGGGCTTGAGTTCGGACGCCGCGTTCGCCGACTTGAACCACGACGGGTTCCCGGAGCTGGTCGTGTTCTCGGCAGCGCCGCCGGATTCGATCCTGACCGTCGAGCCCCCCGTTCAGCCGGTGACGCGCGAGGCGATCTACACGGATCGTGGCCAGGGCTTCACCGTGCACGATGCCCGCGTGGTGCCCGGCCCGCTCGAGACGCTGCGGGCGTTCGTGGCGCTCCTGCGCGAGGGACACCGCGACGAGGCCCGGCGATTGCTCATGGACCCCCAATTTCTCGGGCTCGCGCTCGCGGCCGGTTGGGCCGATAACCGTTCTCCGAGTAGCTTCGTGGTGGACAGCCAGGAGGAAGGGCAGCGTTGGCCGATCTGGCTCGGTGCGCGCGTGCGCGGCGTGACGGGAGAGCGGCGCTGGGTCTTCCACTTCAAGCTCCAGGACGGACACTGGCTGATCAAGGACTGGCTCGCCGAGGAATCGCCGCGGACCGACGCGGCCCCCGGCGCGCGGCGGGACTCGACGGGAGGACACCGGCCGTGAACCATGTTCCGATGCGCTCGCTCGCGATCGTGTTCGCGCTGCTCGCGGTGGTGGTGGGTTGTGACCGCAGGCCCCGCCTCGTTCCGGCCTCGGCGGACAGCCTTTCGACGGGACACGACTCGCTGTCGATCCTGTCGCGGATGGCCACCGAGCGGTGGGAGTCGGGTCAGTCGGAGCAGGCGGCGGCGCTGAGCGCGCGTGTCGTGCGCTCGCGGATCGAGGCCGCCCCGGACGGCGCGTGGGAGGATCGCGCCCGCCAGCTCCTCGACTCGCTCGGGGTCGCCTCCGAGGTTGCGGGCGCCGACCGCGCCACGGTCGTGAATTTGTTCTCGCGCTCGGAGCCCGACGGCAGCTCGTGGCCGTACTTCTTCTGGGGCGAGGACGGCGCCGTGCGGCAGCAGCTGCTCGAGGGTCGCGGCATGCGCCTGCTCGACGCCACGACGCGCGCGTTCACCGAGGCCGGGGCGGGGGACTCCTCGCAGCTCGCGGTGCTCTGGGGCAAGCGGGGCGGGGCGGGTCAGCAGCCGCTGCTGATCACTTGGCGGCACGCGCGCGGCGGGCGCTGGGACCTGGCGCAGACGCTCGGGCCGGACTCGCTCGGCGGCACGGGCACCGGCGAGTTCACGAACCACGACCTCACGACGAAGACGTTCCGCACCACGCCCTGGTTCGACGAGTGCACCACCTGCCCGCACGTCTTTCACGAGCGCCATTTCCGCTGGGAGCCGCAGGGTTTCGTGCGCGACGACGACCGCATCGTGCCCTCGCCCTACGCCACCTTCACGTCGTTCATCGCCGCGCTCGTCGTGGGCGACCGCGAAGCGGCCGAGCGGTTCGTCGCCGATCCCTCGCTCGTGGAGTTCGCGCGCCGCTACGAGTGGCACGATCCGGCGCTCGGGCGCTGGCGGCCGGCACCGGGCACGCAGGAGAACGCGCCCGAGATGGTGTTCTTCCGCGGGCGTTCCGACGCGTTCCGGGTCACGTTCCAGGCCCGGGGCGGCGGCTGGGTGGTGATCGGGTTCGAGGCGACGACCCGCAGCGTGGAGTGACCCCGGCCGGGTGCCGGCCGCGCGACCGCTCCTGACCCGGACGGCTGTCCCGGGTCGCCGGCGACCTCGCGCGCGATTCCACTGGCCCGCGCCGCGCGCCGAGGGTAACGTCGTTCGGTTCACCGGCATCCCCCGATGCCCCGGACACCCACGTGACCCTACCCCGACGACTCCTCCTCCCATCCCTCGCGTTCCTGGCCACGCTCGCCCTGCCGGCGAGCGTGCGGGCCACCATGGACATCGCGAACAACGGCCCGATCCTCGATGCCGGCCGGTTCGCGATGCGGATCACGAACATCGGCGTGATCGGGAACGCGTTCTTCAACAAGGGGCTGTCGTTCGACCCCTCGTTCGAGTTCCCGAGGGGGAGCGGCCACGAGTGCCTGGAGCACGCGGAGCTGTGGGTGGGCGCGACCCGGGATGACGGCACCGTGGGGGTCTCCGGCGGACCCATGTTCGAGTGGCGGCCGACGCTGGATACGAACGACGTCGTGCTGCGTCGCTACGCGGGGGACCGCGGCACGCGCGCCACCGTGGACGACGACGGCGACGGCAAGGTGGACGAGGAGATCCTCGACGGGATCGACAACGACGGCGATGGCGAGATCGACGAGGACATTCGCTGCCCGGCGCAGGAGGTGGCGGCGTGCACGTACGTCGACGACCGGCCGGAGGCGGTGAACTTCGCGTACGAGAACGGGGAGCGGCACGCGCCGCTCGGGCTCACGGTGCACCAGGAGGCGTACGCCTGGTCGCTGCCGGGCTATGACAAGATCGCGGGGATCCAGTTCACGATCACGAACCACGGGCGCGAGACGCTGCACGACGTGCGGCTCGGGATCTACGCCGACTTGGACTCGCGCGAGCGGTCGGGCGGCGGCGGACACATCGACGACTTCGTCACGACGCTGCGCGATTCGATCACCGTCCCCGAGGCCACGTCGGTGCTCAACCGCGTCTGGGTCAAGCCGTGCTTCACGACGCTCCGGGGCGAGTGGCCCGCGGTGCACGACGCGGCGGCGGCCTCGACGTCGCCGTGGACGGCGGTGATCGGGGTCTCCCATACCACCGACCCGCTCAATTACATCGTCAACTTCGCTTTCGAGGGCGCGCGCGCGGCATTTGCCGCGGCACGCGCGCCCAGGCGCGACACCGCGTTCACCTACTCCATATTCTCGTCCTCGCTGTCGCCGCGCCAGGGGGGCCCGCCGAACCTGGACGTGGATCGTTATGCGGCGCTGCACGGCGAGTACCCGCAGGCGCCGGTCGACCAGGCGCGCGACTACTCGGTCCTGCTCTCGTGCGGGCCGTTCCGGGTGCTCGATCCGGGGCAATCGCTCGACTTCGCGGTGGCGTTCATCGCCGGCGAGAACGCCGACAGCCTGGTGGCCGCCGCGCAGTCCGCACGGCTGGCGTGGAAGGGATCGCAGCTCAACGTCCTGCCGGACGCGCCGGGGTTGCCGAACTATCTGGAGGGCAATACCGGGATCGGCGGTCACGAGATCTGCTACGAGCCGCCGCCCGGCGTCGAGTTCGTGTACGACCCCAACTGCACGTCCAAGTTCAGTCGCGATCTGGCCTACCGGCCGCTGCCGACACTGCCGCCCGAGACGGTCGTCGAGCTCACCTACAAGGCGGGCGCCGGCTGCATCTGGAGCGATTTCGACTGCGACGCCTGCACCGGATCCACCGGCGCGGAGACACACGTGCCGTGGTTCGTCCAGGCGGCGGCGCCTCCGCAGCCCCTCTTTCGCGTCACCGCCACGGACCGCAAGGTGACCGTGGAGTGGGACAACCTGCCGGAGCTGCTGGCCGACGCCCGCATCCTGCCCGGCGCGCCCTACTCGTTCTGGGGTTATCGCGTCTACCGGCTGGACCGCTGGCAGCGCGACTCGCTGCTGCCGCCGACTTCGCGCTGGCAGCAGATCGCGAGCTTCGCCGTGGACACCACGCTCGGGGCCGCGCCGCTCTCCGCGGCGCTCGACCCATCGGTGGATTACGACTCGGTCGCGTTCGAGCGCAAGCACTATCCGGTGGGGCGGTATCGGTTCGTGGACACGCAAGTGCTGGACGGGTTCGACTACCACTACGTGGTCACCGCGGTCGCCCAGCGCACGCTCGTGGTCTCGAACACGCCGCGCACCGACTTGCTCGAGAGCCCGTTTCGCACGCTGTTCAACGGCGTGGTCCGGCCGCGGATCGAGGCCGGGGTGCCGTTCCGGGACGGGAAGGTGTGGGTGGTGCCGAACCCGTTCCGCGCGCACGCGCCGTGGGAGCGCCAGCCGGTGCCGGGCGACGTATTCACGCGCCACGTGGATTTCTTCGGGCTGCCGCGCGCCAAGGCGCGGATCAAGATCTACACGCTGGCGGGGGATTTCGTGCAGGAGCTCGAGCACGACGGCACGCAGGGGAACGGCGAGGCGCCGTGGAACCTGATCTCCAGGAACGGCCAGGACATCGAGTCGGGGGTCTACCTCTTCACGGTCGACTCCTCGGCGGGGCATCAGGTCGGGCGGTTCGTGATCATCCGGTGAGCCGAAACGCTCCGGGCCCGACGTCTGCGTCGTCCGCTCCCGGCCGCCGAACGCGGGCCCGGGCGGCGGGAAGATTTCGGTCCGGCGTCCCCGGCGGGGGTGCTAGGCTCGGCCCGAAGGTCACGGGCGCCGGCCCGGCTCGTGGCCGCGCTCGGGGCGGATCCTCCCACCGGGCCCGCGGGCGACGCGCTCGGTCGCCCCACCCCGGGCCGATGGCCCCGAAGACCCTTCGCCACCCGCGAGAACAGGCGCGCATGATCGACCTCGGCACCTCCACACGCTGTCTCCGCGAGCCGGCCGAGTCCCCGCTCCGCCTCAGCATGTTCGCGCTGCTCGCGCTGGTGGTCGTGGCGGCCTCCCCGGGGGCGACGCGCGCGGCCCCGCTCTTTACCGCGGCCTATCTCTCGTTCGATACCGGGAACCGGCCGTTCGCGGTCGCGACCGGCGACCTGAACGGCGACGGGAACCTCGACCTGGTGGCGGCGAATCAGTCGTCGAGCGTGCTCTCCGTGCTGCTCGGCAAGGGTGACGGAACGTTCGGCGAGAAGCATGAGTTCGCCGCGGGGAACGGGCCGATCTCGGTCGCGATCGGCGACGTGAGCGCAGACGGCTTCCCCGACCTGGTCGCGGCGAACTTGAGCTCCAACACCGTTTCCGTGCTGCTCGGGAACGGCGATGGCACGTTCGCGCCGAAGCAGGACTACGTCACCGCGAATGCCGCGTTCTTCGTCACGATCGTC
This sequence comes from Candidatus Eiseniibacteriota bacterium, assembly GCA_036522895.1. Classification (GTDB taxonomy): domain Bacteria; phylum Eisenbacteria; class RBG-16-71-46; order RBG-16-71-46; family RBG-16-71-46; genus JAIOPA01. The sequence continues at coordinate 5,723 of DATDEX010000326.1, read as the reverse complement.
GAGTTGAACGGCGACGGCCTGCCCGATCTCGTCGTGGCGAACGAGCGCTCGAACTCGGTCTCGGTGCTGCTCGGCACCGGCGCCGGGCAGTTTGGCCCGAAGCGCGATTTCGCCACCGGGATCGACCCGGTCTCGGTGGCGGTCGGCGACTTGAACGGGGATGGAAAGCTCGATCTCGCCGTGGCCAACGCGACCTCCAACACGGTCTCCGTGCTCCTCGGCAACGGCGACGGAACGTTCGGTGCCGAGACCGAGCGCACGACGGGCGTGAACCCGTTCTCGGTGGCGATCGGCGACCTGAATGGGGACGCGAAGCCGGACCTCGCGGTGGCGAACGAGGGTTCCAAGACCCTGTCGGTGTTTCCCGGCGTGGGCGACGGCACGTTCGGCACGCAGAACGACTACCCGACCGCCGCGTACCCCATCTCGCTCGTGATCGGGGACTTGAACCAGGACGGGCGAGCCGACGTGGCGGTGGCGGACTACCTGGCCGACTCGGTCTCGGTGTTCCTCGGCCGCGCGAACGGCACGCTGGCGGCGAACGGGTCGTTCGGCACGGGCTTTCGGCCGTCGTCGATGGCGCTCGGCGACATCAACGGGGACGGACGAGGCGACCTGGTGCTGGCGGATCAGGTCTCGAACGCGATCTCGCTCCTGCTCGGGAACGGCGACGGCACGTTCGGCGCGAACCTCGAGTACGGCACGGGCTCCCGGCCCGTCTCCCTGGCGATCGCCGACTTGGACCGGGATGGAAAGCTGGATCTCGCGGTCGCCAACTTCGCCTCGGACGAGCTCTCGGTGCTGCTCGGTCACGGCAACAGCACGTTCGAGGCGAGGACCGCCCTGGCCACGGGGAACTCCCCCGCGTTCGTGGCGGCCGGCGATCTCAACGGCGACGGAATCGCCGAGCTCGTGGTGGGAAACACCGGCACCAACACCGTCTCGGTGCTGATCGGGAACGCCGACGGCACGTTCGGCGCGAAGCGCGACTTCACGACGGGAAACTTTCCCCTCGCCGGGGCGATTGGCGATCTCAACCGGGATGGAAAGCCCGACCTGGTGGTTGCGAACTTCTACGCCAACACCCTCTCGGTGCTCCTCGGCAATGGTGACGGAACGTTCGGCGTGAAGACCGATGTGGGCACCGGAGCCGGGCCCTGTTCGGTGGCGCTCGGCGATTTCAACAAGGATGGAAAGCTGGACGTGGTCGAGACCAATCTCCTCTCCAACACGGTCGCAGTGATATTCGGGAACGGGAGCGGCGGGTTAGCCGGAAGATTCCAATTCGGCACGGGGTTCGCGCCCGCCGCGGTGGCGATCGGCGACCTGACGGGCGAAGGGAACCCGGACATCGCGGTCGCGAACGAGAAGTCCAACACGGTGACGACGCTGCTGGGTTACGGCGACGGCACCATCTCCGGCCGGGGCGAGTTCGCGACCGGGAGCGATCCCGTCTCGGTCGTGATCGCGGACCTGAACGGCGACGGGAAGGCCGACCTGGCGCTGGCGAACTCGTTCGCGAACACCGTCTCGGTATTGCTCGGCACCGGCGCCGGCAAGTTCGGGCCGAAAACCGACTACGGAACAGGCGACTCGCCGTTCTCGGTGGCCCCCGGAGACTTGAATGGCGACGGCCGTCCCGACCTCGTGGTCGCGAATGGCGGCTCGAATACGATCTCCGTGCTGGTCAATACGGGAGGGGTGAACCCCCTCCCCGGCCCGCCGCCAGCGCTCCCTGCGGCATTCGAGCTCCTCTCGCCGAGGCCGAACCCGGCGAGCGGGACGAGCGAGATCGGCTTTGCCCTGCCCGCGGCCCGCAAGGTGAGGATCGAGGTCTTCGACGTGGCCGGCCGGCTGGTGCGGGCGTTGGTGCCGGGCGTGGTGTTCGACGCCGGGCCGCACGCCATCGAGTGGGACGGCCGGGATCGATCCGGGGCGTTCGTCCGCAGCGGGTCTTACCTCGTACGAGCGCGGGCCGGCGATGAGGTCCGGGTCCGGAAGCTGATCGTCTCGCGATAGCGGCCGGGGGATACGATCGGGCTGGACGCGCGCCCGGTAGGGTGGACTATACTGCCCATCCGTGCAGTTGGCGCCGACGCGCGCCCCCGACCCGATCCTCATACCCGCCGCGCCACGCCCGGTCCCGAGGTGAGCCATGCAGGTTCCGCCCGCACATTTTCTAGCGGATCTGTCGTCACCGGACGCGACGCTCGCGCGCTGGCTCGTCGAGTTCGCGGCGCGCCCGGAGAATCGGGGCGCGCTCGTTCACTGGCAAACGCTTGCCGCGCGACCGGCGCGCTACGGGGAGTTGCAGCCGCCGCTCCCGCAGCCGCTCGCCCTGGCGCTCGAGGCGCGGGGCATCACGCGGCTCTACACCCACCAGGTGTGCGCGATCGAGGCGTTGCGGGCGGGGCGCGATACCGTGGTCGTCACCGGGACGGCGAGCGGCAAGTCGCTCTGCTTCCACCTGCCGGCGCTGGAGCGATTGCTCGAGGAGCCGGAGGCGACCGCGCTCTACCTGTTTCCCACCAAGGCGCTCGCGCAGGACCAGTTGAAGAGCGTCACCCGTCTCGCGCAGGGCGGCGTGCAGCTCTCGGCGGTGTTGAGCGCGGGCGTCTACGACGGCGATACGGCCGCGACGACGCGGAAGAAACTGCGTGAGGGCGCCAACGTCATCCTCTCCAACCCGGACATGCTGCACGCCGGGATCCTCCCGCAGCACGCCCGGTGGGCGCGCTTCCTCCGCAATCTCAAGTACGTGGTCGTGGACGAGATGCACGCGTACCGCGGCATCTTCGGGAGTCACGTCGCGCTCGTGCTGCGACGGCTCGAGCGGCTGGTGCGCCACTACGGCGGCGAGTTCCGCTACGTCCTCTGCAGCGCCACGATCCGCAATCCGGGCGAGCTGGCGAGCGCGCTCATCGGGCGGCCCGTCGTCGTCGTGGACGACGACGGCGCACCGCGCGGCGAGAAGCACTTCGCGTTCTGGAACCCGCCGTTCCGTGACGACACGCGGGTCGAACGGCGGAGCTCGAACGTCGAGGGCTGCCAGCTCCTCGCCGGGCTGATCGAGCGGGGCGCGCAGGCGATCGCGTTCACCAAGTCGCGCGTGAGCGCCGAGCTGGTGTACCGCTACACGCGCGAGCAGCTCGAGCGCACGCGCGCGCGACTGCCGGGCGAGACGCGCGACGGGCTCGCCGCTCCGCTGCCGCCGCTGCACGAGCGATTGCGCCCCTACCGGGGCGGCTACCTGCCCGAGGAGCGGCGCGCGATCGAGCAGGCGCTCTTCTCGGGCGAGCTGCGCGGCGTGGTGAGCACGAACGCGCTCGAGCTGGGGATCGACGTGGGCGGGCTCGACGTGGCCATTCTCGTGGGCGCGGCGCCGACGCTGGCGAGCATCTGGCAGCAGGCGGGGCGCGCGGGCCGGAGCGGAACCGCTTCGCTGGTGGTGCTCGTCGCGTACAACGACACCGTGGACCAGTACCTCATGCGGCGGCCGGAGTACCTGTTCGGCCGCAGCACCGAGGCGGCGTGCATCGACCCGCACAACCCGTACATCCTGGCGCAGCAGCTGGCATGCGCGGCCTACGAGCTGCCCGTCGGCGACGCCGACGAGCCGGCATTCGGCGACCAGATGCGCGACGTGCTCGTGGCGCTCGACGAGGCGGGCGAGACGCGCGTGATCGACGGCCGCGCCTACTGGTCGAAGAACGAGTTCCCCGGCGCGCGGGTGTCGCTTCGCACCATGAGCGACGACACGTACACGATCGTGGACGCCTCGCGCGGGAACGCGCTGATCGGCACGGTCGACGCGATCAGCGGGCTCGAGCTCGTGTACCCCGACGCGATCTATCTGCACGACGGCGAGACCTGGTGGGTGCGCGGCCTCGATCTCGAGCAGAAGGTGGCCAGCGTGGAACCACGCACCGTGGATTACTACACGCAGCCCGTGCTCGATACGAGCATCCGTATCCGGAACGAGCTCCGCGCCCGCGAGTGGGGCGGTGAATCCGTGCGCTTCGGCGAGCTCACGTACAGCTGGCAGACGGTGGCGTTCAAGAAGATCCGCTACCGCTCGCTCGACGCGATCGGCTATCACCCGCTCGAGCTGCCGCGCCTCACGCTCGAGACGGCCGGGCTCTGGCTCGCCCCCAACGAGGACACGACGCGCTCACTCGCCCAGGCCGGCTTGAATCCCTGGGAGGCGCTGAGCGGCGTTCGCAACCTGTTCGTGCAGCTCCTCCCGCTGATGGCGATGTGCGACCCGATGGACCTCGGCGGGATGCTCGATTCGGCCAACACCGGGAGGCCGACGCTGTTCCTGTTCGACCGGTATCCCGGCGGGCTCGGATTCGCCGAGCAGGGCTGGTCGAGGCTCGACGAGCTCGCCGAGGCCGCGCTCGCGCACCTCGAGGGCTGCCCCTGCGGCGACGGCTGCCCCGCCTGCGTCGGCCTCCCCGTCCTCCGCCCCGCCCAACAACAAGACTGGGACGGCATCAAGAACACCAGAGAGATCCCCACCAAGGACGCCGCCAGATTCCTGCTCCAGCGGTGGTTGGGGAAGTAGCGATTCTTCTTCGCCGTTCGCCCCCGCGGAGGGCCAGGGTGAAGCGCGTCGGTCGGCGTTTCGGAGAACCGGGAACAGCGATCGAATCGGGCGGGTCGGGCGAGAACGCGCCGCCGAGCGGTTAGCGCCGAGCAGGGGAGGGAGGGGAGTGTGACTGAGGGGAGTCGCGCGTAGGCCGGAGGCAGGGACTGCCGGAGGCCGTTAAACGCGCGTCAGGGAGGCCCAGCCATGGATGGCTGGGCCGAGCGTTCCCCTCAGTCACGCTCCCCTCCCTCCCCTGCGACGACAAGCACGAGTCGAGACCGCTAGAATCACAGATCCAGCCGCCAAGACCGAGGAGACTGAAGAACGAAATGTCGCCCACGCCCGAATGGCCCGTAGCCTTCTTCGATGACGACTACCTCAGAATCTATCGCCCCCAGTTCCTCCCCGAGCGCACGGAAGCCGAGACGCGCTTCATCGCCGCCTCGCTCCGCGTGCCCGCCGGCGGGGAGGTGCTGGACCTGGCGTGCGGCGTCGGGCGTCATGCCATCGGGATGGCGCAACTCGGCTACCAGGTGACCGGCGTGGACTTCAATCCGCGCTACCTCGAAATCGCGGCCGCCGATGCCGAGGCCGCCGGCGTGAGCGTGGATTGGCGCGCCGGCGACATGCGCGCGCTCGAGTTCGACCGCGCGTTCGATGGCGCGTACTCGTACTTCACGTCGTTCGGCTACTTCGGTGACGACGACAACGAGCGCGTGCTCGCGGGGCTGGCCCGCTCGCTCCGCCCCGGCGGCCGCGTGCTGCTCGAGATGATGAACCGCGACTGGCTCCTGACCCACCCCCAGCAGCGCACGTGGACGCAGCGCGACGACGGCGCGCTGCTCATGGAGGAGTCCACGCTCGAGCTCGTGCCCTCGCGCGTCGCCTCGCGCCAGCTGCTCATCGACCCGAACGGCGGCACGCAGGTCACGAAGCAGTTCTTTCTCCGCACCTACACGTGCGCCGAGCTCTCGGCGTTGCTCCGCCGGCACGGCCTCGAGGTGACCGAGGTGACGGGCGGCGCGAGCGGCGAGCCCTACGGGACCGAGAGCCGGAGGCTCGCGATCGTGGCGGAGCGGCACGCGTGAGCGAGCGCGAGCGCGGCGCGCTCCGCGAGCGGCTGGGCGAGCTG
>DATDEX010000325.1:0-6785 GCA_036522895.1 Candidatus Eiseniibacteriota bacterium | reverse complement strand
CGCGGCACACGCGTCCACCGGCGCGGCCGCCGGCCGATCGTGGCATCGCGTTCGGCGCGACGTCGCGCCGGCTCAGAGCCCCACGCGCACGCGCACGAGCGTCGCGAGGATCTTCCAGCCCGCTCGCACCGAGCCGGTGAGCGTCCCCGCGATCTTCGAGCGCCCGTGCCGCCGGCGCCGGTAGCTCACGGGCACTTCGGAGAGCGGCAGACGAAGGTGCGCGGCGCGCGCCTGCATCTCCGCGGTCCAGCCGAAGTCGCGGTCACGCATGCGGAGCGCCTCGAGCGTCTCCCAGCGCACCGCGCGAAACGGTCCCAGGTCGGTCGCGCGAACGCCCCAGAAGAGCCGCAGGAGTCGCGACGCGACCCAGTTTCCGAGCGTCTGAACGGGCGTGAACGCCCCGCGCTCGCGCGCCCCCAGCACCCGCGACCCGATCACCAGCTCCGCCGCCCCGGAAACCAGCGGCGCCAGCAACAACGGCAGCTCGGCCGGATCATCGCTGTGGTCCGCATCGAGAAACACGACCGCCGAGGGCGGCGCCGAGCGAAGCGAGGCCATGCCCGCCAGGCACGCCCGCCCATACCCCGCCACCGGCTCGCTCAAGACGTCCGCCCCGCCCGAGCGCGCCACCTCCCCCGTCCCGTCCCGCGACCCGTTGTCGACCACAACGACCCGCCGAACCCGCCACCCCTCCCCCGCGCGAGGGATCGCCGCCAGCACAAGCGGCAACGCCCCCGCCTCATCGCGAGCCGGAATGACGATGTCGACCACGAGCTCAGACGCGGGCATCAACCGATGTCCCCGCCCCGGGTGGTGGGGTTTCGGCCCTGGGGCGCCGGGCGGATCGTCCGAGCCAACAGCGACTGAACTCACGCATGATGTCCCTGCCCCGGGCGGTGGGGTTTCGGCCCGTGGGGCGCCGGGCGGCCTGTGAGAGCCATGGACGGCGGAACAGGCCGCACGACGAACGAGCGAAGGGCAGGATGCCCGTAGCGAGTGTCCCCTCGGGACGAAGCCCCGCCGCCCGGGGCGCGCCAACCGAGGATGCCCGCAGCGAGTGTCCCCTTGGGACGAAGGCCCCCGCCCGGGGCGCGCCAACCAAAGAGTTCAGCCGCAGCTGAGGCTAACGTCGATCGCTCTCCGCCGCCGACCCTCGAACCGCCGCCTGCGCCGCCGCCAACCGAGCAATCGGCACGCGAAACGGCGAGCACGAAACGTAGTCCAATCCGATCCGATGGCAGAACTCCACCGACGCCGGATCGCCCCCGTGCTCCCCGCAGATCCCGAGCTTCAACTTGGTACGAGCCTTCCGCCCGCCCTTTGCCGCCATCTCCATCAGCGCCCCCACGCCCGCCTCGTCGATCGACACGAACGGATCGTGCGCGAGCACCTTCTTCTCGACGTACTCCGGCAGGAACTTCCCCGCGTCGTCCCGCGAGAACCCGAACGCCATCTGCGTGAGATCGTTCGTGCCGAACGAGAAGAACTCCGCTTCGCGCGCGATGCCCTCGGCCACGACCGCCGCGCGCGGCACCTCGATCATCGTGCCGACCAGGTACTTCACGGTGACGCCCTTCTTCTTCATGGTGTCCTCGGCGACGCGGCGCACGATAGCCGCCTGGTCCGCGAGCTCCTGCACCGTGCCGACCAAAGGAATCATGACCTCGGGGATCACGGTGCCGCCCTTCTCGGTCACCTCGCACGCGGCCTCGAAGATCGCGCGTGCCTGCATCTCGGTGATCGCCGGGTAGGTGATCCCGAGCCGGCAGCCGCGGTGGCCGAGCATGGGGTTGAACTCGTGCAACTCCTCGACGCGCTGGAGCAGCTCGGGCATGCCCTTCTTCAACTGCGCCACCGTGAGCCGGTAGGCCTTCGCCATGTCCTTCTTCTGCGCCGCGGTCGCGCGCGGCAGCTTCGCGATGTCCACCATGAGCTCCTCCCGCTTCGGGAGGAACTCGTGGAGCGGCGGGTCGAGCGTGCGGATCGTGACCGGGAACCCGTCCATGGCTTTGAAGAGCCCGCGGAAATCGTTGCGCTGGAACGGCAGCAGCCTGGCGAGCGCACCGGTGTACTCCTTGAGCGGGCCGGCCAGCTCCTTCTTCAACCGCGCGATCTCGGCCTTCTGGGACTTCGCCTCGGCACCCGATGCTCCCGCCGCGAGCGCCTTCTCGCGCGCGTCGAGCTTGTCCTGGAGCGCCTTCGCGCGCGGGGCGGCCATGATCATGCGCACGACCTGGGGCAGCCGGTCTTCTGCAAAGAACATGTGCTCGGTGCGACAGAGGCCGATCCCCTCCGCGCCGAACTCGCGCGCCTTCAGGGCATCGCGCGGCACGTCGGCGTTGGCGCGGACGCCGAGCCGGCGGTGCTTGTCGACGATCGCCATGAACCGGCCGAACTCGCCCGAGACCACGGCGTCGAGCGTGGGCACGGCGCCCTTGAACACGCGGCCCGTCGAGCCGTCGAGCGTGATCCACTCGCCTTCCTTGATCGTCACGCCGTCCACGCTCATGCGCTTCGCATGCTCGTCGACGTGCACCGCGCCGGCGCCGGAGACGCAAGGCTTGCCCATGCCGCGCGCGACCACGGCCGCGTGCGAGGTCATGCCGCCGGTCGCGGTGAGGATGCCCTGCGCCGCATCCATGCCGTGGATGTCGTCCGGCGTGGTCTCCTTGCGCACGAGGATCACGCGCTGCTTCTGCGCGCCACGCTCGGCCGCCGTGTCGGCGTCGAACACCGCCTGGCCCACGGCCGCGCCCGGAGAGGCGGCGAGACCGGTGGTGAGGAGCTGCGACTTCGCCTTGGGATCGAGGCGCGGATGCAGCAGGTGGTCGAGCGAGGCGGGCTCGACGCGGAGGATGGCCTCCTCCTCGGTGATCAGCTTCTCGCCCACCATGTCCACGGCGATGCGCACGGCCGCCTGCGCGGTGCGCTTGCCGTTGCGCGTCTGGAGCAGGAACAGCTTGCCCTCCTGGATCGTGAACTCGAAGTCCTGCACGTCGCGATAGTGCTTTTCCAGGCGGGAGGTGATCTCGCGCAGCTGCCGGTAAACGTCGGGCATCTCCTGCTCGAGCCGGTCGATGGGCTGCGGCGTGCGCACGCCGGCCACGACGTCCTCGCCCTGCGCGTTCGTGAGGTACTCGCCGTAGAAATGCGGCTCGCCGGTGGAGGGGTTGCGCGTGAACCCCACGCCCGTCCCGCTCGTGTCGCCCATGTTCCCGAACACCATCGCCTGCACGTTCACCGCGGTGCCGATGTCGTCCGGGATGCCGTTCTGCTTGCGGTAGTAGATCGCGCGGTCGTTGTTCCACGATCGGAACACCGCGTCGCGCGCCATGGCGAGCTGCTCGCGCGGATCCTGCGGAAAGTCCCGGCTCGCCCGCTGGCGCACGAGGCGCTTGAACGCGAGCGTGAGCTGTTCCAGGTCCGCGGCGTCGAGCTCGGTGTCGAGCTTCACCCTGCGGCGCTTCTTCGCGGCGGCGATCAGCGTCTCGAATTCGTGCTTCTCGAAGTCCATGACCACCGAGGCGAACATCTGGATGAAGCGCCGGTAGCAGTCCCATGCGAACCGCGCGTTGCCGGTTTTCTTGGCCAGGCCCTGCACCGAGCGGTCGTTGAGCCCGAGGTTCAGGATCGTGTCCATCATGCCGGGCATCGAGAACTTGGCCCCGGAGCGCACCGAGACGAGCAGCGGATCGGCGGCGTCCCCGAGCTTCCTCCCGAGCGCGGCCTCGAGCCGGCCGAGCGCCCCGTCCTGCTGGGCGGCGAATCCCTCGGGCAGATGGCGGCCGTGCGCGTGGTAGTGGCGGCACACCGAGGTCGTGATCGTGAACCCGGGCGGAACGGGGACGCCAGCGTTCGTCATCTCCGCCAGACCCGCGCCCTTGCCCCCGAGCGCGTCCTTCATGTTGCCGCTGCCTTCCGCACGGCCATCTCCGAAGAAGTAGACGAAACGTTCGGTCGGGGTCGGGGTCGCGGTCTGCTCCACGGCGGCTTCGTGCTCGGTCGTGCTCATGACGGCTTCCTCCAGTCCTGCGTATCCATCGCGTGCCACCGACGGTCGGCACGTGTCTCCTCGAGTTCCCCTCGCGCGCCGGGCAGTCTGCCCGCCTCGCTCGAGCCGGGGTTCATTCCACGCCACGTATCTGGCCGCCTACCACGATCGGTCGGCGGAACAGCATGCTGTCGACCGGGCCATTCACGGTGAGATTCCTCAAGACCGTACTCGTGATCTTCTCGCCGTCCAGTTCCAGTGATTCCTGGCGCGGCAACCACACGCCTTCGACGAGGACGAAGTCCGACCAGCGCCGGCGATCGCGCCACACGCCCTGCGGCGTCGGCGCCAGGTCCACCGCCAGCACGCGGTGCGTCTTGGTTTCGAGCGAGAGTCGCGCACGCCCCGTGTGCGGCGTCACGAATTCCACCCGGTCGCAGGGCTGCCCGTCGAGATCCCCCTTGTCCTGGGCGATCGGGTCGGCCGCGGGCTCGCTCGCCGCGCGCAGCAGGTGGACGACGTCGCTCTCGAGGATGCCGCGCAGCGACAGGAGCGCCAGGCTGTCGGAGGGGACGAGCGAGGTGGTGTCGCCGACCATCGACAGCGCCCAGCCGCGCGCGCCGTCCAGCACCTGGCGGTGCTCGAGCCCGAGGAGCCGCGTCGTGTAGGCGAGGCGGTCCGGGTCCACGCGCAGGTAGCGGCACTCGCCGAGGAGATCGCGGCCTTCGAGCTTCATGTGTACTTCGCCATCCATCTCGGTCGTGTGCGCCGCGGCGAGCTTAGCCGCCCCGCCGTGCGCGGCGACTGCCGCGGCGATCAGCTCCTTACCCCGCCGCCGCTGCTCGGGCGTGACCTGGGCGAGCGCCTCCGCCGAGCCCGGCGCGCCCTCGGGCCCGAGCATCTCGACCTCGCCGAGGGCCGCGAGCCGTCCCTTCATGCGCTCCGCCGGCCCCGCGAGGAGCAGCGGGTAGCCGCGCGCGATCGCGCGCGAGACGCCGGCCAGGTCGGCGGCGAGGAGCTGGTCGGGCATGCGCTCCAGGTGATCGGGCGGGAGGCCCGCGGTGGTGCCGGCGAGCCACGACGCGAGCACTTGCCCGAGCGTCTCCAGCGAGAGCGCCCAGCTGCCCGCGGCGCGGTGGCGGGCGGCCGCGAGCGCCTCGCCGGTGAGGGGGGAGGCGGCGAGCGAGCGCAGCACATCGCGCACGCGCGAAGCCACGGCCGCGGTCGACTCGGGCCTGGCGCTGGCGCTCACCTCGAGCAGGCTCGCCTCGCGCCCCGGCACGAGCGTGGCATGCACGCCGGCGGGCAGCAGCGCACCCTCCAGCGCCTCGCGCGCGACCGCCCACCCGGCGTAATCCGCGGCGCCGCGTCCCGGCCCCACCAGCGCGGCGCGGACCTCGGTGGAGCGGCTGCCGGGAAGGTCGAGCAAGAGCACGCCCGTGCGCGAGACGGGCGCGGCGTGCGGCACGTCGGGGGCGCTCGTCCCGCCCCAACGGCCGAACCACTCCGCCGCGGAAGCGAACGCCCGCTCGGGGTCGATGTCGCCTGCGATCGCGAGCACGGCGTGGTCGGGTCGCCAGCGGTCCCGGTGGAAGTCGCGGACCTGGTCGCGTGTCGCGCCGAGCAGCGTTTCCATGTCGCCGCCGAGGCGGCGGCCGTACGGGTGGGCGCCGAACGCCAGCGCGGCGGCGCGCTCGTCCGCGAGCGCGGCCGGGTTTCGCGCCTGCTGGCTCAACTGCCCCGCGAGCTGCCGGCGTAGGCCCTGGAATGCTTCGTCGGAGAAGAGCGGGTTCACGACCGCGTCGCTCAAGAGCTCGAGCACGCCTTCGAACTCGGACACGCGGCTGCCCGCGGCGACGTGCGCGGCGTCGCGCGTGACGTTGATGGCGAGCGTGGCCCCGAGCGTGTCGAGCTCGGTCGCGAACTCCTCCGCCGAGCGCGACGTCGTGCCCTGGCGCACGAGCTGCCCGGTGAGAAACGCCAGGCCGCCATGCCCGGACGGCTCGGCGGCGTATCCGGCCGCCACCTGGAGCTGCACCTGCACGATCGGCAGGCCGGGGCGCTGGAACACGACGACGCGCAGGCCGTTCGGCAGCGTGCGACTCGCCGGTGCGGGCGCGTGGAACGCGGCACCGGTGAGCGCGAACAGGAACGCGGAGGCGGCGAGGACGAGCGGCGCACGCCCCCGTTGCGCCCCCCCGCGTTGCGCCCCCCCCCGCGTCGCGACCCCCTTCATGGCGTCCCCCCGCCGGTGGGCAGCATCCACACCGTGGCGCGGCCGGCGTCGATCATGACGCGCGCCGCGGCCCGGCGCAGGTCCTCACCGGTCAGGTGGCGCAGGGCGTCGATCCGGCGGGCCGCCGCGGCGGCGTCGCCGGCGAGCATCGCGGCTTCACCCAGTGCCTGCGAACGCTGCCGCGCGGTCTGGAGCGCGAACCAGGTGCTGGCCTCGAGCTGGCGGCGCACGCGCTCCACCTCGAACGCCTCGGGGGCGTGTTTCGACACCGCCGTCACCTCGTCGAGGAGCGAGCGCTCGACCGCGGCGGAATCGGCGTCCGCCGGCACCGCCGCCATCGCCCAGAGGAGCGAGCCGTCCCGCTGCGCGGTGAAGCCCGCCTGCGCGGCCAGGGCGAGGTGAAACTCCCCAACGAGCGAGTGGGCGAGTCGCGCTTGCGGGCTGCCGCCGAGCCAGCAGGCGAGCAGGTCCAGCGCCGCCGCGTCGGGATCCGCCGCGCCCGGTCCGCGCCAGCCCACGAGGCAGAGCCTCGCTGGCGTCTCGAGGACCTGTGTGCCG
>DATDEX010000324.1:0-3488 GCA_036522895.1 Candidatus Eiseniibacteriota bacterium | reverse complement strand
CGCCGCGGCGCCGGCCGCCCGGCCCGCGCCCGCCAGGGCCCACCCCGATCGCGCCGCCCAGAACGCCAGCCGTAAGCGCGAGCGCGAGCTCTCGCGCCTGGAGAACGAGATCGCCACGCGCGAGACGCGAGTGAAGGAGCTCGAAACGCTGCTCGCGGACCCCGAGCTCTACCACGACCTCGCCCGCTCCCGGGACATCGTCGCCGAGTTCGAGCGCACGCGCGCGGAGATCGAGTCGCTCTGGCAGCGGCTCGCCGAGCTGGGCTGAAGCGCGAATCCCCGGGTCGCCTTTGACGGCCGCGCCCGCGCTGCGTAGGGTGCGGCGTCTATGGCCGACGTGACGCTCCGCACCTACATCTTCCTCGACTCGTTGCAGCCGCAGCTCGCCGCGTTCATCGGCACCACCGCACGCGGCTTCCTGCCGGTGGCGGGCGACGCGTCCATGTTCATCGAGACCGCGCCCGGGCTCGTGATCAACCGGATCACCGACGTGGCGCTCAAGGCGACGGCCTCCACCCCCGCGATCATGGTGGTCGAGCGCGCGTTCGGCCTGCTCGAGATCCATCATCGCGACCAGGGCCAGGTGCTGGACGCGGGCAAGGCCGTGCTCGCGTTCCTCGACCTCTCCGAGACCGACCGTCTCCAGCCGCGCGTCGTCTCGGACCAGGTGATCCGCGCGGTCGAGCCCTACCACGCGCAAGTGATCAACAAGATGCGGTTCGGCGACCAGTTGATTGCCGGCGAGTCGCTGTTCATCCTCGAGAGCGAGCCCGCCGGCTACGTGGCCTACGCGGCGAACGAGGCGCTCAAGGCGGCGCGCGTGAAGCTCATCGACGCGTCGCTGTTCGGCGCCTACGGGCGCCTGTACATGAGCGGCCCGGAGGCGGACATCGACGCCGCGCGCGAGGCCGCGATCCGCTCGCTCGCGAAGCTCAAGGGCCGCCCCGACCCGGGGGCCGCGCGCTGACGCGTCGGACGCCCGCGCTTCACTTCCCGCCCGGCCCCCACCCCGCGTGGCCCGCCGGGCGTCAGCGCGGTCCGATCATTCCGCGGGACTCGCGGTCGGCTCTCGCGCGGCGAGCGTCACGCGCCACGCCACGGCAAACGCGCCGGCCATGAGCGCCGCGCCGAGGAAGAACGGCGCGCCCGGCACGGAGACGCCGCGGTGCGGGCGGAGGAAGAACGCGAACACCTGCGTGAAGAGCAGCGGCCCGACGATGCCCGTGATCCCCATGATGCTGGCGTTCGCGCCCTGGAGGAGGCCGTACTCATTGGGCTGGACGCGCCGCGCCATGAGGCCCTGGAGCGGCGGGCCAGTGAAGAACATGACCCCGAACACCGGCACCGAGGCCATGAGCGCCGCGCCGGTGCCCGCGAGCGCGTAGGCGGCGAAGCCCAGCGCGCCGCCCGTGAGCCCGAGGAGCAGGGTGCGCCGCTCGCCCATGTGCCGCACCGCCACGCGCACGAGCACGCCCTGGACGAGGATCGTCGAGGCGCCCACGCCGGCCAGCATGAGCCCGACCGTGCGCGCGTCCCAGCCGTAGCGGTGCGCGGTGTAAAGCACGAACGTGCTCTGCAGCGCCTGGTGCGCGAGCATGTAGATCCCGTACACGCTCACCATGCCGATCAGCCCTTTCCGGCGGGCGAGCAGCGAGAGCGCCCCGACCGGGTTCGCCCGCCGCCAGTCGAACGCGCGCCGGTGCTCGTGCGGCAGGGACTCCGGGAGCACGAACAGGCCGTAAAGTGCGTTCAGGAGCGCGAGCACCGCGGACGCCCAGAACGGGGCGCGCGGCGAGAGCCCGCCCAGGAGCCCGCCCACGGCAGGCCCGAGGACGAAGCCGAGCCCGAACGCCGCGCCCATCATGCCGAAGCTCGCCGCGCGCTTCTCGGGCGGCGTCACGTCGGAGATGTAGGCGAGCGCGGTGGAGAAACTGGCCGCGGTGATCCCGGAGATCACGCGGCCCACGAACAGCCAGCCGAGCGACGGGGCCAGCGCCATGAACACGTAGTCGAGCCCGAGGCCGAGGCAGGAGAGCAGGATCACGGGGCGGCGTCCGAACCGGTCGGAGAGCGAGCCGAGGATGGGCGAGCACAGGAACTGCATGAGCGCCCACGTGGTCCCGAACACCCCGAACATGCTCGCGGCGCGCGCGGTGTCGCCGCCCATGAACTGCTGCACGAGCCGCGGCAGCACCGGAATGATGAGCCCGATCGCCAGCACGTCGACGAGCACGGTGACGAAGATGAACGCCACCGTGGCGCGGCGGGGGGCGGTGGCGGGCGGCGTAAGCGGCAAACTGCCTAACACCCTTCAGCTCTGCTCGAGCAGGCGGCGGCGGAAAGGACGGTCCCGATGAGGCGAACGCTCGTCGGCCGCTTCCTGCGGCCTCCTCGCTCGGCGTTCGGCCTGCTTCGCCATCCATGGCTCTCGCAGGCCTCTCGACGCCGCCACATCGGGACCGTCCTTTCCGCCGCTGGTCCGCTCGGGTTCGACCTCGAGCGCGTCGCCCGCCGGCCGCAGGCCCCTAGGCGTCGCCTCATCGGGACTGCCCTTCCCGCCGCCGCCGGCTAAAGGACAACGCAACGAGGTCATAACTAGAACAGCTCCCGCTGCGCCCAGCGATCGCGCGGCTCGACCGGCACGAGCCCCAGCCGCCGCTTCATCTCGTTCGCGCTCGCCGGGGAGTGACCCGCCCAGTGGTTGTTGAAGTAGCCGTAGACCTCGCGCACCCGCCCGAGCGCCGCCATCACGTCGGCTTCCCACGCGCGGAACGAGTCCTCGCGGTCGATCTGCACGCGATCGTACTTCGCGATCTCGCGCCGGTCGCCGAGCCAGCGAAGGTAGAGGAAGTCCGCGGTCCGCTCGGTCACGCGCGGGAGCTCGCGCCACTCGGTCCATGCCACCGCGACGCCGTGCCCGCGGAGCGCGTCCCAGGTCGCGGGCACGTGCCAGGAGGCGTGCCTGAACTCCACCGCGAGTCGGAGCGAGGCGGGGCGGGCGGCGAGAAACGCGTCCAGGTCGCGCACCGTGTCCGCGGTGCGGGTGAACTCGGCAGGCATCTGCGCGAGCACCGGGCCCAGCTTGTCGCCGAGCGGCTCCAGCGCGCGCACGAAATCCGCGAGCGCCGGCCCGCCGCCGCGGAGCAGCGCGTCGTGCGTGATCGCCCGCGGCAGCTTGGCCGCGAAGCGGAACTCCGCCGGCGTGGTGCGTGCCCACGAGCGTGCGATCGTCCCCTTCGGGGCGTGGTAGAACGTGGTGTCCAGCTCGACCGTGTCGAACACCCCGGCGTAGAACGGCAGGCGGTCCTCCTGCTTCGAGCCCGGCGGGTAGAACACGCCGTTCCAGTCCGGATACGACCAACCCTGGGTTCCGAGCCGCACGGTCGCGGTCACGCGCCCGCCCTGCGGTGGAACGGTCTCGCGAGCGCCTTCCCCGCGGCCCGCGCCCCGTCCGTGACCGCGCGCTCGCCCGATCGCGCCCCGCTCAC
>DATDEX010000323.1:0-16217 GCA_036522895.1 Candidatus Eiseniibacteriota bacterium | reverse complement strand
CGTCGCGGAGAAGCTCGTGTAGTCGGGCGTCGCGACGAGCGTGCCGGTGCCGCCCTCGGCGGCGAGCGGTGCCAGCGGGTCCGCGGCCCCGTTTCGGAACCCGAGCCGAGCGGCGAGCACCGCGAGGCCCGCCTGGCCGGGCCGCTCGCTCCGCGTGCCGGCGGGGAACCACACCGCCACGTCCACCGCGGTCGCGAGCGAGTCGGGCGCCAGTACCACGCGCATGCCGTTCTTGAGCTTGACCTGCGTGGCCTCGAGCGGATGGGCGCCCGCGCGGGACGGCGGAAATGCAAGCAGAACCAGCGCCAGCGCCGGGCCCGCCCAGGAGCGCCTCGGGGGGTTCTTCATGCGTGGAACAATCGCGGTCCGGGCCCCATCCGTCAACGCAGCACGACCACTCGCAGCGCCTCCCGGCGCCCCGCGCCCTCGAGCGCCAGGAAGTAGAGCCCCGGCACGAGCGTGCGGCCGTGCGCGTCGTCGCCGCGCCACTCGAACGACCTCGACCCGCCCGGCGCGAGCGGACCGGAGGCGAGCTCACGCACGATCCGGCCGCCGGCATCGAGCACCCGCACGTGGTAGGACGCCGTCCGCGCCCCCGTGCCGAGGCTCACGCGCACCGTCGCCGCCGGGCCCCCTCGGCGCAGCGGATTCGGGCCCAGGTAGCGGAGCGACAGCGGTCCCGTGACCCCCGGCACGTGCAGCGTGTCGGGGGTATATCGCAGGACCGCGAACGCGTCGGGAATCCCCCAGCCGACGAGCGTGTCGGGCTGGGCGGCCCGCGAGGCGGTGTGCTTGAGCGCCTGCACGATCAGCACCGGCGGCCACGTGGGTCGCGCCTGCATGAGACAGGCCGCGAGCCCCGCGACGAGCGGCGCCGAGAACGACGTTCCGTTCTCGCGCGTGTACGAGTTGGGGTTGCCGGTCGTGGCCGCCATGAGCACGTCCCGCCCCTGCGCCGCGAGATCGGGTTTGATGCGGCCGTCGTACGTCGGCCCTTTGGACGAGAACGAGGCGCGCACGCCGAACGAGTCGACCGCGGCGATCGCCAGCACGCTGTCACCGTTCGCGTCGGCGGGCGCCGAGATCTTGCCGGCGACGCCGGTATCGAATCCACCGTTGCCCGCCGAGATCACCACCAGCATCCCCTTCGCCGCGGCGATCTCCGCCGCACGCGTGACGATCGTGGAGTGCCCGTCGAGCATCGGGTAGGTGATGTCGGTGCCGGCGCTGTCGGGGAACAGGTTGTAGCCGAGCGACGAGCTGATGATGTCGCAGCCGAGGGAGTCGGCCCACTCCGCGCCCATCCCCCAGAACACCATCTCGATGGGCTTTTCCGTGGGATCGTACTCGGTGCGCCCGAGCGACAGATTGGAACCATAGCCGGGCCCGATGTAGATGCCGGGCGCATTGCCGGCGAGCACGGAGAGCGTCGTCGTGCCGTGCACGAAGGACGCCGGGTCGGACACCGTGTCCTGCACGTTGCTGCCGCCCCGGATGAAGTCGCGCGTGTGCCCGGCATCGATCTGGATGTTCCGGAGCGCCTCGTGCTTTCGATACCAGTTGAAGCCGTCGTCCAACATGCAGACGCGGACGCCGGTGCCGATGTAGCCCGAGTCGTGCACCGCGGGCACATTGAGTCGCTGAAGCTGGGTTAAAGTCCTGCCATAGAACATTTCGGCCGGGGATAGGCTCGAGTGCCGCGCCGGTCCCGAGGGTGCGGGTTCGGGCTCGGCTGCGGAGGAGGGTTCGGGCTCGCGCGGCCGGGCGAGCTCCACGGGGGCGAGGTGACGCACGAAGGGCAGCGCCGCGAGCTCCGCGAGCCGCGCGCCCGTGACCCGCACGGCGACCCGATTGAACCAGCGCGACTGGCCGTATGCGGCGAACCCGGCGTCCGCGAGCGAGCGGAGATAGCGCGGCTCGAGCGGCAGATCGAGCCAGTCGACGAGCGGCTCGACGTGCGCCTTGAGCCGCCGCCGCCGCGCCTCGGGTGTGAGCGAGCGCGCGGCGGCGGCGAGGCGCTCGGCGAGGTCGGCGGGACTGGTTTCGCCCTTGTCCGCGAACTCGACCCAGACCGCGATGGGCTCGATCGCGGTCGTTGCGGCGGCGGCGAGTCGTGGATCCAGCCGACCGGACACGGGCGGGGCACCCGCGATAGCGGGTCCACTCGCGCCAGCGGGTCCAGCCGCGAACGCGGGGTGTCCGGCGAGGACCAGCACGAACGGCAGCGCGGCGAGGAGTATGGCAGGGAGGCGCATGACGTGGATTCTACCCCAGTGCGGGCCCGGCTTCAGGCCCCAACGTCCAAAGAGACGCCCGCGCTCGCGTGTGCCTCGAGCCAGCCCACCTCGAGGCCGGCGGCGTTCGTGACCGGCGGCCGCCGGTGGGCGCCGAGGCCCGCGGCCTCGCCCGCCGAGAGCGCGCCCAGCGCCAGGAGCAGTTCCACCGCGGCGGGCCCCATCGCCCGCATGGCGCCGTCCTCGACCTTGAGCGCGATCCCCTGCGCGCGCGCCGTGTCGGCGACGAGCAGCAGTCCCTCGGCCCCGCTCTTCGCGACGATGCGGCCCCCGGCCGCCAGCATCAGGTCGGTGGCGAGTCGTCCCACGCCCTCGACCACCACCGGCTCGGCCATCATGGCGCGGCCGATCCGCTGGAGTGCCCGTGCCCGCGCGTCGCCGCCGCGGACGACCGCCTCCGCGAGCCGCGCGTAGCCCTGCGCCATGCGGCAGAGCGGCACGCCGAACACCGGCACGCCACAGCCGTCGATCCCCGTGGCCACGGACTCCGGCGCGACCCCGCAGCATTCGGCCACCGTTCGGAGCATGAGCCGCTGCAGCGGGTGGTCGGCGCGCTCGTAGCCCGCCACCGGCCAGCCCTCCGCGCGGCACATCGCCAGCATGCCGGCGTGCTTGCCGGAGCAGTTGTTGTAGAGCGGTCCACGCCGCGACGGGTCGAGCCGGATGTCCTCGAGCGATTCGGCGTCCTGCGGGTCGTGGTAACCGCACGCCAGGGCCGAGGGCTCGAGGCCCAGCCGGTCGAGCAGCCCGCGCACGAGTGCCAGGTGGGCCCGGCTCCCGGAGTGCGACGCCGCCATGATCGCCAGCTCCCGCTCGCTCGCGCCCAGCGCGTCGGCGTGCCCGCGCTCGACGAACGGCAGCAGCTGGAACGGCTTCGCCGCCGAGCGGAACGAGGTCACGCGCTCCGGGTGCGCGGACGCCGCGCGCAGGGCGCCGGTGGGGTCGGCCGCGACGCATTCCACGCGATGGTGCGATTCCGCGATGTCGCCGCGAAAGACGACCACTTCGGCTTGAACGCGCATGCGGGTCCCGGGGGCTCGGAGTGGCACGATGGCCCGCACCGGAGCGCGGGCCATCGCCAGTCAGCGGATGACGACGAACCGGTTCTGGAAGTGGAACGAGCCCGCCTCGATCCTGTACATGTAGATCCCGGACGCCACGAGTTTCCCCGAATCGTTCTTCAGGTCCCAGCGCTCGAAGTCGCGGATGTTGTCACTGTGGGCGATTTCCCGCACCAGGTCGCCGGCCGCCGTGTAGATCCTGATCTTCGATTGCGAGGGCAGGTTGATGAAGTGCACCTCGCCCTGCCCGGGCTGGTCCCAGACCTCGTGGCCCCGATAGGGATTCGGGACCACCAGGACGCGCTCGAGGTTCGCGGTCGGGCCGCTCGTGGGCTCGACCGGTCCCGCCAAGTTCCTCAGCTTGTGATTGAGGTTCGGACAGGTTTTTCGATCGGCCGGATCCGTACAACGCGCGAAGTTGTCGAGCGTGTCCGGCAGGAACAGATCCTCGTAGTCCGGGTCCGTCGTGTTCTTCTTCTCGATCGTGATCGAGTACCAGGTGAGGAAGCCATCGTGTGGCCCCGGCGGCGCCACGAGGACGAAGACGCTGTCCCCAATGTGGATGCAGCGACCGTCCGCGGTCCGCTGGCGGCAGACCTTCTGGTACTGCCCGTTCGAGTCGGGGTCCACGAACGTCACGATGCTGTCGTTCACCACGGCGCCGTTGCAGATGTAGTTCATCGTCGTGGGATTGATTCGCGAAAAGTTCCAGGTCAGCTCGCTGCCGGCGTTCAACGAGAAACGGCGGATCAGCGTCGCCTGGCCGCTGTCCGGCGAGTTGATCATGCGATAGATGCGATAGCCCCCGAAGTCCGGGCGCGCCTCGGAGTTCCGGTCGCGCAGGAAGCGCACCGTGACCGCGCGTTCCCGCGTGGCGAGCGTCTCCGCCACGGGGCCCTTGAAGCTCCCGATGCAGCGGTTGCGGTAGACGAGCACGCCGAAAGCGTCCCGAATGATGGAGCTGTCCTGCCAGGCGCCCGCGTTCGCCCACACGGGGATGTCGGGGAAGTTCGATGCGGCCTGGGCCGGGCGCAGCGAGGCGCCGGTCGAGAAGACCAGCGCCAGGCCGATGGCGGCGGCGCGGATCGCGCCGCCGCGTGAAGTCTCAGACATGGATCACTCCCGCACGGTGCCGGAGGGCACACGCACGCTGACGGTTCGTTGCGCCGGCGTCACGATGCGCACGGGCGAGGAACCGCGGCTTCGAATGGCGGGCGCCACCGAACCGCGGTCGATGGCCTGCCGATCCAGACCCCAGATGTCGTGGAGCACGAAATCCACGAGCCCGATGCAATCCTGCCGGGCGTAGCCCCACGGGGCGAAACCGGAGAACACGAACTGGTGGGCCTGGTTGCCGTGGTAGTACGTCATCTCCGGGGCCTTGTGGAAGCCATCCACTCGATCGGGAGCCACCAGGAGCACGACGCCCTGCCCGCGGTAGAGCGTGTCGAGCACGGTTTGTTCATGGGTGTTGTCGGGGTCGGGATCGACGTCCTCGATGATCGAGTTGTTCTCGAGGATGTACTCGCAAGGGTAGCTCGTCTGGTAGTAGCTCTGGGTCTGGAACGCGTCCCGCGTCGGCGGCATCGGGTCCGTGTCGGGCGACTTCCACCGCATCTCGGGGGGCAGCTTCGAGTAGTCCGGCGAGGAGAGCGTGTTGGGCAGGTTGTAGGCGTCAGGTTGCGACCACGCCCGGCGCAACACGGTGAACGGAACGTGCCGCACCGTGTCGAGGACGCCACCGGGAAGCCGTCGGAGCGTGTCCAGCGTGAAGTCGTAGCGGAAGGTCTGGATCGAGCTCGAGGTGACCCCCATGGTCGACTGCCAGTGCGCCCCGTCGTACATGATGCGGCTCGGCACGAGCTCGTTGAACTGCGGGGCGCTCGAGAACACGGTCGTCTGACCCTGATTGTTCGTCACCTTGTCGAATCCCCGGAGCGAGGCATAGCCCGCGCCCCCACCTGCCATCCATACCCGGCCTCCCAGCTGGGTGTAGGCCGCGAGCGTACTGGCTCTGCCGGGAGAGCACATCGACTTGAGCGCCGTGACCGGGAAGACGGTCTGGTCCAGGCTCTCGATGTATCCGCCGCCTTCACCGTCCACCAGCCAGATGAGGTTCCGGTACTGGCCGATCTTGGACAACAGCACGCCGTTGGCGGGGTTCTCGAGGTTGAGCCGCGTCCCGAGCGTGTCGAACTTATAGCCGGCGAGCAGGCCCGGCGGGCTCAGCACACCCGTCGTGGGGTTCCGCGTGCAATGCCACGGGAAGTTGCCGCGCGCGAACATGAACGTGTCCATCTCCGCGCGGCTCGGCCACGGCTTCGTGTACCGCAACGGGCAGCCATTGCTGCCGAACTTGTCCAGCTCGAGACGGGTGTCATCGATGACCAGCAGCTCGTGATCGAACGTCGGGGTGACCGCGGTCATCTTGAGGATCCCGAGGCTCTTCTGGGTGTTGTTGTCGGCGCACTCGAGATAGAACCGGTGATCTCCGTTCTCGAAACCGCGCAAGACGGTCAAGTTCGGCATGGTGGGGCTCGGCTGGCTCCAGTGGATGTAGTCGTTCAACTCGTCGGTGCGCTGCGTGTTGTCGTTGATGTTGCCGTCCACCATCCAGCGGAAGTATTGGATCCGTGAGCCCTGGGTCGGAATCGCATCCCAGTTCACGGTGATCTTCACGTGCGTCGGGATCTCGACGGGGATCTCGCGCAGGGGATCCGTCGTATAGCCACCGCTATCGTAAGTGAAGTCGATGAACTGATTGAAGATGTGGATCCGGGGACCCAGCGAGCTCGCCTTCCCGACGGCCAGCTGCAGCAGATTCGAGTTGAGGTCGAAGACGGGCGAATAGGCGCCGGCTTCGTCGAACCCGATGAGCGCGAACAGGTACTGCTTGTCCGGGGTCAGGTTCGTGAACTGCACGAACTGCGTATCCGCGCTCGTGGAATCCCAGCCCACGAAATTCCGGGCGGCCTCATGGATGCGCAGGGAGTCGGGAAACTGGCGGTATCTCGCGTTCACGGGGTCGGCCAGGTCCAACAGCTTGAACTTGTACTTGACCGGCTTTTGCGAGAACTGCCCGTCCGGATCCGACCCCGTCCACTCGATTTGCACGGACGGCGACACGGAGGCGAAGAGCGATTTCGTCGGGGCGGGGTTCAGGATCTGCACGGTCGGCGCCACGGTGAACGAGAAGAACGCGCGGAACTTGCGCGGCGATTCGGCGCCCAGGTTGTCCACGGCTTTGATGACGAACACGTGGAAGTCCGACGCGGTCGGCGGCTTGGTGCCGATGACGCTGTCGGGCTGCGAGGCACGGAAGAAGATGATCTCCTCGTTCTTCTTGGTCTTGATCCACACCGAGTCGGTGGACGTCGGATCGATACAGTATTCGTAGTGATCGATCAGCCCGTCGGGATCCTGGCCCGACCAGTTCACCCGGTAGGCGTAGAAATAGGGAGTGCTCCGATCGGGGGAGACCGGGGCGTTCGTGAGCTCCACGGTCGGCGGCTGGTTCGGGAACAGCAGCCCGCCAGCCTTCTTCCCGCAGCCGGGAAGGACGAGTGCGCCCAGCACAACGAGCACCCCCGCCGCGAGCGCGTTGCGCGCGAATGTCGAACTCATGGCTGCCTCCTGCCTGGCTCGGTCGAGGACCCCGGTCGTTGGGTCGCGCCCTTAGCGTGGATGATGTCCGCTGGCTCGGGGCCGGCGGATTGCAGGATCGCCGGGATGTCCGTGTCGACGCAGCGCCCCTCACCCGGGCTCTGCTCGGCAGGGAGGAACGGGCACGTCGAAGGCCAGCCGATGTCGTCACAATCCTGGCAATCGCAGAGGCGGACGCGGACGGTGATGTTGCCCGCCGCGATCGAGTCCGGGATGGTGAAGTTGATCGGACCCTCGAACGGGTATCCACCGTTCACGACGCCAGGGTCGACGTAACAGGTATTCTTCGTCGGGTCGCTCGCCAACTTGCCGAAGATCGCAATCTTGCGGCGAATGGTCGGCCTGTACGTGGTGGGTGAGCCCCCGACCTTGTTGCCCCCCTGGCTGGCGTCGTAGAAGTCCACGTCGTCGGCAGGAATGCGAAGGATCACGGAGCGACTGGTGAACGTCGTCGGGCCGCCAGCGATCGCAGGAACGAGGTTCGGATCGTTGCGGTGCAGGTTCACCGCCTTGTCCACGAAGAACGTGAGAATCTTGGAGCGCAGCGCCTTGTCTTCGTCGGATCCCCCGCCGGCGTCCACCCGGTCCGCGATGCCCACGGCACCGCCAGGGCGCCGGTCGACCCGGCGGTCCACGGTGCCATTCCCGTCCTCGGCGCGAATCACGGCATAGGCTTTGCCAGCGGTCGTGAGCCCCCAGTAGCCGTTCAGGACGGGTTGGTGGAAGAACGAAGCCGGATCGATGACCGGATAGGTGGTGGTCTCCGAGGGCTGGTCGGGCAGGTTCAGGGCGTCGGTTCCGGCCTTGACCTGGACGCGGATGCGGAAGCCGATGGGTGAGCCGTTGGGGCCGCCCGGGGTGGTGACGGGCAGGCCCTTCAACTCGGGCGCGAGCAGCGCCAGGTTGACCTTCACCGCATAGGGCGAGTCGCGGTCGAATCCACCGCTCGGGATCACGATCCAGGAGTTGAGGTCGACCGTATCGCCTTCCTGCTTGAGCCACAGGCGATCGTTGTAGATCTCGAAGAAGGTCTTGAGGAGCTTCTCCGGGTGAATCTTCGAACTCGCGGGGCGAAGCGCGGGCAGGATATTGGCGGAGTCGGCGGACAGCTGTGTCCCGGGCACGCCATGGAAGCCCGCCCAGCCCGTGACCGGGGACATGTCGATGTACCAGTAGCGCTTCCCATGGCCGTCCGTGTGGGTCTGCCAGCCCGCGAGCGGGTCGTCGGGGTCCGGCCCGGAGAACCACGTGTCCGGCGCGAAGTTCATCTGGAACCAGCGCGTGGACTCCCCCCGCCAGCCCGACTGGCCGATCGCCCGCAGGGTGAAGAGCTTCTGTCCAGCGGCCACCTTGTCGAGACCTACACCCGTGTTGTACGTCACCTGGTGGACCGAGGAATCCGCGGTGTTGAACGTGGTCTCGTCGAGCTTGTAACGGTAGCCGGTGATGATCGTGCTGGGGGTCGTGGGCTCGCCGTGCCAGCGCACGGAGATGAGCGAGTTCGTGGGGATCGTGTCGCGGGGGGCCACGTGGGTATCGCTGATCTCGAAAGAATCCCGCACGAAGTAGGTGCGCTCGACCGGGGTCACGCCGCCGGCCGGCAGGAGCTGATAGATCGTGCCCACCGCCTTCAACTCGTCGACGATCGCGAGTGGCGGAAACCGGTCGTAGGAGCTGAAGATGAACCGGGCCGGCGTCGCGTCGGCGCGACCCTTGTTGTCCACCGCGTAGATGTAGAACGCGTGCTGACGCTCGTTCACTTCTTCCGAAGCGTGGAAGACGAAAATGCTGTCCCGCTTGGTGGTGAACTGGTAGTCGCGCGCCTTGGGCCCGGGAAGCGACGGAACGGTCGAGGAGCCTTCCGCCGGAATGGGCAGCGTCTCGACGACCGCGAAGTAGAAGCCCACGACGTCACCGTCGCGGTCGGCTCCCGCCCAGTACAGATGGAACCTCACCGGGATCCGGCCGACGGCCGGCTTCACCGGTTGGTTGAACTGATCGCGATCCGTGAGGGTGTCCTGGGGCGCTGCGACGATCCAGGTTTCGGGAGCTTGATTATCGAGCGTGGGCGCGAGAGCTTTGCGACAACCGGCACCCCAGAAGGCCAAGAAAAGACAAAGGACTGCCCCGACACGTAAGCGCATTCGCGCCCTCCAGCACGCCCAGTCGTTGTGGAAGGAAGTGGAGCGAGGCTACGCCGGCCCCCCGTGACCGTCAAGCCAAATCCCGGCCATCGCTTGCGCCCCCGAATCCCCCCACCCACACGACGCCCACCCAAAGTCCCAGTCCCAAACCACGACTTACCGCTCTCATCTCCGCACAGGTCCCGAGAGAGCCCGTCCGCCCGACCGAGTCGCCCATCTCGCCCACACCCGTCAAGAGCGGCGAGGGGGCGTGCCGGACGAGCGAGCCGCCATCTCTCGCCCACACCCGTCAAAAGCGGCGAGGGGGCGTGCCGGACGAGCGAGCCGCCGTCTCTCGCCCACACCCGTCAAGAGCGGCGAGGGGGCGTGTCGGACGAGCGAGCCGCCGTCTCTCGCTCGCCCGACACGCCCCCTCGTCGCGTGAGCAGCAGGTGTGCGCCTGAGCGGCTCACTCAATCGTGAGCGGCCAGTTGTACGAGCCGCGCAAGAAAAGAACGGAGGGGCGGGGATCGCTCCCCGCCCCTCCGTCACTACTACGACTGACGACTAGTTGTTCAGCACGATGATGCGGCCGGCGTCCTTCTGCACGCTGCTGCGCACGAAGTACACGCCACGCGCCACCTTGCTGCCACTGTCGTTCGTACCGTCCCACTGGATCGTGTGCTCGCCCGCCGCGAAGACACGGTCGGCCAGGTTGCGGATCTTACGACCGGTGACGTCGTAGATCGACACCTGGACGCGGCCAGCCTTCGCCACGCTGAAGCGCACGAACGACGTACCCTGCTTCATGATCGAGTTGCCGATCTTCATGAAGTTGGTGTACGCACGGTCGCCCTGCGGCGTATCGAGCGTCGCCGCCGCGGCGCCGGTGACCTGGCACTGGGCGGTGAACACGTGGTTCAGCATGTAGAAGTACCACGCGAGACGGCCGTTGCTCGTCTCGCAGTACCGGCTGAACAGGTGCTCGATCTCGTAGCCACTGGTGACCGCGACCCAGTTACGCGACCCTGACGAAGGCTTCACGACAGCGGACACGTACGGGCCGGCACCGCCGACGTTCTGATAGAACTCGCCTTCGAACGTCTCGGCGAGAGCCGGGTTGCGGTTGTAGACGTCGTTCGAGAACGTGCAGAAGTTCGTCACTCCGTACACGTCGTTCTTCGCCGTCAATCCCGCCGGGGCCACGCCGCCCACCGTCGAGATGTCCGCGCAACCGTTCGTGTTGCCCGACAGCTGCTGGTAGGAGACGGCGCGGAAGCTCACTCCGAGAACGTCCGTCAGGAACGTGCCGTGTGACGGCTCGTTGATGGCGGTCTGCTTCTCGGCCTGACCGAACCCGTCGCCCTGGATGAAGATCCCGTTCCCGCTTCCTGCATTGGCGGGGAACGTGAGGAAGTCCGTCAGCAGCGCGATGTCGTTCTGGCTGCGGTTGACGAACGGACCCAGGATCCCGGAGTTCAAGTCGCCGGACAGCAGCGAGACCATCTTGTAGTACGTCCTCAGCATTTCCGGCTCCGGACCGGACTTGGAGGTCTTGCCAGCCGCGAAGCCCATGTTCGCCTGATTGGCCAGACGGCTGCCAGGGGCGCCGGCGCTCGTGGTGAGCGATTCGGACGCCTTGACGCCGTACATGTCCCAGGTCGAGCCAGGCTGCGAGTTCTGGTTACTCACCGCCCACGAGAACGTCGTCGGATCCTGGCGGATATCGACGCTGGTGATCTGCGACGTGCCCGGTGCAGTCCAGCCGTTGTGGGCACCGCGCTTCGCCAGCTTCGTAGCACCGAGCGAGTCCATCACGCTCACGAATCGGCCTTCGTTTCCGCGCCGGTCGTTGAGGTCGATGTACAGCATGCAGGCCGCGCCCTGGCCGCCGAACGGCTGGTTCTTCCAGCGGTCCGGAAGGACGGAGAACTCCTGCCAGCGGTGCTGATCCGTCGAGCCTTCGCGGCCCTGCGGGGTGATCGTGTTGGTGTCCGGGCACATCGCGAACTCGAGCAGCGGATCGATCGAGTGCGACTTCCGGTAGAAGTACTGTACGTGCGAACCCGGCGTCAGCTGCCCGTCCGGGATGATCTTCGTGAACTCCTTCGTCGTCGCCGACCCATCCCAGCCCGTGCGGCTCTGCGGGACCGTCGTGAGCCACGCCGGCACAACGCCGTTGCAGCTCATGTTGTCCAGCGTGCCCGTGCTGCTGGCGGCCTTCGTCGTGTCGATCACGAAGCACTTGAACTTGTTGATCCCGAGCGCCGCGAACTTCGGATCGGCCTCGTGGTAGCAGGACATCCACGCACGCGTAGACGTCGCACCGCCCAAGACGCTGCTGACGATGCCTTGGACCGGGAACACGTTGATCTCGGTCGTATCGCAGCGAGCGCTGTTCCACGTGAGCGGATCCCAGCGCGTGTGCCCGTTGTGGGTACCGGCCGAGACTTCGCCCGCGTCGGCGATGTACTGACCCCAGAACGATGCGTCGCCCGACGTGGCGAGGCCGGACTGGTTCGTCGGCACCTGCAGCAGCAGGTTGCTCGGACCCGGCACACCCTCAGGCGTCTTGCTCCGGCCCGCCGCGATCTGGTAGTTGCCCGGACCGGGGAGGATGCGGAACACGAGGTCGACACGGACCGTCGCGAGCGCCGGGTTGTCCGGCGACGTCACGGTCGCATTACCCGCGGTGACACTCGTCGAGTCGCCGGGGATGTCGAACCGCAGGTCGTTGCCGGTGGCCTGGGCGTTGTTGAGACCCGTCTTGATGAGCGCCGTCGTCGTGTCGAACGCAGCGGTGCCCGGCAGAGTGGTCGCAGCCACCGGGAACGCGTCGTTCGTGAACTGCCAGATGTCGCCGGCGACACCGCCGATCGACACGGCAGAGGAGGCACTCGCCTGGCCGGGCACGCCCGGCTGGTCGACGAACGCCAGCGTCACGTTGTCGAAGTAGCCACCCTCGTTCGAGTTGCAGCCGAGGGAGATGGCGAACCGGAAGCACTGCTGCTGGTGCGCCATGTAGATCTTCAGCGAGTCAGGAATCCCGCTCGGGTTCGACGTCAGGAACGGGGTGCCGTTGTCGAAGAAGCCTTCGAAATCCGTGAAGCACTGGGGTTCCGGGTTGAACACGATGAAGCCAGGGAAGGCCGCACCGGCCCAGCACTTGGCCCCATTCGCCATGGTGGCGGGGTAGCTCTGCGCCCCGAACACCCAGCTCTCGCCCGAGAACGTCAGGTTGAACATCCCGGCGTACAGATCGTAGAACAGGATGTAGTCGTCCGACGCGTTCGCGATCGTCGCCGTGATGCCCTGCGAGTTCGGTGCGCCCGCGGGCCCGGGAATCAGGTTGATCGTCGGCGAATCGCTGAACTGCGAGATCTCGCGGAACGCGGTGAACCGCGAGTCGCCGGCACGTTCGCCGTCGTCGTGGTTACCGCATGTCAGCACCAGCCCGCCGATGTTGCAGACGCGAGCCGCCGACGTGGGAGATCCGCAGAGGTCGTTGTATGTGAGGTTCGACAGCGCCTCGATGTGCATGTACTCGCCCGGAGGCTTGCCGGTCGAGCGCCAGATACTTGTCACCGGGTTTGGCGTCGGGAACCGGTTGTCGATCTGGTTCACGCCATTTTCGGAACCTTCGAAGTCGCCAATGACGACATCGCCGGCGCCGATGTTGATGGTGACGTCATCCAGCAGCACTGCGCCACGGGAGAACGACGAGTAGCCCGAGTTGCGCGAATCGGAATCCGCGAACCCGCGGTTCGTCTTGACCCGGAACACGAGACGGACGTTGCCCGAGACCCCACCGAGGATCGTCGAGATCGTCGCCGACGGGACCACGATCGGGCCCGAAGACGGCGTCGCGTCCAGCGTGTCGGTCGGATTGTTTCCCGTCTTCTGGAAGATCTCGAAGTAGTTGTTGCCCGCTCCGAAGGTCTTCAGCACTTCCGAGAACCAGCGGCGCTGCTTGTCGTACACCGGCCGCGTCGTCCCGTCCGAGTACACGCAGGCGGCGTCGTTGACCGGCGCGCCGACGTACACCATGAACGAGTCCTGCGGTGCGGACGTAGACGGAACCGCGTTCGAGCTGCTGATGAAGTTGCCCGGCGTGACCGCGAGCGGATCGCCATGGAACCAGCCCGAGCGCGTCGTCGCCGTGGTCACGATGCTGGTCGACATGCGCGTGCGGTACTTGAACGTCAGCGTCAGCGACTGGCTGGGCGTCATCGCGATGTCGCGATAGAGCATCTGGTCCATCTGGTCCACGTAGCCGGGGAAGCGCTGCGGTGAACCACCGCCGGCCGACGTGGCATCGTGCAACGCGAACACCACGTCCTGATTGAAGGGCTGCAGCGTGACCTGGTCCGTCACGGAGACGTCGCCGTGCTCACGCAGCCCGCACCACGCGGACTTCGTGCCCGACAGCGGCGACCACAGCACGCCCGTGTTCGGGGCCGCGCCGGGGTTGCCCGGATCCGCGTGCCAGTAGCTCACCACGCCGAACGTGCGCTTGGCGGCCGAGTTCTGGCTGATCACGTAGTTGCCGATGTTGCCGTGGTCGAGCGCCCACCACGGACGATTGTCGTCCGTCAGCGTCAGACCACCGGTGGAGTTGTACTGGCGATGCAGCGGCCACCAACCCTGGAGCGAGTCCGCGGCCTGGATGCCGACTGAGTTGTCCCAGTCCCAGAACGCGTTCGTGGCGACGTTCACTCCGGGCAGATAGGTGCCCGTATAGAGATTCCAATAGTTGTCGGGGGCCGTGTGATTGGCGAAGGACTTGCCGACGTACACCGTGTCGGGATCCGGACCAGCGGACACGCCCAAACGAGCGGCACGCGAGCCCATCAGTGCCTTCACCATCTTCGCGTTCTGGAGCTTCAGACCGAGGTCGTCGCCCTGTGCGAACGCGCTGCTGGCCACCATCGCGGCTGCTCCAACCATGAGCAGTAGCGCGACGAACGGCTTCTTCATGTGACTACCTCCATCGTCGCAATGCATGGGCAATGCGAAGTCTTCCGAGTACGGATTGCGAGCGAGGTGTCGCTAGACAGATCGCCAGCGGACGCTCGACACTAGGGAGCATTCCGTGGCATGAGACGCACCAGCCGAGTCCCCATCCCCCCTTTCCGCTGCCCGGTCCACTCTTTAGGCAGTTCAGAGTGAAGCGGACACATGGTGTGTGATATCTCGTGTCGGATGCTTCGTGCGAGCGACCGCTGCCAGCCGACACGCGAGACGAAGCACCGCGGAACTCTGAGGTGCAATGAGGGGCGGAGGGAACGATCCCCGGACCCCAGCACGAGACAAAGGCTAGGCGGGGTTCAGGTATCTGTCAATCCGTTTTTTCCTCGATGACAAGTCTTGCGAGGACTCGCAAGGCACGAATTGACAACGGACTGCCGCCCCGAGTCAATCGTCGGAGGGGGTCGATGGGACCCCCCGCGGGGCGTCCTGGAATGACTGGATCGCCGCCGCGGACACCGCGTGGACAGTCGCGCCGGAGCGGGCGGCGACCTCGACTACTGACTCGAACTCCGGCATGGCCCGCTCGGTCCCCCCCGGGAGAACGGCGACCTTCACGCGCACGGCACCGAATCGGGTGTGGACCTCCATCGTGCTCCTGGACAACTCGATGCGTCGCTCCTCCCGGACCCGCACCCCGAGCGTCGAGGTGTCGCGGAGCACCGCTTCGGCCAGCCGGCGGGCGTCTGCCGGCTCGCAGACCACGACCAGCCAGAGCCCGCTCCGGCCCTTCTTCATGGTCACGGGCGCCACCATGGCATCGAGCGCCCCGAGCGCGAGCAGGCGCTGGAGCGCGGCGGCCATGAACTGGGGATTGTCGTCGTCCACCGCGGTCTCGAGCACCGCGACCGTGCGATCGTGTATCGAGGCCGCGGTTCGCTCGCCGACGAGCACGCGGAGGATGTTGGGATGGCCGGGGAACTCGCGCGTGCCGGCACCGGTCCCCACCGCGTCGAGCCGGAACGCGGGCAGGTCGCCCCACGAGGTGGCCAGCGTCGCGAGCAGCGCGGCGCCCGTGGGCGTGACGAGCTCCGCCTCGACCGGACCACCGTAAACGGGCGCGCCGCGCAGCAGCAGCGCCGTGGCCGGGGCCGGCACCGGGATGCGGCCGTGCTCGGAGTCTACGAACCCGCCCCCGAGCGGCAGCGCCGAGGCGCTCACCGTGCCGACGCCGAGCGCCTCGAGGCCCATGAGCGAGCCGGCGATGTCCACGATTGCGTCCACCGCCCCGACCTCGTGGAAGTGAACCTTCTCAATGGTGCTCCCGTGCACCTCGGCCTCCGCCGCGGCGAGCCGGCGGAACACGACCTTGGCCCGCTCGCGCACCGTCCCGGGCAGGTCCGCCCGCTCGAGGATCGCCTCGACGTGGTGGAGGTGGCGGTGCGGCTGCTTCTCCGGCGCCCGCACGCGCACGTGCGTCGCCGCGAACGGCCCGCGCCGGGCGTTCGTGATCTCGATCGTGACGCCCTCGAGCCCGAGGCGGGCGGGCAGCGCGAGCAGCGCGTCCGCCGGCCAGCCCGCGGAGACGAGCGCCGCCAGCGTCATGTCGCCGGCGATCCCGGAGACGCAATCGAAATGTGCGTGCTTCACGTGCGCGAGCCCGCTCCCACATTGATGAGGTGCGCCGCGTAGCCGGCCCCGAACCCGTTGTCCACGTTCACCACGGTCACCCCGGCGGCGCACGAGTTGAGCATGGCGAGGAGCGGCGCCAGGCCGCGCAGGTGGGCACCGTAGCCGATGCTGGTCGGAACCGCGATGAGCGGCCGGTCGGTGAGGCCGCCGACCACGCTCGGGAGCGCGCCCTCGAGCCCGGCCACCACCACGAGCACGCGCGCCCCGGCGATCCGGCGGCGGTGGGCGAGCAGCCGGTGAAGGCCCGCGACGCCCACGTCGGCGACGAGCTCCACCCGGCTTCCCAGCGCCTCCGCGGTCACCTGCGCCTCCTCGGCGACGGGCAGGTCCGCGGTGCCGGCGCAGAGCACGAGCACGCGCCCGCGCGGGCGCGCCTTCCGCCGGCGCAGCACGACGCAGCGTGCCCGCTCGTGCAC
>DATDEX010000322.1:0-9654 GCA_036522895.1 Candidatus Eiseniibacteriota bacterium | reverse complement strand
CGAGCCGCGCCGGCCAAGTTAGCGTCACGCGCTCGCTGCCCAGGGCGGGGCTGCGGTTCGCGCTTCCCCGCCGGCGGCGCCGGAGGCCCCCAGCGTGACCCCCCGCATCCAATCGCTCGCGTTCGCGGGCCTGGCGCTCGTCGCCGCGCTCGCGTCCCTGCCCGGCTGCTCGCTCAAGCAGCTGGCGGTGCGGCGTGTCGCCGACTCGCTCACCCAGGGCCCCGACGTCTTCGGCACCGACGACGATCCCGACCTGGTCAAGGACGCGCTGCCGTTCGGCCTGAAGACCATGGAGTCGCTGCTCGAGACGGTACCCGAGCACGAGGGCCTGCTCATCACGCTCTGCAAGGGCTACACGCAGTACTCCTACGCGTACGTACAGTCCGAGGGCGACCTCCTCGTCAACAGCGACTACGCCCGGGCCACGGCGCTCCACAACCGGGCGTTCCGGCTCTACCTGCGCGCGCGCGGCTACGGCCTGCGCGCGCTCGCGCTCCGCCATCGCGGCATCGCGGACTCCCTCCGGCTCTCACCGGAGCGCGCGGTGCGTGCGCTCGGCCGTCACGACCTGGCCGCGCTCTACTGGACGGCCGCGAGCTGGGGCTCCGCGATCGCGCTCGGCAAGGACCGTCCCGAGATGCTCGCGGACCTGCCCGCGATCCGCGCACTCGTGAACCGCGGCCTCGCGCTCGACGAACGCTACGAGGACGGTGCGTTCCACGAGGCGGCCATCGTGCTCGACGCCCTGCCGCCCGCCATGGGCGGCTCGCCGGAGGCCGCGCGGCGCCACTTCGCGCGCGCCGTCGAGCTGTCGCACGACGGCAGGGCTTCGCCCTACGTGACGCTCGCGCAGAGCGTGTCCGTGCTCCAGCAGGACCGCGCCGAGTTCCGGCGTCTGCTCGAACGCGCGCTCGCGTTCGACCCCGACCGCGACCCGTCGCAGCGGCTCGCCACGATCGTACTGCAGCGCAAGGCGCGCGCGCTGCTCGACCGGCAGGACGAGTTCTTCCTCGAGGATGCCCCGGCCTCGGACACCAGCAAGACCCAGGAGAAACGATGAGAGGCCAGACCCGCCGCTCGCGGTTCACGCTCCCGCTGCTGCTCACGCTGTTGCTCGCGGCGGCGATCGCCGCCGGCCCACGCGCCGCACACGCCCAGGTCACGGTGGTGAAGCTCGCCACGCTCGTACCCGAGGGCTCGGTGTGGGACAAGGCACTCCGGGACATGGGCGCCGAGTGGTCGTCGTCCACGCAGGGGCGCGTCTCGCTGCGTGTCTACCCGGGAGGCGTGGCGGGCGACGAGCCGGACGTGGTGCGCAAGATGCGCATCGGGCAACTGCAGGCCGCCGCGGTCACCACCGCCGGGCTCGCCTCGATCGACCCGTCGTTCAACGTGTTCAACGTTCCCATGTTCTTCACGTCCTACCCCGAGCTCTACGCCACGCTCGACAAGCTGGAGCCGCTGCTCAAGTCACGGCTCGAGGCGAAGGGATTCGTGCTCCTCTCGTGGGGCCACGGCGGCTGGGTGTACTTCTTCACCAAGGCCCCGGTCGCGACCGTGGAAGGCCTGCGCAAGTCGAAGATGTTTACGTGGACGGGCGACGACCAGATGGTGAGCGTGTGGAAGGCCAAGGGCTTCAACCCCGTGCCGCTCGCCGCCACCGACATCATGACCGCGCTCCAGACCGGCATGATCGAGGCCTACCCGACGACCCCGCTGCTGGGGCTCACGCTCCAGTGGTACCGCATGACGCCGAACATGGTGGGCATGGGCATGGCGCCGCTCGTCGGCGGGCTCGTCATGAGCAAGTCGGCGTGGCTCAAGCTCCCGGAGGCCGACCGGGCCAGGGTGCAATCCGCATGCGACCGGATGGAGAAGCGGCTGGAGATCGACGTACCGCGGCAGGACACGACCGCCGTGGCCGAGATGCAGAAGCGCGGTCTTCACGTGAACGCGGTGAGCTCGGCGAACGCCGCGGAGTTCCGCAGCGTGGCCGAGGAGTTCGCCACCGCGATGGCGGGGATTCGCATCCCCCCCGACGTGCTGGCGCTGGCGCGGAAGGAGCGCGACGCGTTCCGCGCCAGGGCCGGCGTGCACTGAACCCGTCACCCCCGCGGTGCGGCCGGCACGGGCGCGCCCGAGAAGCACGAAGGCCGGGCGGGTGCCCGGCCTTCGGACTTCGTACTGAGAACCGGGTTCAGCGCGACGTGCCGACGCGCTTGGGCCCGCCCGTCACCTCGCGCAGCCCGCTGTTCATCTGGCCCCAGGGCGCGGTTCCGTGCAGGAAGTCGAGGTGCATGTTCTCGACGATCGAGTGCACCGAAAACGCCACGCCGCCCGCGGTGACGAGGCCGGCCATGAGCTCGCCGTGCGCCGCGGCGTCGGCGAACACCCAGCCGAACACGACGGCGACGAACGTGGTCAGGTTGGCGAGCGCGAGCGGCAGCCACTCCGGGCGATCGTGGAAGCCGGGCAGGGACTTCAGGTGGGCGAGGCGCGTGTACCACTGGGCGCCGTCGCGCTCCTTCTCGTGATACTCCTGGACGTAGCCCTCGATGAGCCGGCACTGGCGGCGCGCATGGACCGTCGCGTAGAAGCCGAAGGCCGCGCAGAACTCGACCGGCAGCATGAGCCCGGGATTCCTCGCCCCGATCCCGCCGGACAGGAGCACGGCCGCGGCCACCGCGGCGCCGGTCCAGCAGAGCTGCGCGGTGCGCCCGAGGTCACGTGCCTCGCTCATCAGGGCGGCGTACTCCTGTCCCCGGAGCTCATCGTTCCCGATCATGATGCCCCCTGCGCTCTTGCCCGACGACTTCGCCCCGACGCTCGGGGCGTCCCCGCCGGGTCATCGGCCGGAACGCGCCCGGGGTTGAGCCTGCCGCGACCGTCGCGACGGGCTTTGCCCCCGCGCGCCCGCCGGTGCGAGAGTGACGCGCTGCCTCTCCCGCCCGACCTCCACGAGGATCCCCGCCATGCCCGCATCCGCCTCCACGCGCGCGCTCTGCCGCGTCGCCTCGGCCCTCATCCCGTTGGCCCTGCTGCTCCTGCCGCCCGCCACCCTGCTCGCCGCCGAGCCCGGCACGCTCGGCTACTACCGCTTCCCGAGCGTGCACGGCAACACCGTCGTGTTCACCGCCGAGGGGGATCTCTGGCGCGTGCCGATCGAGGGCGGCCTGGCGGAGCGGCTCACGACGCACCTGGGCGAGGAGTCGCGCGCGGCGATCTCGCCGGACGGGAAGCGCGTGGCGTTCTCCGCGACCTACGAGGGGCCGATGGAGGTGTACGTGATGCCGCTCGAGGGCGGGGTGCCGCGGCGGCTCACGTGGGACGGGTTGCGCGACCTGGTGGTGGGCTGGACGCCGGCGGGCGAAGTGCTGTTCGCCTCGCGGCGCGGCTCCGGGTTGCCCGCGGGTCAGCTCTTCGCCGTCGAGCCCGCGAGCGGCGCGCGGCGCGCGATCCCGCTCGCGCAGGCCGCCGAGGGCGCGTTCGATGGCGGCACGCTCGTGTTCACGCGACAGGAAACCAACATCAGCAACACGCGCCGCTATCGCGGGGGCACGCTCCAGCAGCTCTGGACCTGGAGCGGCGGCTCCGGGGCGCGTGACGAGGCGCGGCCGCTCCTGCCGGGCGATTCGGCCGCGAGCCGCACGCCGATGCCGTGGCAGGGGCGCGTGTACTTCGTCGGCGACCGGAGCCTCGACATGAACCTGTGGTCGGTGAAGCCCGACGGCAGCGACGCCAGGCAGCACACGTTCCACAAGGGCTGGGACGTGCTCGGCGCGTCGCTCTCGGAGGGGCGCATCGTCTACCAGCTGGGGGCGGACCTGCGCGTGTACGACATCGCGAAGAACGAGGACCGCCTGCTCATGGTGCGGCTCGCCTCCGACTTCGACCAGTCGCGCGAGCACTGGGTGCAGAATCCGATCGAATGGCTCACCTCGGCGCACCTGTCGCCGAACGGCGACCGCGTGGCGCTCACGGCGCGCGGCCAGGTGTTCGTGGCGCCGTGCGAGGACGGCCGCCTCGTCGCCGCGACGCGGGAGCCCGGCGTGCGCTGGCGGCAGGCGCGCTTCCTCCCCGACGGCAAATCGCTCGTCGGGCTCGCGGACGCGAGCGGCGAGGTGGAGTGGTGGAAGCTCCCGGCAAACGGCGTGGCCGGGCCGGCCCAGCTCTCGCACGACGGCAGGGTATTGCGCTTCGACGGCGTGCCCTCGCCCGACGGCAAGTGGATCGCGCACACGAACAAGGACCAGGAATTGTGGCTGTTGGACCTGCCGGGCGGCAAGGACCGGCGGATCGCGGTGAGCGAAGAGTGGGACGACATTCGTGACGTGGCGTGGTCGCCCGACTCGCGCTGGATCGCGTTCGTCCGCCCCGCACCCGACCTGCTCACGCAGGTCATGCTCTACGACGTGTCGGGCGGTGCCACGACCGCGGTGACGAGCGAGCGCTGGGACAGCTGGAGCCCGGCGTGGAGCCCGGACGGGAAGTGGCTGTGGTTCCTCTCCGACCGCCACTTCGACACGGTCGTGCGCAGCATCTGGGGCTCGCGCCAGCCCGATCCATTCTTCGATCGCCCGACGCAGATCTTCGGCGTGTCGCTCAGGAAGGAGTTTCGCTCGCCGTGGGCGAAACTCGACGAGCTCCACGACGCGGGCGGCGCGGGCGGGCCCGGGGTGCGCGACGCCGAGGGCAAGAAGGGCGCGGCGACCGGGAAGGGCTCCGCCGCAGCCGGCGACGCGGCCAGGGCGGACGCCGCCGCGCCGCCCGTGGCGGTGGACATCGAGCTCGACGGGCTCCGCGATCGGCTGGTCGAGGTGCCGGCGGACCCCGGCAACTTCCGCTCGCTCGCCACGGACGGGAAGCGGCTCTACTGGCTCGCGACCGAGGCCGACGTCAACGCCAAGCCGCAGCTCCAGTCGCTCGAGATCGCGCGCAAGCAGGACGGCGTCTCGACGGTGTTCGCGGACGTGGACGGCTACGAGCTCTCCGCGGACGGCAAGAAGCTGCTCGTCCGCAAGCCCGACGCGATCTACGTGTTCGACGCCGGCGGCAAGGCTCCGGACAAGCTCGACAAGGCGAAGCTTCCGCTCGCCGGCTGGTCGTTCGCGTTCGATCCGCGGATCGAGTGGCGGCAGATGTTCACCGAGGCGTGGCGGCTCGAGCGCGATTACTTCTACGACCGCGGCATGCACGGGGTGGACTGGAAGGCCCAGCTCGAGAAGTTCCGCCCGCTCGCCGAGCGCGTCACGACGCGGGCCGAGCTCGCCGACGTGTTCCAGCAGATGGTCGGCGAGCTCTCGGCGCTCCACATGTACGTCTACGGCGGGGACCAGCGGAAGGGGCCCGACCAGGTCGAGCCCGCGAGCCTCGGTGCCAGGCTCGTGCGCGACGAGCGCGCCGGCGGCTGGCGCGTGCAGCACGTGTTCCGCACGGATCCCGACGAGCCGGCGAAGCTCTCGCCGCTCGCCCGCCCCGAGGCCGGCGTGCGCGAGGGCGACGTCGTGCTCGCGGTGAACGGCGCGGCGGCACTGTCGGCCCCGGACCCGGGGGCGCTGCTCCGCGGTCAGGCGGGAAAGCAGGTGCTGCTGCGCGTCCAGCGCCCCGGCGGCGAGCCGCGCGATCTGATCGTCCAGCCGGTGGCTCCCGCGCGGGAGACGGATCTCCGCTACTCGGAATGGGAGTACACGCGGCGGCTGCGCGTGGACTCGCTCTCGGCCGGGCGCGTGGGCTACGTGCACCTGCGCGCGATGGGCGCGCCCGACATGGCGCAATGGGAGCGCGACTACTTCCCCGTGTTCGACCGCGACGGGCTCGTGATCGACCTGCGCGGGAACCGGGGGGGCAACATCGACGCCTGGATCCTCGGAAAGCTCATGCGCCGCGCCTGGTTCTGGTGGCAGCCGCGCACCGGGCACCCGGTCGCGAACATGCCGTTCGCGTTCCGCGGCAAGCTCGTGGCGCTCGTGAACGAGACGACGATCTCGGACGGCGAGGCGTTCGCCGAGGGCTTCCGGCGGCTCGGGCTCGGGAAGGTGGTCGGCACGCGCACGTGGGGCGGGGAGATCTGGCTCTCGCAGGACAACTTCCTCGTCGATCGCGGCATCGCCACCGCTGCCGAGACCGGCGTGTTCGGTCCCGAGGGCGACTGGTTGATCGAGGGCCGCGGCGTGGAGCCCGACCTGGTGGTCGACGACCTGCCGCGTGCCACGGCGGAGGGCGGCGACGCGCAATTGGACGCGGCCGTGAAGCTCCTGCTCGACGAGATCGCGCGTTCGCCGAAGCCGGTGCCGCAGCGGCCGCGCTACCCGGACAAGGCGGGGCGGCGGTAGCGAGCGGGCTCGCGCGTACGACCCGCAAAGCGGAACGCGCCGCGCGTCCGCGCGCGGCCCGGTTCAGGCGAGGTTGTGGAACACCCGCTGGACGTCGTCGTCCTGCTCGAGCATGTCCACGAGCTTGAGCACCGAGTGGGCGTGATCCTCGGGCAGCTGCACGGGCGTCTGCGCGATGTATTCCAGCTCGGACGAGATCGGCGTGATCTTCTTGTCTTCGAGCGCCTTCGCCAGGTGACCGAAGTCCGGGAACGCGCAGCGGAGCACGATCTGCGGCTCGCCCTTCTCGCCGGTGCTCTCCCCCAGCTCCTCGAGACCGGCGTCGATCAGCTCGAGCTCCAGCGCCTCGGTGTCGAGACCGGCGGGATTCAGGCGGAACACGCCCATGCGCTTGAACTGGAAGGACACGCTGTTCGCGCTGGCGAGGTGGCCCCCGCCCTTCGTGAAGTGGTGGCGGATGTTGCCCACGGTGCGCACGATGTTGTCCGTGGCGCACTCGACGAGGAGGGCGACGCCGTGCGGGGCGTAACCTTCGTACAGGATCTCCTCGTAGCCGGCCGTGTCCACGCCCGAAGCCTTCTTGATCGCGCTCTCGACCTTGTCCTTCGGCATGTTCACGGCGCGGGCGTTCTGGATGACGCGGCGGAGCGAGGGGTTCGAGTCCGGGTTCGGCCCGCCCTTCTTCACCGCGATCGTGATCTCCTTGCCGATGCGCGCGAACGCCTTGGACATCTTGTCCCAGCGGGCGAACATCGTGGCCTTGCGGGTCTCGAAGATGCGTCCCATGCGATGGCGTCCGGGGCGAAGGGTGGGCGGTGGCTCGTGCGGGGCCGCGCGGGCGCGCGGCGGCTCGACAGGATAGTCGCCGGACGCATGGCTTTCAACGCGGCGGCATGAATCCGCGCGCGACGATCGCTCCGCCCGCGGCGACCGCGGGCGTTCGCGCGCGTGATGCGGCGGCCCGACCAAGATGTGAATTCGAGATCCGTCCACAACCCCAGCCGACAGGCCCACTTGACCGGTTCCGCTTGATTCCATGCCCCCCCGCGCTAGCGTTGTGGCTGCGGCAGCGCGGGCGAAATGCGATTTCACCACCGCCCGCGCCACCTACGTGCGCGACGTTCCGCTCGGGCCCGCCGCAGGCCCATTCCGGGCGGCGTGCGCACAGACACCCATGGGGTGAGGAGTCATGTCGGAAGTCGCGAGGTTGGTGCCGATCGTCGTGGCCGGTCTCGGGATCCTGGTCGTGCTGTTCCTGCTGGCCGGGATCCGTTTCATTCCCAACAACAAGGTGGGCATCGTCGAGATGCGCATCAGCCCGAGGGGCTCGCTCGACAAGGGCGTCATTGCCCTGAACGGCGAGGCCGGATTCCAGCCGGGCATGCTGCGCGGCGGGCTCCACTACCTGCTGCCCATCCAGTACGACGTGCACATCGTGCCGCTGGTCACGATCCCGCAGGGCAAGATCGGCTACGTGTACGCACGCGACGGGCAGCCCCTGCCCGCTTCGCAAGTGCTGGCGACGAACGCCTCGGCCAGCGATTTCCAGGACGTCACCGAGTTCCTGAAGAAGGGCGGCCAGCGCGGACCGCAACGAAAGATCGTGCGCGAGGGCACGTACGCGCTGAACCTCGCCCAGTTCGTGGTCATCACCGAGGAGCGCCTGTACTACCTCCCGCTCGAGAAGGGCGAAGAGGAGATCTTCCAGCGCATGGCCAAGGTGCTGCGCGAGCGCGAGGGCTTCGCCCCCGTCGTCATCAAGGGCACCGATGACAACATCGGCATCGTCACCGTGCACGACGGCCCGTCGCTGCCGGCCGGCCAGATCATCGCGCCCACCGTGGGCGAGGATCGCGGGCGCTCCGACACCTACCACAACAGCTTCCAGGACCCGGAGCGTTTCCTCGCGGCGGGTGGCCTGCGCGGCCGACAGCTCCAGGTGCTCGTGGAGGGCACGTACTACATCAACCGGCTGTTCGCCACCGTGGAGATGGTGCCCAAGACCGTGGTCGAGGTCGGGAACGTCGGCGTGGTGGTGTCCTACACGGGTGAAATCGGGGAGGACCTGTCCGGCGCCGAGTACAAACACGGCGAGCTGGTCCTGAAGGGCACGCGCGGCGTGTGGAGCGAGGGGCTGCTGCCCGGCAAGTACGCGTTCAACACCTACGCCGGCAAGTGCATCATGGTTCCGACCACGAACTTCATCCTCAAGTGGACCCGCGGCGAGACCGGATCGCACAAGTACGACGAGAACCTCTCCGAGGTGGCGCTCATCACCAAGGACGCGTTCGAGCCCTCGCTGCCCCTGTCCGTCGTGGTGCACATCGATTACCGCAAGGCGCCGCTCGTGATCCAGCGTTTCGGCGACATCAAGAAGCTGGTCGAGCAGACGCTCGACCCCATGGTGTCGGCGTACTTCAAGAACATCGGGCAGACGCGCACGCTCATCC
The DNA here is from genome assembly GCA_036522895.1 of Candidatus Eiseniibacteriota bacterium. GTDB lineage: Bacteria > Eisenbacteria > RBG-16-71-46 > RBG-16-71-46 > RBG-16-71-46 > JAIOPA01. Next base: position 872 of record DATDEX010000322.1, on the reverse strand, counting down.
AGCTCATCCAGGAGCGCAGCGACATCCAGCAGATCGCCGGCCAGCAGATGAAGGAGAAGTTCGGCCAGTACAACCTGGAGCTCCAGGAGGTGCTGATCGGAACGCCCACGTCCGGCGCGCCGGGCGGTCAGATCGAGCAGATCTTGCTGCAGCTTCGCTCGCGGCAGATCGCCACGGAGCAGGTCGAGACCTACAACCGGCAGCAGCAGGCCGCGGTGAAGGAGCGCGAGCTGCGCGAGGCCGAGGCCCGTGCCAAGCAGCAGACCAACATCACGGAGTCCGAGCTGTCGATCCAGGTGCAGTCGAACACCGGCAAGGCCGACCTGGCACGCGCGCAACAGGAGGCCACGAAGATCCAGACCATCGCCGGCGCCGAGGCGGCGCGAATCCGCATCCTCGGCGAGGGCGAGGCGGGCAAGGTGCTGGCGCTCGCGGGCGCCGAGGCCCAGCGCGCCGCGCGCGTCGGCGTGGCGCAGGCCATGGCGATCGAGGAGCAGGTGCGCGCCTACGGCGGGCCCCGCTACCAGCTCACCCAGCAGGTGATGAACCGGTTCGCCGAGGCGATCCAGGTCTCGGGCGTCGACGTGGTCCCGCGCGTCGTCGTGGGCGGCGGCCACGACGGCAATGGCGACGGGGGCGCCATGACGGGCAACGTCATGCAGGCGCTGCTCACCCTGCTCCTGTCGGAGAAGATCGGCGGGGACGCGGGCGCCCCGAGCACGCCGCGGAGCGCCGAAACCGAGGCCGTGCGCCGGAAGATCCGGGAGGGCCTGGAGGGCGGCGAGAAACCGCAGGCCTGAAGCCCCCCGCCCGCGGCCGGGGGCTCCACCCGCCCCGGCCGGAACGGGCGGCGGACGCCCGGAGGCGTGCCC
>DATDEX010000321.1:0-10036 GCA_036522895.1 Candidatus Eiseniibacteriota bacterium | reverse complement strand
TCTCCGAGAGCCCGCCCTTGGCGAGATCGATATAGGCGACGAGCTCGTTCAGCACGGTCTTCGTCCCGAGCAGCGCGCCGGCATCGCTTGCCTCGGACCACGGCACGCCGGCGAGCCAGGCGAGCGGCGCGAGCGCCATGCCGAGCGTCCATCGCGTCGCGGCCGGCGCGCCGGGGAGGAGCAGGCGGGTGAGCGCGAGCCCCGGGAAGACTCCCAGCCACACGAACGCGGCGACATCGCCCGCCGGGCCCGGAACGAACAACCCCGCCAGCCCGAGCACGAACGTGGCCGCGACGGGCCACACGCGGGCGGCAAGGTTCACGCGCTCGCCTCCTCCCAGTCCCCGTCCGGGCCGGGGTCGGAGCCGCCGCCGGGATCGTCCCCGCCGCCGGAGAGGAACGCGGTCAGCCGCGGGAACGCCCGCTGTACGCCGAGGGCCGCGAGCACCAGCATGTGCGGCTCCACCGGGATGCGGTAGCGCGCCTGCGTGAAGAAGAACGAATAGAACACCGCGGTCGCGAGCACGACCGTCGCGAGCAGCACCCGGCCGTCCTGGGGTCCGGCGCCGAAGCCCAACCCGAGAATCGACAGGGTCAGGAGCGCGAGGAAGTAGAGTCCGCCCACGTAGAGCACGAGCGGCTCCGTGAACCGATTCTCGGATTGCACCCGGTCCGGCACCGGGCGGAAGAAATGTAGGAACTCCCAGATCCAGTCGTGGAGGTAGGCGAGCGGGGCATGCCCGAAGAGCCGGCCTTCGCGCTGCACGAATGCATGCGCGGACAGCGGCTCGAACGGCGTGTCCGCCGGGAAACGCACCCAGCGCTCGTGCGCGAGCACCGGGTCCGTGCGGGCGGAGTAGAGCACGAGCTGCGCCTTGCTCATGAACGCGTGGTCGCCCCCGATCCGCTGCAGCGTGAGCAGGTACGGGAGCGCGATCATGGCGGCGACGATGGCGGCCACCGCGAGCGCGCGCGCGAGCGGCGCCCCGAGCCGTCCGAGCCGCAGCAGCAGCCACACGCACACGGCGCCCGCGGGGGCGAGGAAGACCTGGTCGGTGAGCCAGCCGAGCGCGAACAGAAGCCCCAGCAGCGCTCCGGCGCGGCCGTTCGGGCGCTGGACGAGGTCCCACGCCACGAGCGTGAACGAGGCGAGTAGCAGCATGTAGAGCGTCGTGGGATAGAGCAAGCCCGAGACGAACACGATCGTGGGCGCGAGCGCGATCCCCATGGCGGCCACGACCGCGGCGGGTCGGCCTCCGAACCGGCCGGCGAGGCGCGCGACGACCGCCATGAGCCCCACCGCCAGCAAGAGCTTCAGGAGGCGTGCCACGAGGTAGTTGCCCTCGCCGCCGATCCAGAACGAGAACGCCATGAACAGCGGGTAGAGCGGCGCGCGCGGGCTCGCCTGGTCCATCCCGATCCCGTGCAGGATGCGGAGCGCAGCCGCCTCGTACTCGACCGTGTCCCCGAAGTAGTAGCGATTGCCGAGCGACACGATGTGCGCGAGGCGGACGAGTGCGCCGATCAGGATCCAGCCCGAGGGTGTGCGGACGAGCCACTGGAGCGCCGCGCGCAGGGACTTCACGCCGCCTCCTCCGATTCCTCGGGCACCCTCGCCCACGGGGTCGAGGAGAGCAGGACCCCGAGCAGTCCGGGCCCCAGCGTCGACACGCCGAAGATGAGCAGCGAGAACACCGCGCCGGTCGTGGTCCCCGCGCCGAACTGGCGGAACACCGTGGCGCTCACCTGTTCGCGGAGCCCCAACCCGCCGAGTGCGACGGGGAGGTTGCCGAGCAGCGGGATCACCGGGAAGCCGAGCAGCAGCCGCGGCGAGGCGCCGGGGGCGAGGTCGCCGAGCAGCAGCCAGGCGGCGCCGTAGACGAACACGTAGAAGAACCCGCCGTAGGCGAAGCTCGCGAGGCCGGCGCCCCCCCGGAGCAGGCTCCGCGAGTTGCTGCCCCAGCGGTCCGCGACCCCGGCCAGGAACGGCAGGACTCGGCCCGCCAGGCGCGCGGCGGCGGGGCTCCCGAGCACCGCCACGCCAGCGGCCGTGAACGCGACGAGCCCGAGGTAGACCCAGAGGAGCGAGCCCCGCCACGCCGGCACGAACGCGAACGCGGGCACGCACAGGGCCTCGAGGATGAGCACGTCGGCGACGCGATCCCACACGACCGACGCCAGCATCGCCGTGCGCGACCCCTTGAGATGCAGCACGCGCGCGAACTCGCCGACGCGACCGGGCGTCATCATGCCGTAGAACGTCCCCACGAGCGTGAGCCGGTAGCTCGCCCGCGTGGGGAGCGTGATGCCGCAGCGCGCGAGCAGCAGCGACCAGCGGCGCGCCCGGCCCCAGTAGCCGATCATCGACAGCCCGAGCGCGGCGAGGATGGTGAGCGGATGCACCCTGCGGAACGCCGCGCCGGCATCGTGCAGCGGCACCCGCCGGGCGAGGAGCGCGAGCAGGACGACCGAGACCGTGAGCTGGAGCAGAAACCCGACGCGCGCTCGGCTCATGGGGAGGCTTGCGGGCGCTCGCGCCCGGCGTCGATCCGCTGCATGCGCGTGTTGACGACGATCTCCTCGAGCAGGAGCCGATTCATCGCCGACAGGTCCGCGATCACGCCGAGCGCGCCGAACAGCGTCGCGATGATGGCCAGCACGCCCGCGACGGTCAGCGACTGCACGTGACCGGTGGGGCCCACGGTCGTGAAGTACGCCACGAGGAAGCGCACGAACAGCGCCAGCGCGCCGGCCGCGAACACGACCGCGAGCGTCAGGAAGAAGCGCAGCGGCTGGTAGAGGAGGTAGATCCGGGCCATCGTCCCGAGCGATCGCGTGACGTACGAGCCCATGCCCCGGAAGAGCCGGGATTCGCGGAGCTTGCCGTTCACGCGGATCGGCACGTGCGCGATCGCGATGTTCTTCTGGCTCGCCTGGATCAGCGTCTCGAGCGTGTAGGTGAAGCCGGTGAGGACGGTGAGCCGCAGCGCCGCCTCGCGGCTGTAGGCGCGAAAGCCCGACGTGGCGTCCGGCACGTCGGTGTTCGCCAGCCTGCGGACCACGCCGCTCCCGAGGCGCTGGAGCAGTTTTTTGAGCGGCGAGAAATGCGCGATGGATTCGATCGGCCGCGACCCCACGACCATGTCGGCGCGGCGGGCGAGGATCGGCTCGACGAGCTTGCCGATGTCCGCGCCCTGGTACTGGTTATCGGCATCGGTGTTGACGATCAAGTCCGCGCCCATCGCGAGCGCCTCCCGCAGCCCGGCGTCGAAGCCGTGCGCGAGCCCGCGCCGCGCCGGGAATCGCAGCACGTGCCGTACGCCGTTCGCCCGCGCGACCTCGCTCGTGCGGTCGGTGCTGCCGTCGTCGATCACCAGCACCTCGATCGAGTCCACGCCCGGCAGCGTCCGCGGCAGGTCGGCGAGCGTCACCGGCAGCGTCGCCTCCTCGTTCAAGCACGGGATCTGGATCACGAGCTTCATGCCGCACCCGCCACGACACGGGGCGGTGCGCACCAGGCCTCGGGTCGCGCCCCGTCGCCGTCGATCCAGGCCCGGTGCCAGAGCTCGAGCGTCAGGAGCGTCCACAGCTCGCGTGCCCGATCGCGCCGGCCCGAAAGGTGATCCTCGACAGTGGCGCGCAGCGCCGTGGCGTCGAACCAGCCGCGCTCGAGGCAGCGCGGGGCGAGCAGCGTGTCGACGAGCAGCTCGCGCAGCGGGCCGCGGAACCATGGCGAGAGCGGCACCGTGAAGCCGACCTTCTGGCGCGTCACCACCTCGGAGGGCAGCAACTTGAGGGCGAGGCGCTTGAGCAGCACCTTGCCTTCGAATCCGCGGATCTTGTGCTCCGGCCCGAGGCGCATCGCCCACTCGATCAACGGCAGGTCCAGGAGCGGCACCCGGGCCTCCACCGAGGCCGCCATGCTCATCTTATCCATCTTGACGAGCAAGTCGTCCGCGAGCCAGATCCGCAGGTCGGCATCGAGCATCCGATCGAGCGGGGAGCGCGCCCGGCTGTCCGCGAGCGCGCGGCGGAACGGCTCCACCCCGGCCTGCGCGTGCCCGCCGAGCGCGTGTGCGACGAGCCGGTCCCGCTCGTCGCCCGTGAAGCCCGCGAACCACGACGCGAGCCGTTCGGGCTCGTCGCGAAAGCGCGCGGCGCGGCCGACGACCTGCAGCCGCCGGAATGCGAACGGCAGCCGGTCGAGGACCCCGTCGAGCAGCACGCCCCGGATCGGCCCGGGGAGCCGGGAGAGGCGGCGTGCCCACGGGTCGACCGCGTACTTCGGATAGCCCGCGAACAGCTCATCGCCGCCCTCGCCGGTGAGCACCACGGTCACCGTCTCGCGCGCGAGCCGCGACACCATGAACGTGGGGATCGCGGCGGGCTCGCTCATCGGCTCGTCCTGGTGCCAGACGAGACTCGGCAGCTCGCGGAGCAGGTCCGCGGCGCCCACCACGAGCTCGCGGTGCTCGGTGCCGCAGTGCTCGGCGACGCGGCGCGCGAACGGCAGCTCGCTGTAGGGCCCCGGCGCGTCGAAGCCGACCGAGAACGTCTGGACCGGGCGGTCGCTCATGCGGCTCATGAGCGCCACGACGAGGCTCGAGTCCACGCCGCCCGAGAGCAGCGCGCCGAGCGGGACCTCGCTCATGAGATGGCTGCGAACCGAGTCCGTGAGCCGCCGTTCGAGCTCGCCCAGCGCGTCGTCGAAGGACAGCGTCTGCTTGGGCTCGTACTCGGGACGCCACCAGCGCTCGAGCCGGGCCTCGCCCCCCTCGAGCGTGAGCGAGTGCCCGGGGGGCAGCTTGTGGATGCCCGCGAACAGCGTCCCGGGCGATGCGGCGTAGCGGAGCGTCAGGTGCTGGACGACGCCGGCGGGGTCGGCGCGGCGTCCGACGCCCGGGAACGCGAACAGCGCCTTGATCTCCGAGGCGCAGACGAAGGCGCCGTTCGCGCGCGTCCAGTACACGGGCTTGATCCCGACATGGTCGCGGGCCACGAACATCCGGCGATGCCGGCGGTCCCAGATCGCGAACGCGAACATGCCGTGCAGGCGGCGGAGGAAGCCCGGACCCCACTCCTCGTAGGCGTGCACCAGCGTCTCGGTGTCGGAGTGCGTGCGGTAGCGGTGCCCGGCGGCCTCGAGCTCGCGGCGCAGCGCGGCGTGGTTGTAGATCTCGCCGTTGAACGCGATCCACACCGTGCCGTCCTCGTTCGCGAGCGGCTGGTGTCCGGCGGCCACGTCCACGATCGCGAGGCGGCGGAACGCCAGCCCGGCGCCCGGCTCGGCGAGCACGCCGTCGTCGTCCGGCCCGCGATGGCGGAGCGATCGCGAAGCCGCCTCCAGCCAGGCGCGCTCGGGGGTGAGCACCTCGGGATGATGGAACGCCGCGAACCCGCACATGACGTCGTGACCCTTCCCGCCGCCGCTAGAGCAGCCCGAACCGTTTTCGGAACAGGAACGACAGGTTCAGCCAGCCGTCGCGCCATTTCTGCAGCTTGACCTCGCCGATACGCGCACCATACGCGATGTGCTTCTCGCCGAAGCGGAACCCGCGCAGGATGGCCTCGAGCTTGATCTCCTGGCTGAACGGCATGCCGTCCGACGTGACCCGCAGGCGGTCGAGGAGCGCACGCTTGAACACCCACATGCCGGACTGGCTGTCGCGGATGGGCTGCCAGAAGAGCGCCATGGCGGTCGCGGTGAGCACCCAGTTGCCGAACCGGTTCGTGAAGCTCATCGCGCGCCGGTCGGCGAGCGGGAAGCGGCAGGCGGAGAGGAAGTCCCAGCGCTTCTCGACCAGCGTGTCGACGAGCCCGGGGATCGCCTCGGGCGGGTAAGTGCCGTCGCCGTCGAGCGTCACCACGACATCGCCGGTCGCCGCCCGGAGTCCCGCCTTGTAGGCCGCCCCGTAGCCCGGCTTGCGCTCGCTCACCACGACCGCACCGAGCGAGCGCGCCACCTCGGCCGTGCGATCGGTGGAGTTGTTGTCCACCACGACGATCTCGTCGATCTCGCGCGGGCAGCGGCCGATGACCTCGCGGACGCCCTCTTCCTCGTTGTAACAGGGGATGACGAGGCTCAGCTTCAGGTTCTGGTGCATCCGATGGGGGGGTGTCCGGAAAGGGGGGAGCGCCGGGCGAGCGGGCGTGGAAAGCACGGCGCAGGGTGAGAGAAAAGCCTATCAGCCGCGCCCTTCCAGCGGCAAGCGATGTGCTAACCTCGCCCGCCCATGTGCGCGCAACCCCTCGAGTTCACGGCGCCCGTCGACCCGCCTCCGGCCCGCACGGCGCTCATCGAGCCGAGCCGGGTCGCCGCGGTCGTCCCGGCCTGGAACGAGACGGGGAAGATCGGCGACGTCGTGCGGAAGATCCCGCGGCGGTGGGCGGGCACGGTGATCGTCGTGGACGACTGCTCGGCGGACGACACCGCCGGCGAGGCGCGGGCCGCGGGGGCGGAGGTGGTGATCCGGCACGAGCGGAACCTCGGCGTCGGCGCCGCGATCCGCACCGGGCTCTTCGAGGCCCGGCGACGCGGGGCCGAGTTCGCCGCCATCCTCTCGGGCGACGACCAGCACGAACCGGACGAGCTGCCGCGGATCCTCGTGCCGCTCTTCGCGGGCGAGGCCGACCTGGTCCAGGGCAGTCGCTGGCTGCCGGGCGGGGCGACCCCTGGCATCCCAGCGGACCGGCGCTGGCTCACCCGGCTCTACCCGCTGCTGTTCCGGATCGCCAGCGGGCACGCCATCAGCGACGGCACCAACGGCATGCGTGCGTTCCGCCTGTCCCTACTCGACGACCCGCGGGTCCGGCTCGCGCAGGACTGGCTCGACCGCTACGAGCTCGAGCCCTACCTGCTCTACCAGGCCATGCGGGCCGGCTATCGGATCCGCGAGGCCCCGGTCACCGTCCGCTATCATGGGCGGGGCACCACGAAGATGCGACTGCTCCGGGACGGCTGGCGCATCCTGCGCCCGCTGATCTTCCTCCGATTCGGCACGCGACACTGAGACTTTGGGAGGGCACCCCCGTTGATTCCGCTCGAGAACTCACCCGTGCTCGTGACCGGCGGCGCCGGCTTCGTGGGCAGCAACCTGGTCCGACGCCTGGTCCGCGAGGGCGCGCGCGTCACCGTGCTCGACGACCTGTTCACGGGGCGGCTGGAGAACCTGCCGCCGCGGGGCTTCGAGTTCGTCCAGGGCTCGGTCTGCGAGCCGCGCATCGTGGAAAAGCTCGTGGGCGAAGCCGAGGTGGTGTTCCACGCCGCGGCGCGCAACATCGTGGTGTCCACGAAGAATCCGCGCGAGGACTTCGAGACGAACATCGGCGGCACGCTCAACGTGCTGCTGGCCGCGCGGGCGTCGAGCGGCCGCGTGAAGCGCGTGCTCTACACCTCGTCCACCTCCGTCTACGGGAATCCCCGCTACCTGCCCATCAACGAGGACGATCCCCTGTCGCTGCTCACGCCCTACGCGGTCTCGAAGCTCGCCGGCGAGAACTACTGCATGGCGTTCTTCGAGTCGTACGGCGTTCCGGCCGCGGCCGTGCGCTACTCCAACGTGTACGGGCCCGGGCAGGACCCCGCGAACCCCTACTGCGGCGTGGTGGCCAAGTTCATCGAGTCGTTGTTCGAGGGGCACCCGCCGGTGATCCACGGCGACGGCAACCAGACGCGCGATTTCACGTACGTGGACGACGCGGTCGAGGCCACGGTGATGGCGGCGCAGTCGGATCGCGCGCTCGGGGAGGTGTTCAACGTGGGCACCGGGGTCGAAACACGCGTGAACGAGCTGGCGCTGCTGCTCGGGCGAATCGTCGGCGTGAACGCGGAGCCGCAGCACACGAACCGGCGCGACATCGACAACATTCGCCGCCGCGTCGTGAACATCGAGAAGACGCGCAGGACACTCCGCTGGCTGCCGAACGTCACGCTCGAGCGCGGGCTCGAGAACACCGTGGCCTGGCAGCGCGAGAAAACGGCCGAGCGTGGCAAAGTTTGACGTGCACCCTCGCGCCCACGCGCCGGGCGGCCATCCCCATGCGGCGCACATGCATGGCGGGGCAGCGGCGCGCGCGATCGCGGCCCCGGTTTAGAGCGCACGCCGGGTCAGTTAGCGGCAATGCATCTTGCACGAAATCTGTCGTTGAAAACGGTGTCACATCGTTGCTAACATGGGGACACGGAGTTCACGTCCTGTGCTGTCCCACTGGAGACCCACCGACGAACCTTGGCTAACTGGGTGTGCAGTACAAACGAGCTCTACCTTGGGTCGCCTCGTAGCGACCGGGAAGCCCGGGAAACCGGGCCAGACTTCTGAGGATCAGACACCTTGGTTTCCCCCCAGTCGCTCGTACTCGTTCACTCCCAGTTCAATGCTGGACAGATGACGCGAGTGTCTTGAAGAGCCTCGGGGCCCCATTGGCCACGTGGCTTTTTTTGCAGGGCGACTTCAACTGAGAGTGGCCGCAGATGGAGCCCGACATTCTCGCGTCCGCTGGTGACCCGCCGGCCGTTGCAGGTCACTGGTCAGATGCCCACACAGTCCAGATCGAGGATTCGCCGACGGTGGAGACTCCCGCTGAAATCTCCAGACCGCACGTCGCGCGGTTGCAGGCTGTGAGCGCGCACGCGCCCGCCGTGCCGCGAGCGCGGGTGCATGCCGGGGGCTTCGCGAACGGCCATGCCCGGCCCCGCGCCATGCACTCCGGGCACTGGCCCGCCGTGACCTCGACGGGGACCGCCGTGGTTCCGGCCGTCCTCCCGTTCGAGACCCCCGCGTCGCAGGGTGCCTACCTCCAGGCGGGCAAGCGCGCACTCGACATCCTGGCCGCCGTGGTCGGGCTCGTCCTGCTCTCGCCGGTGATCGCGGTGCTCGCGTTCATCGTCCGCGCCACCTCCCGCGGACCGGTGTTCTACCGCTCGACCCGCATCGGCCGCGGCGGCCGCCCGTTCACGTTCTACAAGCTGCGTTCCATGGTGAAGGACGCCGATCTCAAGCGCCAGCACCTCTCGCACTTGAACGAGGCCGACGGCCCCGTGTTCAAGATCGCGCGCGATCCGCGCATCACGCCGATCGGGCGCTTCATGCGCTCGACGAGCCTCGACGAGGTGCCGCAGTTCTGGAACGTCCTGATCGGCGACATGAGCCTGGTGGGCCCGCGCCCGCCGATCCCCGAGGAAGTCGCCCAGTACGAGCCGTGGCAGCTGCGCCGGCTCGACGTTCGCCCCGGGCTCACCTGCCTGTGGCAGATCAGCGGTCGGAGCCGGATCGGCTTCCAGGAGTGGATGCGACTCGACCTCGAGTACATCCGGCATCGCTCGTTGCGGCTCGACTTGAAGATCCTCTTGCGCACCATCCCCGCGGTCCTGTCGCGGGAGGGCGCCTACTGACGGGAGCGCACGCGAGTAAGTCCGTGCCCGTACCCGGCGCGCCGGTGGGTACCCATCCGGCCTCCGCACCCCGCCCGACACCCTCCGAGAAGGCCCTCGAGCGGACGATCGTGGCCGCCACGCTCGTCGGGGCGTGCCTGCGCCTGTTTCGTCTCGGCCACCAGAGCCTGTGGATCGACGAGCAGTTCACGCTCGCTGCGGCCGGCCTGCCGGGGCGGATCGCGTGGCGCGACCTGCTCGACAACGTGCACGGGCCGCTGCACACGCTGTGCGTGGCACTCGCGGCCTCGCTCGGCGGCCCGTCGGAGTGGGTGCTCCGCCTGCCGAGCGCGCTCGCCGGCATCGCGCTCGTGCCGGCCATGGCGTGGCTCGCCGCGCGCTGGACCGGGCGCGAGACCGCGGCGCCCGCCGCCTGGCTCGCGGCCGGCTCGCCGTTCCTCGTCTGGTACTCGCAAGAGTGCCGGAACTACGCGTTCCTGATCCTCGCGAGCGTGCTCGCGACCGGGGCGCTGCTCGACCTCCACCGCCGCACGACCCCTGCCGGCGTGCTCCGCTACCTCGCGGCCGCCGCCGCGGGCGCGCTCTCCAACCTGTCGTTCGCGCTGCTTCTGCCGTTCCACCTGAGACTGTGGCTCGCGGCGGGTCC
>DATDEX010000320.1:0-5093 GCA_036522895.1 Candidatus Eiseniibacteriota bacterium | reverse complement strand
CGCGGGCCTCGCGCCCGGCGCGCTCGTCCCGCTCGCCGTGGCGCTCGCCCTGTTCGCGAGCCAGGGCGCGCTGGCGCTCGCGTGGTGGACGTGGGTCGTCTACCCGGCAGAGGTCATGGGGCGGCTCCACGGCATGCCGGTCCGCAACCTGGTCGCGACCGGCCGCTGGCTCCTCGGCGCGTGGCCACCGCTCCTCGTCCCGGCGGCGATCGGCGCGGGGGCTGTGCTCCGCGATCGCGCGGATCGGCACGGACGGGCGCTCCTCGCCTGGATCGCGGCGGGGATCGTCGTGTTCTTGCTCCAGCGCTGGTCGGGCTGGGAGTACCAGATGTTCCTGGTCCTCGTGCCGCTCGGACTGCTCGCGGCGCGCGGCCTCGAAGCGCTGGCCGCCTCGATTTCCCGACGCTGGCCGGGCGGCCGGCCGGCCGCGGTCGGCGCCGGCGCGCTCCTCCTCGGCGTGGGGATCACGTTCGCCGGCGCGATCGGGCGGAGTGACGAGGTGGTCGCGAGCGGCTCGCTCGTGGATCCGGCGGCCGCGCGGGAGCTGCTCGCCCGACGCAGCGGGGGCGCCTACGCGCACTTCGCACGCCTCACGGAGTTCCTGCGCGCACCCGACGCCGAGCCGGGCCCCATCTACGTGCTCGGCAATCCGCTCGCCTACTGGATCTCGGGGCGAGCCCCGGCGCTCGCCATGCCGGGCGGGATGTCCATCTACACCGCGCACGAGTGGGCGACGATCGCGCGTGAGCTCGCGGCCGCGCGGCCGCCCTACCTCCTGATCGAGGACCCGATGGCGGCGGCGCTCGCGGAGCGGAGCGACATCGCCCGGCCGTTCCTGGACGCGCTCGAGCGGTACTACCGGCCCGCGGCCCGGATGGGGTCCGCCCGGTGGTTCGTCCGCATCCCTTGACCCTCCCGTGACGGGCGCCTAGACTTGCTGAACGTGCGCTTACACCGGACACGAAGTTCGGAACGGAGCGTGTTCGGAGGCAACGACTTGGCGAACATCCGACTGGAGGGGCTCTCGGTCTTCGGCCACCATGGAGCGCGCCCCTATGAAAAGGAAGCGGGGCAGCGTCTGGAGGTGGACCTGGAGCTCATCCCGGTGGACGATCGCGCGGAATCCAGCGACAAACTCGCCGACGCGGTGGACTACGACATGCTCTACCGTACGGTGCGTGAGGTGGTGGAGGGCCAGAGCTACCACCTGCTCGAGGCGCTGGCGGCCAAGGTGGCCAGCACGATCCTCGAGCGGTTCTCGATCCGTCACGTTCTCGTGCGGATCTCCAAGCAGAATCTCGGCTGGACCACCGGTGGCCGGGCGGTCATCGAGGTGACGAGGGAGCGAACGGCGTGAAGGCATACATCGGACTGGGCTCGAACCTCGGCGATCGCGAGGCCAGCCTGCGGCAGGCGCTGGAGCATCTGGCGCAGGCGCCGGAGACGTCGGTGGTGCGCGCATCGTCGCTCTACGACACGGAGCCGGTCGGCGTCGAGGACCAGCCCCACTTCCTGAACGCCGTCGCCCAACTCGAGACGCAGCTCACGCCGCGCCAGCTGCTGTGGAACCTCATGCTCATCGAGCGCCGGCTCGGACGCGTGCGCTCGCAGCGCTGGGGTCCGCGCACGCTCGATCTCGACCTGCTCCTCTACGAGGACCTCGTGCTCGAGGAGGACGATCTCCAGCTGCCGCACCCGGAGCTCACGAAGCGCTCGTTCGTGCTCGTTCCGCTGGTCGAGCTGGAGCCGCTGCTCGTGCACCCGATCACGGGCGAGACGATGCTCGCGCTGCTCCAGCGGCTCGGCGCGCGCCCCCTGGTCAAGCACGGCTCGCGTCTCTGGAACTGACCCCGCACGATGGTGTCCACGGACGGACGGCCTAGCGAGGCCGGGAGGTTCCGCGCGTGACCGCGGGCGAGAATCGCTACCTGGTCATCGAGGGCGTGATCGGAGCGGGCAAGACCAGCCTGTCGCGCATGCTTTCCGACCGGCTCTCGGCGAAGCTGGTCCTGGAAGAGGTGGAGGACAATCCGTTCCTCAAGGACTTCTACCGCGACCGCGCCCGCTACGCGTTCCAGACCCAGATGCACTTCCTGTTCAGCCGCTACCAGCAGCAGCGGAGCCTCCGGCAGACCGATCTGTTCAGCGATAAGCTGGTGGCGGATTACCTTTTCCAGAAGGACCGCATCTTCGCGAGCCTGAACCTGGTCGACAAGGAGCTGGCGCTCTACGAGCGCCTCGTCGGGTGGCTCGAGCTCGACGTCGTGAAGCCCGACGTGGTGGTGTACCTGCAGGCCAGCACGGAGACGCTCATGGAGCGGATCACCCGGCGGAACCGGTCGTTCGAGAAGGACATGGACCGGGGCTACATCGAGCGGCTGAACGAGGCGTACAACCACTACTTCTTCCACTACACCGAGACCCCGCTGCTGGTCGTGAACACGAACCGCATCGACTTCGTGAATCAACCGGACGATTTCGAGGACCTCTTGCAGCGTATCCTGTCGCACCACCAGGGCACGATGTACTACACGCCCCTGGAGAAAGGCGGCCCGGCATGAGCGGCGAGGCCAAGGTGGGCGCGGGCGCCCCGCGCGCGAAGATCACCGCCCCGGCGGTCGTGGCACTCAAGCGCAAGGGCGAGCCGATCGCCGTGGTGACCGCGTACGACTTCCCCACGGCGCGCCTCGCCGACCAGGCGGGCGTCGAGATCCTGCTCGTCGGCGACTCCGTCGGGACGGTGGTGCTCGGCTACGACAGCACGCTCCCCGTGACCATGGAGGACATGCTGCACCACACGCGCGCCGTGACGCGGGCGAAGCCGAGCGCGATGGTCGTGGGCGACATGCCGTTCATGAGCTACCAGGCGAGCCCCGAGCAGGCGGTCCTGAACGCCGGGCGGTTCGTGCAAGAGGCCGGCGCCGACGCCATCAAGCTCGAGGGCGGCGCGCGCGTCGTCGAGGCGGTGCGCCGCATCGTCGAGGCCGGCATCCCGGTCATGGGGCACCTCGGGCTCACGCCGCAGTCGGTGCTGGCGTTCGGCGGCTACAAGGTGCAAGCCCGCGGCGAGGCGGACCAGGAACGGCTGCTCGCCGACGCGCGCGCGCTGGAGGGCGCGGGCTGCTTCTCGCTCGTGCTCGAGGGCATCCCGGCGCGGCTCGGGGCGGTCGTCTCGCGCGAGCTGCACATCCCCACGATCGGGATCGGCGCCGGCGTCCAGTGCGACGGCCAGGTGCTCGTGACGCACGACCTGCTCGGGCTCTACCACGGCCATCGCCCCAAGTTCGTGCGCACGTACGCCGAGCTCGGCGCGGCCATGCGCGACGCGTTCGCGCGTTACGTCGCCGACGTGAAGACGCGGGCGTTCCCCTCGGACGCGGAGAGCTATTAGTGCCGAAACGGCCGTCGCCCCGCGCACGGACGCGCATGGCCCGCGCGCGGTCCGTCGCCTCGGCCCGCGCCGCGCTCGCGCTGCTGCGCGCGCGGGGCGGGCGCGTCGCGTTCGTGCCCACGATGGGCGCGCTCCACGAGGGGCACCTCTCGCTGGTGCGGCTCGCGCGGCGCTCGGCGGAGCGCGTCGTGGTGAGCGTGTTCGTGAACCCGCTCCAGTTCGGCCCCGGCGAGGATTACACCCGCTACCCGCGCCCGACGGCGCGGGATCGAGCGCTGCTCGCGGCCGAGGGCGTGGATCTCGTGTGGGAGCCGGCGGTCGGCGACATCTACCCGGCCGGCGATCTCACCCGCGTGCACGTGGACGGGCTCTCGGACGTGCTCGAGGGCGCCTCCCGCCCCGGACACTTCACCGGGGTGACGACCGTGGTGACCCGCCTGCTCCACGTCGTCGAGCCGGATCTCCTGTGGCTGGGTCAGAAGGACGCCCAGCAGGCGCTCATCCTCGAGCGGATGTGCGCGGACCTGCTGATGCCGGTCATGGTGCGGCGCGGGCCCACGCTGCGCGAGGAGGACGGGCTCGCGCTCTCGAGCCGGAACGCGTATCTCTCGCACGCGGAGCGGCAGCAGGCGGTGGCGCTCTCGCAGGGGCTCGCGGCCGCGTGGATCCTGATGCGCGGCGGCGAGAAGGACGCGCAGCGGCTGGCGTCGGCGATCCGCCGGGAGTGGGACGGCTATCCGCTCGTCCGCGAGGACTACATCGCCGTCGTCCACCCCGTGACGCTGGAGCCGCTGAAGCGCGTGCGCGGCCCTGCGCTCGTGGCCGTGGCCGCCCACGTCGGCCCGGCGCGCCTGATCGACAACTTCCCGTGGAGGCCGAGATGAGCGACCGGCATCCGGACGTCGCCGCGGTGGTGCTGGCCGCCGGCATGGGCAAGCGCATGCACAGCGATCTCGCGAAGGTGCTCCACGTGATGGCGGGGAAGCCACTGCTCGGGCACGTCCTCGACACGCTCGGCGAGCTGGGCGTGGGCCGCACGGTTGTGGTGATCGGCTACCAGCGCGAGCGGGTCCGCGCCGCGTTCGCCGGTCGCGGAGACCTCGAGTGGGCGGTGCAGGCCGAGCAGCGCGGGACCGGGCACGCCTGCATGATGGCCGAGCCGTTGCTCTCCGACTTCCGCGGCACGCTGCTCGTGGTCTGCGGCGACACGCCGCTCCTCACCGCCCCGACCCTGCACGCGCTGCTCGTGCGCCACGCGGAGTCGGCCGCCGAGGTGACCGTGCTGAGCATGCGGCTCGCGGACCCCACGGGCTACGGGCGGATCGTGCGCACCGCGGACGGCCACGGCATCGAGCGCATCGTCGAGGAGAAGGACGCGAGCCCGGAGGTGAAGGCGATCGACGAGGTCAACTCCGGCATCTACGCGTTCGATCACACCGCGCTCTCGCGGGTGCTGTCGTCGCTCACCGCGAACAACTCGCAGGGCGAGTACTACCTCACGGACACCGTCGCGCTGCTCCAGGCGCGCGGCGGCAGGGCGGGCGTGTGGTGCGCCGCGGACGCGCGCGAGTTGCTCGGGATCAACACGCCGGAACAGCTGGAGGAGGCGGAGCAGGCGTGGCTCGCGATGCGGCGCGGGGGCGAGGCGTGACCCCGAAGCCGGCCGGAGGGCGGCGCCGGACCGGCGCGGCGCGGCGCCCGG
>DATDEX010000319.1:0-3847 GCA_036522895.1 Candidatus Eiseniibacteriota bacterium | reverse complement strand
AGCGAACGCGTGCCCCTGCGTGCTCTGCGCCTCGCCGTGCGCGCGCGGGAGCGTCGCGGCGGACGCACCTTCACCCGCGGCGGAGGTAGAAAAAATCCCGGCGCCAGCGGGCGTCGGGGCGGCATCGAGCGACTGCGTCGGCATGGCTGTCATGGGCACCGGTCTCCTGGCGGACTCTCGGGACCGCCTTAAGGGTGGAGTTCTGGCACGAACCGGCAGCGACTGTAGGGGATACGGCGGGGGGGTTCAAGCCGGCATTGGACCGCGTCCCGGGGTCGCGAGAGCGACGAATCGGGAGCGACTAGCCGCGCGCCCGTGCGCGCGTCAGAGCAGCGTCCCGCGCAGCGTCATGCTCGCGATCGAGAAGTAAATGACGATCCCGGTGACGTCCACGAGCGTGGCCACGAACGGCGCGGAGGCGCTGGCGGGGTCGAGCCCCGCGCGGCGGAGCACGAACGGCAGCATCGAGCCGGAAAGCGTTCCCCAGGTCACGACGCCGACCACGCTCAGGCCGATCGTGATCGCCACGAGCAGGTAGTGGCTCCCGTAGGAATGGAAGATCGCGTGCCACAGCACGACACGCGTGAACCCGATCGCTCCCAGGATCCCGCCCATCATGAGCCCGCTCATGAGCTCGCGGCGGATGACGCGCCACCAGTCGCGGAGCTTCACCTCGCCGAGCGCCATGGCGCGGATCACCAGCGTCGACGCCTGCGAGCCGGAGTTGCCGCCGCTCGAGATGATGAGCGGGATGAAGATGGCGAGCACGACGGCATGCGAGATCTCGGCCTCGAACCGGGCCATGGCGGTCGTGGTGAGCATTTCGGAGAGGAACAGCGCCGCGAGCCACACGACCCGCTTCTGCACCATGCTCGGCAGCGAGATGGCCAGGTAGGGCGCGTCGAGGGCCTCGGTACCGCCGATCTTCTGAATGTCCTCCGTGGCCTCTTCCTGGATCACGTCGACGATGTCGTCGACGGTCACGATGCCCTGCATGTGACCCTGGGCGTCCACGACCGGGATGGCCTGCAAGTCGTGCGTCGCGAACAGCCGGCCCAGCTCCTCCTGGTCCATGTCGGCGCGGGCCGTCACGAGCTCCGTGGACATGACGTCGCGGACGGTGCGGTCGGGGGGCGCCGCGAAGAGCTCGCGCAGCGACACCACGCCGACCAGCT
This sequence comes from Candidatus Eiseniibacteriota bacterium, assembly GCA_036522895.1. GTDB lineage: Bacteria > Eisenbacteria > RBG-16-71-46 > RBG-16-71-46 > RBG-16-71-46 > JAIOPA01. The sequence goes on along the minus strand of DATDEX010000319.1, from coordinate 2,672 downwards.
TGTGCTCGGCGTCGTTCACGTACACGTAATAGAGGTTCTCGAGGTGCTCGCGCGCCTGCCGGCGCAGATAGCTGATGGCCTCGTCCACGCTCACGGCAGCGCGCACGCGCGCGTAGCGCGGGTTCATGAGCCCGCCGGCGTGGTCCTCGGCGTACGCCATGAGCGCGGAGACCTCGCGCCGCGTCGGCTCGTCGAGGAGCGCGAGCAGCGACTCGCGCTCGTCCTCGTCCGCCTCCTGCGCGACGTCCGCGGCGTCGTCGGGCGGCAGCAGGCGCATCCACGAGCGGCGCTGGTCGGCGGGGATCGCGAACAGCACCTCGTACTGCTCGCGCGCGGAGAGCTCGAGGAAGAAGTCCTCGGCCTCGGGCCGCGGCAAATCGAGAAACGCCTCGATGCGGTCCTCGGGCGCGAGGAGCCGCCAGGTCTCGCGGAGATCGTCGGCGGCGAGCCCGGACTCGTTCTCGGCTTCGCGACGAAGGCTCATGTGCTCGCTCCGCGGGCGGGGAGGTCGCTGTTGCGGGAAGCTGCTCAGCGCGCAACCTACCGTGGCGCGCGCACGAGCGTCCAGCGCGAAACGCCCGGAGGCGCGTCCCCGCCACACCCGAATCGCAGCGCGCGGGCTCAGCCCTGGGGCGTGGTGCCCTCCGCGGGTGCGAACCACACCGCGAGCGAGAGCTCCTCCGTGATGTCGTGGAAGCGATGCTCGACGCGCGCGGGCACGAACACGACCGTCCCCGGCTCGACCGCGCGGTCCTCGGAGCCGACGCGGATGCGCGCCCGGCCCCGCAGCACCAGGTAGGCTTCGTCCTCGGTGTGCGGCCGCTGCGGATCGGTGCCGCCCGCGGGCAGCACGTAGAGGCCGACGCTCATCGAGGGCCGCCGCAGGAATTCGTGGTAGGACGTCCCGCGCGCGCGCCGCCGCAGCTCGATGTCGGCGAGTTCGAACGCCTCCATGTGGCCCTCCCCCGTCCGTGCGCTCCCGTTCATGCGCGGCGTGCCGGCACGGCGCCCGCGCCCACCGGGGCGGAAACACCCCGCGGCGCCGGCCGCGCGGTGGTGATGAGCACGACCGCGGCCAGCACCACCGCGGCGGCGGTCAGCGTGCGCGGCCCCAGCGATTCTCCCCCGATCGCCCAGCCGAGCGCCATGGCCACGATCGGGTTGACGAACGCGTACGTGGCCACGATCGGCGGCGAGACGTGGCGGAGGAGGTGGAGGTATGCCCCGAAGCCGATCACCGAGCCGAACACGGCCAGGTAGGCGAGCGCGGCCCAGGCCGGGGCCCGCGTGGCCGCGAAGCTCCAGCGGCCGAGGTCGCCCGTGCCGGCCGAGACGAGCAGCACCGCGACGCCCGCGGCCGCGAGCCCGACCGCCGTGGACATGAGCGGCGAGCGGGGCATGACCGCGCGCCGCGACCAGAGCGAGCCCCATGCCCAGGAGAGCGACCCCAGGACGGGAACGAGCGCCCACCCGGGCTGGATCGGCGCCTGGTGGCCTCCAGCGACCCCGGGGCCGAGGAGCAGGACGATGCCCACGAATCCGATGACGAGCCCGAGCATGGCCTGTCGCCCGGGCGGCGCGGCATTGGGGCCGAACGAGCCGAGCAGCGCCATCCAGAGCGGGATCGTCGCCACGAGGAGCGCGACGAGGCCGGACGGCACGTGCGCCACGCCGATCGTGACCGCGACATTGCCGATCCCGGGCAGCAGCAGGCCCACGAGCGCGGCGTCGCGCCATTCGCGCCCGCGCGGCCAGGCGGCTCCCGTGGCGATCGCGTAGCCGAGCAGCAGGACGGCCGCCACCACGAGGCGCAGCCCGCACATGAGGAGCGGCGGAATGTCCACGATCGCGTAGCGGATGGCGAGAAACGTGGAGCCCCAGATGAACCAGATGCAGGCGAACGCCAGCAGGATCCGCAGCCGCTCGTGACGCGATGCGCGTTCAGGCACGGAGCTTCTCCTTGAGCGGCGCGGGGTCCACGGGCAGCGCCCAGTGCTCCTTCAGCGTCTCGAGCGCGATGGTGCTCTGGGTGGAACGCACGGTCTTGATGGCGCCGAAGCGCTCGCGCAGCAGCCGGCCGAGCGATTCGGGATCCTTGACGCGCACCTTCACGAGGTAGCTGTCCTGTCCCGCGACGTGATGCACCTCGAGCACCTCGGGCTCCATCGCGAGCGACTCACCCGTCGAGATCTCCCCCGGGTGCTCGTCGCTTCGCACCAGCACGAACGCCAGCAGCGAGCGATCGATCGCGCGCGGGTCGAGCTGCGCCCCATACCCGCGAATCACCCCGTCGCGCTCCAGCCGCCGCACCCGTTCGAAGACCGCGCTAGGCGCCATCCGCACCGCCCGCGCAAGGTCCGCATTCGACGTACGCCCATCCTTCTGGAGCAGTTCGAGCAGCCTGCGGTCGATCGAATCCAGGTCTTCGAGCATGGCATTGACCTCCGGGTGAGCTTAGATGATGCTTCTGAGATTTGCAGGATTCAAGAGAATATTTGTAAGGTCCACATCAGGAATTGCGAAGATTCTTCGGCATACTGGAAATGGCAAAGATGCCCAACAAGGAGACGACCTCTCGCCCCCGCGCCGGCTGTCACCGCCCGCGAGCATCAGCGGGCTGGGCGGGGCGGGCTGGGCACCCGGGCCGGGCCGCGCACGCGGGCTGGGCTGCG
>DATDEX010000318.1:0-4684 GCA_036522895.1 Candidatus Eiseniibacteriota bacterium | reverse complement strand
ATCCGCCGGCGCGCGGCGCGCGGGTCGCATGCCGACGCGGCGCCCGGCCGCGGCGCCACGGGATTCTCGAGCGCATACACCTCGAGCCGGCGGAACTTGCGGAAGCCGAGCTTCTCGTAGAGAGCGCGCGCGGGCGCGTTTCCCTCGAGGACCTCGAGCCCCAGGCGCCGGACGCCGGCCGCACGCGCCTCCGCGATCAGCGCGCGCATGAGTTGCTCGCCCACCCCGGATCGGCGCGCCGCCGCGATGACGCCCATGCCGCCCACCCAGCCGGCCTCGCCCCGCACGCCGAGCATGGCCACGCCCACCGGCTCGCCGCCCCGCCAGGCGACGCGCGACCGCTCGGGATAGAGGTCGAGCGTCTCTTCCATGAACGCGATCGCACCGGCGTCCACGTGCATGGGCACCTCGTAGCTCTCGTAGGCGCGCGTGAACAGTTCGGCCAGGCGCTCGAGCGAGAGCTCGTCGGCGCTCGTGAGCGTGGTGGACGGCGTCAAGGAACCTCCAATTCGTGCCCCGTCGCTGCAGGTTGCAACGCCCGGCGTCGCCCGGCGGCGATTGGGCGTGGCGTGCGGGGCCCGCATGGGCGACAATACCGCTATCCCCACTGGCCGACACGAGGAGATCCCATGCGCGCACGCCTGCTGCTTCCGCTGTTGCTGTTGTCGTTCGCCGTCACGCCATCGTTCGCATCGTTCAGCGGCAAGCCCGAGAACCCGCCCTCGCCGGCGCCCGGGACGACGCCCGAGGCGAGCGATCAGAAGACCCCGCGGCAGCAGGCGGAGTCCTGGTACAACGACGCCTACGACGACGTCAGCAAGGCCAAGGACGCGCTGGCGGCGGAGAAGCCCGACGCGAAGAAGGCGGAGAAGCTCTTCAAGCGTTCCATCGAGCGAGCGGACCGGGCGCTCGAGTTCGACAAGACCTACTTCGAGGCGCTGAATCTCAAGGGCTTTTCGTGGCGGAAGCTCGGCAACTACCCGAAGTCGCTCGAATCCTATGCGGCGTGCCTCGCGATCCAGCCGGACTACGCCCCGGCCCGCGAGTACTACGGGGAGGCGCTGCTCGAGAGCGGTGACCGCGAGGGAGCCGAGGGCCAGCTCGCGTGGCTCAAGAAGCTGAACGCGGACGAGCTCGCGAAGCAGCTCGAGACCGCGCTGGCGGCCACGCCCGCGACCGACGCCTCGAAGACCGGTAAGGCGAAGGGCGACGCGAAGGGTGACGCGAAGACTACCACCGGCACGACGTCGGGCTCGTCGTCGAACGATCCGCACTGATCGAACGATCCACCCATTGCAGGGAAGCGCGAAGGCCGCGGGACGGTGTCCGTCCCGCGGCCTTCCGCTTCGCGCGGCGCGGCTGTCTAGCGGATGAGCGAGACGCCCCGGGTCTCGACCGTGGCGCCCGCGGCGAGGCGCACGAAGTACCGGCCGCTCTGGAGCGCGCGACCGTCGCTCGCGCGGCCATCCCAGCGGAACGCATGCTCACCCGCGGGGAGCGCGCCGTCGGCGATCTCGGCCACGGTGCGACCGGCGACGTCATGCACGGTGAGTCGCACCCGGATCGCGTGCGGGAGCGCGATGGCGAGCGAGACGCCGCCGTGCGCGGGGTTGGGCGCCGGTGCGCGCGAGAACATCGGCTGGCGCACGAGGCCGGGCGGCCCCACCCCGGTCGTCGCGCTCGTCACGATGATCGAGCCCTCCATGGTCGGCTCGTGGATGAAGCAGAAGTAGTCGTGCCGGCCGGGCGCGGTGAACGTCATCTCGAACGACGTCGTCGCGCTGTCGAAGATGGCGCTGTACTCGGTCGCCGCGGTGGGATCGCCGGAATCCGCGCCGTTCGTGACCGTGTGAAAGCCCGGACCGGCGCGCACCCAGCGGACGAGCGTCCCGGGCGCCACGAGGATGGTGTCGTGCACCGTCCCGAGCGTGTCCCCGTCGGCATCGAACGAGGCCGGGAAAACTCTGATCTCGGCCACGGCGGCGGTGGCGGCACTGCGAGCCACGGGGGCGGGCCGTCGGGCGATGATGCTGCCGCGGGCGGTCTCGATCCGGAACGCGCCGGGCTCCCCCGGCACCGGGGTCACCTTGGCCGGAAGACAGTGCCCGTGGGCGGCTGGGCCCGCGGCCTGCAATTGCATGGGGTGAAGCGAGTTGGCAAGGACGAGCAGAGCGAGTAGCGGTCGCTTCACGGGCACCTCTGGGGATGGGCACGATGGGGGCTCGGATCGTAGCGTGATTATGGCGGAGGGGCCGTCCGGGCGCAGCATCAAAATGCGCCCAATCCGGCCCCAGCCCCGGGTTCGCCCCTCATGAACCGCGCCGCCGAGCGCACGGATCGGGCAGTTGCTGAACCCGCGAACTGCGCTCCCGACCCGCCCATGGGCCTTCCGAATGAGAGATTTCGACGATTCCAGTTGTGACCGGGGGGCCGCGCGGCGCACACTGGAAATTCGGGCATCGAGTTCCTGCGTGCCCCGGAACGCCCCCAGGCGCTGCTGCCAAGTTCCCTTTTGGAGGTCCCCCATGCGTCTTCGCGACATCTTCATGGCCTCAGTTTGCACCCTTGCTCTCGCCGCGCCGGCCGTGGCTCAAACCACGTACGTGTGCGTGCTGTCGGGGGGTACGGAAGTCCCCCCGGTGAGCACCCAGGCGACCGGAAACGCCACGGTCGTGCTCGATGCCTCACAGACCCAGATCTCGATCTCGTGCCAGTTCCAGAACCTGACGGGCACGTACACCGCTTCGCACATTCACGGACCGGGGCCGGCCGGAACCAACCAGCCCGTCAAGTGGGGTTTCCTGCCCCCGGCGGCGCCGTGGGTGTTCACGAACTCGAACCACGACGGCACGGTCTCGAACTTCCTCGTCACGGGCATCACGCCCACCGACGTGACCAACTTCAACAATGGCCAGTTCTACGTGAACGTCCACTCGAACATCTTCCCGGGTGGCGAGATCCGCGGGCAGCTGGGTTCCGGCCCGGTCCCCACGGTGAAGACGACGTGGAGGCGCGTGAAGGCGCTGTATCGCTAAACGCCGTTCAGACGACGAATTGAAAACGCGCGGGGCCCGGATCGATCCGGGCCCCGCGCGTTTCACCGCGGGCGGTCGTGCGGCCGCGCCAGGATGGCGCGTTCGCTCACTGCGCTTTGTCGGCCTCGACGTTCAGGATGATGGTGACGTTGTCGTCCACCATGACGCCGCCATTGTCGAGCGTCTTGTTCCAGTTGATGCCCCAGTCCTTACGATTCACCACCGTCGTGGCCGAGAAGCCGGCCTTGCTGCCCCACGACTGCCCTTCCACGCTCACGGCCGACGAGCCCAGGAACTCGGCATCGAACGTCACGGACTTCGTGACGCCGCGCATCGTGAGGTCGCCGGTGATCTTGTACTTGTTCTTGTCCTGCTTGACGACCTTCGCGCTCTTGAACGTCAGGATCGAATCCTTGTCGGCATTGAAGAAGTCCGAGCTCTGAAGATGCGCATCGCGCTTCTTCTCGCCGGTGTCGATGCTCCGCACCTTCGCCATCGCCTCGATCTTGATCGCCGTGGGGTCCGCCTCGTCGAACACGATCGTGCCCTCCACGGCGTGGAACACGCCGTGCACCTTGGCGAAGAAGTGACGCACCTCGAAGCCGGCCTCGGTATGGGCCGGGTCGATCTTCCACGTGGTCGGCGTGGCGGCGGCGAACGAGGCCGAGGCGGCGAGTAGGGCGAATGCGGCGAGGAATCGCGTCGCGTGCTTCATGAGGGTCTCCTCGAGGATCGGGAACGAAGGGGGGGAGGCTTCCCGTGAGCCGGAGACTCCCGCATGAAACGGCTGACGTGCGAGTCGCGGCGCCTGGGGTCGGGTCATTGGATTGAAGTCCGCGCGAAGCGGCGCGCATGCTTGACCCGACAGTAACATGTGTTTCAACGCGCATCGGTCGCGCGTCCTTGAGTGTAGCCCATCCTTTCACCGACGTTCGTCTGCGCACTTGCCTCGAATGGCAATCGCGAACAGGCTCTGCTCATGGTACGCCGGCCGAAGCCACCCGCGCGCAATGCGCAACCTCATGCCGCACTTGAGGTTGAATCGCATCCCCCGGTGTGGTGGCGCGACCTGTGGGCGCTCGCCACCGCGCTCGCCGTGGTCCCGGTGCTGTTCGCCGCCCGCCAGGGGCGGCTCGGCGAGCCGGTCGCGGACGACTTCGGCTTCCTCCATCACGCGCTGCTCGGCCGGCGCATCGACTGGCTTGGGGGGGGCGGCAGCCCGCTCTACTGGCGGCCGCTCGCGCGTCAGCTCTACTACCGCCTGCTCGGCCCGCTCATGCTCTCGCACCCGTACGCCGTGGCGCTCCTCCAGACCGCCGGTCTCGCCGCGGCGGGCGTGCTTCTCTACCGCGCGCTGCGGCCGAGCTGGCCGGCGCCCGCGGCCGCGGCGGCCGGCGCGTTTCCGCTCCTCCTCGAGGCGGACCGCCAGCTGGTGGGCTGGTCGAGCTGCGCGCAGGACCTGCTCGCCCTCCTCTTCGGCGCGGCGGCCCTGCACGCGCTCTCGCGCGGCCGTCGCCCGCTCGCGCTCCTCTGGCTCGGGGCGGCGCTCCTCTGCAAGGAGACGGCGATCGCGTTCGCGCCCGCGCTCGCGCTCTGGCCCGCGCACCGCCGCGCGGACGGCGCCCCCGCGCAATGGCACGACCGGCGAC
>DATDEX010000317.1:0-2166 GCA_036522895.1 Candidatus Eiseniibacteriota bacterium | reverse complement strand
CGGCGCCACCCGGGTGATGCGTGTTCGCGCGCAGGCGCGCGGCGACGCTGTCGGCGGCGACGCGCACGTCGGGGGCGAGCCCGGCGCCACCGCGCACGAGGCGGCCAGCATCGGTGTGATAGATCGCCGCCGGCGCGCTCGCCGCGCTGTCGGGCGCATCGCTCCCCTCCTCCTCGTCCGCGTCGTCGTGCACCGTCAGCCGCTCGCGATGGATCGAGCGCCCGCTCGGCGTCAGGTAGCGCGACACGGTGAGCTGGAGCGCGCCGAGCGTGCCGCGCAGTGGGTAAATCTGCTGCGCGACGCCCTTGCCGAACGTGCTGTCGCCCACGAGCACGGCGCGGTCGTGGTCCTGGAGCGCGCCGGCCAGGATCTCGGACGCCGAGGCGCTGCCGCCGTCCACGAGCAGTGCGAGCGGCCAGCCGAGCTCGGGCCGGGGGGCTTTCGCGTCGTAGCGCTGGTTCACGCCGTTCGCGCGGCCCTCGGTGCGGGTGACGAGGGCGCCCGGGGGCAGGAACTGGCCGGCGATCCCCACCGCCTCGTCGATCGTGCCGCCGGGGTTGCCGCGCAGGTCGAGCACGAGCGCGTGCGCCCCCGCCGCGCGCAGCGTGTCGCACGCCGCGGCCACGTCGGCGCTCGCGTGGGTGGAGAAGTGCGCCAGCCGCAGGTAGCCCACGCCCGGAGCGACCACGAACGCGTAAGGGACGTTCTTCACGGTGACGCGGCGGCGCTCGAGGCGGAGGTCGCGCTCGGGGCCGTCTCGCGCGACGGTGAGCGTGACCGAGGTGCCGGCGGGGCCGCGGAGCCGGGTGCCGACCTCGTCCGGCGAGAGCCCGAACGTCGAGTGCCCGTCCACCTTGGTGATGACGTCGCCGGGCTCGAGCCCCGCGTCCCATGCCGGCGAGCCCTCGACCGGCGCGATCACCACCGGCCAGCCGTCCCGCTGGTCCACCGAGGCGCCGATGCCGTCGAACGCGCCCTGGATGACGCCGCGCACGCCCCGGTACTCCTCCGGGTCCAGGTAGCGCGACCACGGGTCGAGCCCGTGCGCCACGCCGCGCACGGCGCCGGTGACGAGCTTGCCGGTGTCGACCGGGTCGACGTAGTTGGCCTGGACGGTCTGCAGGACCTCGACGAAGAGATCGAGGCCCGCGTAGAGCCCGTTCGCAGCACGGCTGCCCCCGACCCACCACCCGAGCGCGAACAACGCGCCGAGCAGGGCACCGAGCAGCATGCGACGACGCATGGGGGCCTCCGGAGGGGCGACGGGCGCGCGGCAAAACGCCCTGGCGAACGCACGGGGATTGGCGAAGCGACTATAGCACGCGGCCGCGGGCCCGGCGGTCGGGGGCGGCCCCGGATGCGGGTCCGGTTTGGAGCGTGGAAGGCCGGTTCGGGCGCGCGGCGGGCGGGTCAGCTCCGCGCGGGCGTGGCGGGGAGGCGGGCCGAGACCGCCGCCCACGTGCGGGCTTCCAGCTCGTCCGCCGGGAGCGCCGCGTCCAGCACCACGAAGCGCGCCGGCTCGGCGCGGGCGAGCTCCAGGTAGCGCTCGCGGACGCGGGTGTGGAAGGCCTCCGACTCGAGATCGAGGCGGTTCGGTTGGCCCGCGGCGTCGCCGCGCCGGGCGAGGCCGAGCCGTGGCGCGACGTCGAAGAGCAGCGTGAGATCGGGGAGCAATCCGCCCGTCGCGGCGCGGTTCCACGCCGCGAGGAGCACCGGATCGAGCCCGCGGCCCGCCCCCTGGTAGGCGAGCGTGGAGTCACCGTAGCGGTCGCAGAGCACGATCCGGCCCGCAGCGAGCGCCGGACGGATCACGCTGGCCACGAGGTCGGCGCGTGCCGCCACCATGAGCAGCGCCTCGGCGACCGCGCCCGGGGCGAGCGCCGGGTCGAGCGTCAGGGAGCGGATCGATTCCGCGAGCGGGGTCCCGCCGGGCTCGCGCGTCACGAGCGGTACCAGCCCGGCCGCCGCGAGCCGGGCGGCGAGCCGCGTGACCTGCGTGCTCTTCCCCGAGCCCTCGCCCCCCTCGAAGGTGACGAACAGCCCCGGCACCCGCGGGCTCAGCGGTTGCGCGCCGGGGCGCGCCGCGACGGCTTCGCCGGCTTTGGAGCCTTTGCCGGCCTCCGGCCGGCCCCGCGAGCGACGGGAGCGACGGGAGCGACCGCAGCG
>DATDEX010000316.1:0-10040 GCA_036522895.1 Candidatus Eiseniibacteriota bacterium | reverse complement strand
GTGCGCCCCGCCGCGATCGCGGCGGCGAGCGCATCCCCGCCCGGGAGCCCCGCCGCCACGTCGATCGCGGACGCGGGGCGCTCGGCGGGCTCCGGATCGAGGCAGCGGAGGATGATGCGCACGATGGCTGGATCCAGCTCGCGTGCCGAGGTCTCCTTGGCCCGACGCACGAACTCGCGGTGGGACTTGCGCAGCTCCGGGGCCGCCGCCGCGTCGTACGCCGGCTTGCCGGTGTAGGTCTCGAAGAGCAGCAGGCCCAGGCTGTAGAGATCGCTCCGCACCGTGGCCGATTCGCCGCTCCTGACCTCGGGCGCCATGTACGCCGGGGTGCCCACGATCATGCCCTGCGGGTCCGAACCGCCCTGCAGGGCCGCGAGTCCGAAGTCGGTGATCCGGGCGCGGCCGCGGCCGTCGATCATCACGTTTCCGGGCTTGAGGTCGCGGTGGAGCACGCCCCGGTCGTGGATCGCCGCGAGCCCCCCGCAGATCTCGCGCGCGATCTCGGTGGCCTTGTCGGACGGCAACCGCCCGATCCGCCGCAACAGCGAAGCCAGGTCCTCGCCATCCACGAACTCCATGGACAGGAAGTGCATCCCCTCCACCTCGCCGATGTCGTAGACGCGGCAGACGTTCGGGTGGCCGATCTGGCGGGCGAACCGGACCTCGGCGAGGAACAGCTCCAGGCTCGTTCCGCCGTGCTCGCGGCCCGCCCGGATGAACTTGATGGCGACGAGCTGACCGAGCTTCAAGTCTTCGGCGCGGTAGACCTCGCCCATGCCGCCGCGTCCCACCCGCTCGATCATGCGATAGCGACCGGCCAGCATGCTGCCGGGCAGGAAGTGGTGGAGCTCGGGATCGGGCGTGGCGGCCGGGGTGACCCTGGGATCACTCCGCACGAGCGGTGAGGTAGGCGTGTCGGTGGGAAACGTCGACGACAGCTCGTCCAGGATCGGTGCCAGCGCCTTTCCGCACGAAGGGCACTGTCGAGTCCCCCTCGAGATCGGATGTGCGCAGCTCGGACACTCCGCCATGCGGCCACTCCAATGGCTGGCGAGTTCCCGACGCGCGGTACGTGGCAGGAAGTCCGCCGTGCACCACACGTCCCGCCTGGAATCCCGACCCCTCGCGGGCGAGGGATCCCACGCGTCATCCGCTTATCCAGCGCTCGTATCGTCCGTCGTTTGGGAACTCAAGTCCAGAGCGGCCCCGCGTCGCTCCCGCCCGCGACCCGAAGTGTGGCACCAGCCACTTGGCCCAGGGACTCCATCCCAGGCTGCCCGCGAGACGTGCCCGAGCGGGGCAACCCCGCGAGCGAGTCGAGTCGGAGTAGACCATTGGCTCGTGTACATTCCGGGTGCCGATGCTACGCTCGGTGCTCCGGGCGCGCTTCGCTTGCGCTCGTGCGGGGATCAGCGCCGCCGTCGGCCCGTGATCCCGGACAGGTGATCCGATGTCGCTCCGTTCAGCGTGTGCGCAGGTAGCCGCGAGGGCCCGCTTCGCCAGGTCGCTCGTGCGCGTCGCCGCTTGGCTCGTCGCCTGGACCGTGCTCGCGCCGGCCGCCCACGCCCAGGTCACCTGGGAGCGCTCCGCCGCCAATCCGCTCGTGCCCAATTACTCGAGCGGCGGATACGCGCTCGATCCTGTGGTGCTGTACGACGCCAACGCGCACATTTATCGCATGTGGTTCACGGCCAAGGAGTATGGCGGGCCGTGGTCCATTTACTACGCGATCTCCACCGATGGCCTCACGTGGTTCAGCTACGTGGGCAATCCCGTGCTCCAGGGCGGGGGCGTCGGCTTCGAGAGCGATGGGACGGTCTTTGCGGGCGTCGTCTACGACGGGACGAAGTACGTGATGCTCTACGAGGGCGTCCAGAACGGATATGCGAACGCGGTGGGCCTCGCCACCTCGACGGATGGGATCGAGTGGACGAAGCACGTCGGCAATCCCGTGCTGTCGGCCTCGGCGACCGGCTGGGACTCGGTGCGCGTCAGCGCGGCGGAGGCCCTGCGCTTTGATGGGTCGACCTACTTCCTCTACTACGCGGGGTGGAACGGCATCTCGATGCAGACGGGTCTCGCCACCTCGACCGACGCCATCCACTGGACGAAGGACCCCACGAACCCGGTCCTGCCGGCCGGCGGCCCCGGGAGCTGGGACGAGGCGGACGTGGAAGCGCGCGGACTCATGTTCCGCGGCGGGATTCACTACCTCTTCTACACCGCGCAGGCGCCGGGCGCGCCGCGCGCCGCGGTCGGGCTCGCCACTTCCCCCGATGGCGTCAACTGGACCAAGTACGGGGCGAATCCGGTGCTGACGGGCGGCGGCCCGGCGAGTTGGGACTGGGCGATCCGCGGCGGCTGGCCCATCGCGGAGGGCGACATGGTCCGGCTCTGGTATTCGGGCACCACGCGCGACGCCGCGACGTGGTCGATCGGCTACGCGACGGCGACGCTCGGCACACTGGCGGTCGGCGATCCCCCCCCCGGGGAAGCGCGCTCGTTCGCGCTCAGCGAGAACTATCCGAACCCGATGCGCGCGAGCACGACGTTTCCGTTCGACGTCCCGCGTCCGTCGCACGTGACGCTCGACGTGATGGACGTCACGGGCCGCGTCGTCGCGGCCCTCGTGGACGGCGAGCAGTCTCCGGGCCGCCACGCGTGCGTGTGGCGGGCGTCCGCGGTGCCGAGCGGGATGTACTTCGCCCGGCTGCGAGCCGGCGCGTTCCAGCAGGTCCGGAGAGTCGTGCTCGCGCGTTGAACCCCGCGCGGCCCGAGCCGCCACGGACGCGGGACGCCGGGTGAACCGACGCCACGCGCGAGACGTCCAGCCTTGACCCGCACTCCCGCGCGGGGGTACAAGCAGTCGCTCGACTGCGTCGGCTCGGGTCGGAATGCTCCCGCGCGGGCCGCTTGGTCCGGCTGCCCGCAAGCGCACGACGTTCAGCCTCGCCCTGATCCACCGGAGGCCGCTCCATGGATGCCAGCTCGAAGGCCGTGAGTCCGGTCGTCTACCCGGAGCTCTCCCCCGAGTTCAAGACCCGGCGGACGCTCAACTGGCTCGCCGTCGGCCTCCTCTACGCGTTCTTCTATACGACGCGTTACAACTGGACTGTCGTTTCGCCGAAGATCGCCAACGTCCTCGGCTGGCAGAACACGCAGCTCGGCGTGTTCGAGACCATGATGCCGATCGTCTACGCGTTCTCCGTCATCCTGAACGGACCCATCGCGGACCGGATCGGCGGCAAGAAGGCGTTCCTGTTCGGGGCCATCGGGGTCGTGATCATGAACGTGCTGTTCGGGCTCGCGAGCCTCGGCGTGGTGACGCCCGCCGTGTGGGAGGGCGTCAAGGCGAGCAAGCACCTGATCACGCCCGCGGTGCTGCGGCCGGGCCTCTCCCCCGGCGCCCTGCTCACGTTCATGGCGATCACCTGGGGCTTGAACGGTTACTTCCAGGCGTTCGGCGCGCTCTCCATCGTCAAGATCAACGCGCACTGGTTCCACGTGCGGGAGCGCGGAACGTTCTCCGGCGTGTTTGGCGTCCTCATCCGGCTCGGCCTGCTGCTCGCGTTCCAGGGCGTGCCGCTCATCCTGCTCGCGTTCCCGTGGCAGTACGCGTTCTGGATCCCGGCGGCGTGCGTGGCCGTGTTCTTCCTCATCAACCTGCGGATGGTCGAGGACTCCCCCGCCCAGGCGGGCTTCGGCGAGTTCGAGACGGGCGACGCGTCCGACAGCGGCGAGGGCCCGGCGTCGCTCCGCTTCGTCCTGTCCAAGATCTTCGCGTCGCGCGCCACGTGGACCATCGCGCTCTGCTCGATGATGATCGGCTTCGTGCGCCGGAGCCACCTCGACGCGTGGTGGCCGCGCTACCTCGAGCAGTACCACGGCGCGAGCCCCGAGAAGTTCGCGACGTACGCGCCCTACCTGGTCGCCACGTGGGGCATCGCGCTCTCCGGGATCGCGGGAGGCTTCGCGTTCGGGATCTCGTCCGACCGCAGGTTCGGCGGCCGCCGCGCGCCGGTGATCACGTTCGGCTTCATCGGGATGGCGGTCGCGCTCGCGGCCTCGGGAGTCTCCGACCATCTCCACATGGGTCCGATGCTCGCCGCGATCTGGCTCGTCGTGCTGTCGTTCTGCGTGAACGGGGCGCACGGGATGATCGGCGGCGCGGCGTCGATGGACTTCGGCGGCAAGAAGGCGACCGCGACCGCGGCCGGGATGTTCGACGGCATGCAGTACCTGACCGCGTTCCTCGTCGGGCCCGGGGTGCCGATCATCACCAAGCGCTGGGGCTGGGAGGCGTGGCACTGGGCGCCGATCCCGTTCGCGCTGATCGGCGCGCTGCTGATCGGCACGCTGTGGAACGTCGTCCCGAGCCGGAAGGCGGGGCACTAGGCCGGGTCCGGGCGAGGCTCGGGCGCTTACGGATCGGCGCCTCGGTCACCTCAGGACGACGAAGCGTACCGACGCGCGGTGCGCGCCCTGCTCGAGCCGCATGACGTAGAGCCCCGCGCGCAAGCCCCGTGTGTCGAGCGTGTACGAGCCGCTCGGCCCCGTCACGGCCCACTCCCGGACCCGGCGGCCATTCGCATCGAACAGCCGGATCGTCGCGGGTCCCGCCGCGGGCAGGCGGATGTCGACCGCCGCCGAGGCGGTGACGGGATTGGGCCGCGGCCGGCTCAGGAAGACCGGGCTCGGTCCGGGCGCGGGTTCCACCGCGGAGCGAACCAGGTGCACGGCGCCACCGTACGTCGCGCCCCGCGGGCCGTCCCATCGGATGCGATAGTCGAGTGCGGTCGTGTCCGCCGCGACCGATTCGCTCAACACGATCCGCTGCTGCGCATCCGGCCAGTCGTTCCGGACCGCGGTCCAGCCGCCCGGGTCCTTCCGCTCGACGAAGAACGCGGTGAGGAGTCCGAGGCTGTCGTCCAGCGCCCGCCAGACGACGTGCACGGACCCGAGTCGCGTCGCGGTCGCCGTGTCGACGCTGAACGCCATGTCCGCCGGTCCGAGCGGCGCCTGCAATGCCGTTTCTCCACCGCTCTGGGAAAACGGGCCCTCCGCCCACGTGATTCGGCTCGCGTAGCTGACGCCCGCGGAGCGCTCGATGAGGCCGGTCATGACCCCGCCCTCGGCCGTGTCGGGCGCGGGCTGCGTGGCGAAGCTCCCGCCCCAGTGTCCCAGGCCATCGCCGATCTGCACCTGGGCGGAGCGATAGCCCGTCCTCCGGGGGCGCAGGCGCCACCACTGCCGCTCCCACCCGTGCACGTAGCGCACGGAATCGAGCACCGGATCGAGGGCCGGCACCGCGGGCGGCTGGGCCAGGGTGAGAAGCCAGTGCTGCGCCAACGAGCCCCCCGCACCCGGGAGCGTCGCTTCCGCGTAGGGCAGCCAGATCGCGTCGTGTATTGGATCGAGGCCGAACCCTCCGGGGCTCGAGCTCGCCGGGCCATTGGGGGCATCGAGCGCGGTCCAGGTGGGCGTACCCGAAAGCTCGAACGTCGCGATGCTCGTGGGCCCGCCGTAAGCCAGCACCAGGTCGCGACCGACGTCCAGGCAGGCGTGGACCACCCCCGCCGGCGCGGTTCCCGTCACGTTCACGACCGACCACGCGGGCGAACCCGCGAGGTCGAGCGCCCACACGTCGGTCACGCTTCCCGACGGATCCGAGCCGCCCACGAGAAGCAGCCGCTGGCGGATCGGATCGACGAGCGCGGTCGCGGACCAGCGCGGGGACGGGCCGACCCCGGCCGGATGGAGCTCCGACCACACGTAGGGCCCCGCGAGCGGGATCGACCACAGGTCGCCATACGCGGTGCCCGTCGAGTCGTGCCCGCCGAACAGCAGCAGCCGGCGCGCGAACGGGTCCACCGCCAGGCCCGCGTCGTATCGGGCCGCCGGGCGCGCGCCGGTGACGGCGATCTCACGCCACGCCGGAGCCGTCACATCGAGCTGCCAGAGATCGTCCAGCGCCGGCCGCCGGGGGCAGCCGAACTCGCTGCACAGCGAATCCACCGCGTAGCGCCCGCCGAAGAGCCATACCTGGTCGGCCAGCGAATCGTACGCCGCGCAGGCGTTCGAACGTGCGCGCGGCGAGGGCCCGAGCGTGCTCGGCGGCGGTACCACCGGATCCGGAGCGAACCGGGCGAACGCCGTGACATCGAAGTTCTGGTATCCGGTGCAATTGAGGCCGAAGCAGACCGGGTAATTCCACATTCCGAACATGACCGCTTCGCCGCGCCGGGTGTCGATCGTACACGCCGTGCCGAACCCGGAATACCCGGTGCCGTCCGACTGGAAGTGGAGCCAGGTGCCGGTCGCGGCCTGCCCCACCCGCGGGAGCGAGCACGCCCACGCGCAGAGCAGCATCGCCGCCCACCGTGAGGCTGCGGTGGCTCGTAATGCTCGCATGGCGTACCTCGTGTCTTGACGGCCGGCCCGGTTCAGAGGGCGAGCATATCAGACGCCCGGCCGGCACCGTGTCCGCAGGCCGCCAGGCGCGGTCGGGGTCACGTGGTCACGTGCTCTGCATCCCCTCCCACACGCGGATCGGCAGCACGACGACCTGCACGCCCTTGAACTGGAGCCGGCGCTGGATCGAAAACGCCGTCTCGTGGTGGAGCGAGCGCGTGAACAGGTTCTCGCGCTGGAACACGAGCTGGCCCGCGAACACCATCGGGCGCCGGAACTCCTTCACGAGGTTCGAGCAGATCCCCTCCAGCTCGTCGATCAGGTCGATTCCGAGCGCGAAGCGGGACTCGGCGTACACGCCGAGTCGCTGGGCGAAGCCCAGGTAGCGATCGAGGTCGCCGCGGATCTTCTGCTCCAGCGCCTGCATTTCGTGCACGCCCTTGAACTGGGCCGTATCGACCAGGCCGACCGACACGAACACGAAGTTCGGGTAGTGCCGCGGGAAGAGCCGCTGGATCGAGAGCACGGTGTGGATGCCGAGGCCGGCGAACGATTCGACGAGCACGATCGCGGTGGGGCCGTCGGGCGCCAGCTCCGGCTCGGCCGGGGGCTCCGGGAGCGGCAGGTTCGTGAGCGTCTGGTCGAGCGACCAGAGATGCATGCGCACGCGCCGGTAGTGCCGGCGGATCGCGAAGCAGAGCACGATGAACGCGCCGGTCGCGGTGAGCGTGATCCAGCCGCCCTCTTCGAACTTGAGCGCGGTCGTGATGACGAGGATCGTGCCGGTGACGATCGTTCCGACAGCGTTGATCGCGAACCGGCGCACCCAGTGCGGCTCGTCCCGACGGCGCTGGATCCAGTGGCGGGCCATGCCGAGCTGGCTCAGCGTGAACGTGAGGAACACGTTGATCGAGTACATGACGACCAGTAGGTCGAGCGCGCCGCGCGTGTAGGCCAGCACGACGGCGGCGGCGGCGCCCATCGCGATGATGCCGTTCTGGGTCACGAGGCGCTCGGAGAGGTGATTGAAGCGCTTGGGCACCCACTCGTCGACCGCCATGGCCGCCAGCGTGCGCGGGCCGTCGAGGAACCCCGCCTGGGCGGCCACGAACAGCAGCGCCCCTTCCGAGACGAGCGTGAACCCCACGACCGCCGGGCCGATCTTCAGGCCGCCGATGTGCCACCCGGCCGTGAGCAGCTCCCAGAGCGAGGCGTTGAGCGTCTTTCCCGCCTCGAAGTGCACGTCGTTCAGGAGGTAGCAGAGCAGGATGCCGCCCGCGGTGAACGCGAGCGACGTCGCCATGTAGAGCATCGTGCGCCGGCCGGTGTGCACCCGGGGCTCGCGCAGGATCACGACCCCGTTGCTCACCGCCTCGATCCCCGTGTACGTGCCGCCGCCGAGCGAGAACGCGCGCAAGAAGATGAGCGTGACGCCGAGGAGCCCGAGCTGCGACGTGGCGGCGTGCGTGTCGCGGGCGGTGTCGGCGAGGAGCGCGGGCAGGTGCGAGGCGTGGCGCGCGACGCCGTAGATGATGAGCGCCGTGTGGCTGACGATGAAGCCGAGGAAGATCGGGGTCAGGATGAGCACGGATTCCTTGACCCCGCGGAGATTCAGCAGGACGAGCCAGCCGACGACGACGAACTCCGCGGGCAGCTTCCACGCCTGCCAGACCGCGGGCGTGAACGAGAAGATCGCGTCGCAGCCGGTGGCGACCGAGATCGAGATGGTGAGCACGTAGTCCACGACGAGAGCGCCGCCCGAGATCACCCCCGGAACGGGGCCCAGGAGTTTCGTCGCGACCAGGTAGCCGCCGCCGCCGGAGGGAAACTGGGCGATGATCTGGCTGTACGAAGCCGAGATCAGGAACACCGTCAGCACCATCAGCACGACGAGGTATAATGCGAGATGGCGATGGGCTCCCAGCTCCAGGAACGCGGCCTGGGGCCCGTAGCACGAGGACGAAAGCCCGTCCGAGCCGAGGCCGACCCAGGCGAAGAAAGCGATCAGCGCCAGGTGCTGGTGGATCCGCGGGTCGAACAGGTTCCGGGGGCCGCCGATGACGAGGTCGCGCAGCTTGTCGAACATGAGGTTGAGTTGACGGCACCCGAGCCTCAGCGCGGTGTATGGAACGGCTCGCTGCGCCTCAAAACGGCATCAAGAAGCCTCGCGAACGCCTGGAGCCGGCCGGACGCGGCCCCGCGGGCGAGGTGGCGGGGCTACGCGGGCGCACTCGCGCTCGTCGCGGCCTCCACGGGTGCGGCCGCGCTCATGCAGAGCCGGTTCGACCTCTCGAATCTCAGCATGGTCTATCTGGTCGGCGTGGTGCTGTCGGCGATCGCGTTCGGCCGCCGCGCCGCGATGCTCGCGGCCCTCCTGAGCGTGGCCGCGTTCGACTTCCTGTTCGTGCCACCTCGCTACACGCTGCGCGTCTCGGACACGCAGTACCTGGTCACGCTCGGGGTGATGCTGTTCGTCGCGGCCGTGATCGGCACGCTCACGGCGTGGCTCCGCGGCCAGCTCGTCGAAGCCCGCCTGCGCGAACGTCGAACCGCCGCGCTGTTTCGCCTGAGCCACGACCTGGCCGTGCGAAGCACGGCGCGTGACGTGCTCGAGGCCGCCGTCGTGCGGATCGCCGAGGCGCTCGGCGGCCGCGCGGCCGTGCTGCTCCCCGGTGGGGACGGCCGCCTGGGCCACGCCGCGGGCGACGCGCTCGCCCACGACGAGGATCCGCGCTCGGCGCAGCGCGCCTACGACGAGGGCCAGATCATCGGGCTCGATGCCGGCGTCGCCTCGGGCCCGCAACCGCTCTACCTCCCGCTCCAGGCGTCGGCCGGGGTGCTGGGCGTGCTCGCGATCCGCGCCGCCGACGCGCGCGCCCTCCTGGACCCGGAACGGCTCCAGCTCGCGCGGGCGCTCGCCGGCCAGACCGCGCTCGCGCTCGAGCGCTGCCGGCTCGGCGACCAGGCGCAGGAGGCCCGCACGCAGGCGGAGACCGAGCGGGCCCGGAGCGCCCTCCTGAGCTCGGTCTCGCACGACCTGCGCACGCCGCTCGCGGCGATCACCGGCGCGGCGAGCGGGCTGCGCGACGACCGCGGGTCGCTCTCGGAGGCGACGCGCCACGAGCTGGCCGAGACGATCTCCGAGCAGGCCCAGCGCCTGAACCGGCTGATCGGCAACCTGCTCGACATGACGCGCCTCGAATCGAACACGCTCCTCGTGCGAAAGGAGTGGCATTCGCTCGAGGAGGTCGTGGGCGCCGCGCTCGCGCGACTCGAAGCGACGCTGGGCGATCGACCGATCCGGCTCGAGATTCCCGCCGACCTGCCGCTCGTCCCGCTGGACGACGTCCTGTTCGAGCAGGTGATCGCGAACCTGATCGACAACGCGGACAAGTATTCACCGCCGGGCCTGCCGATCGACGTGCGCGCGTCGATCGTGGGCGGGACGCTCCGGGTCGAGGTCGCGGACCGCGGGCCGGGCCTGTGCGCGGGCGAGGAACGGCGCGTGTTCGAAAAATTCTATCGTGGCGCGGCCGCCCTCGGGCGGCCCGGCAGCGGGCTCGGCCTCGCGATCTGCCAGGGCATCGCCGCCGCCCACAGCGGAGCGATCGCCGTGGCGGCACGCGCCG
>DATDEX010000315.1:0-13260 GCA_036522895.1 Candidatus Eiseniibacteriota bacterium | reverse complement strand
CCCCATGGCCCGCGTGCGGCGCCCGCGCGCGCGCCGCGCTCCGGGCCATGGGGCTCCTGCCGCCCTGGGGCGGCTGAGCGCGACGAGACGTTCGCGCGAGCCTGGCTCCGCGCCTACTTCGCCTGCCCGATCGGCGGCGCGCTCTTCCCGGTCTTCGACATCACGGTCTGCATGTGGTCGACGAGCGGCTTCCGCATGTCCTCGGGCGGGTTCGCCTGCATGGCGCGATGGTAGAAGTCGAGCGCCTGCTCGTAGCGCTGCTGGGTCTCGGCCACGACCCCGAGGTTGAAGAGCGCGACGGGCTGCATCGGGTCGAGCTCGAGTGCGTGCTGGAACAAGGATTCCGCGGCGGCGAACTGGCTGAGATTGTAATAGCAGACTCCCATGTCCACGAGCGTCGTCGGCCGCCGCGGATCGAGACGGGCGGCGGTCTTGTAATGAAGGATCGCCTCACCCCAGTTCCCGGTGTCGTAAAGAATGTTCGCCAGGGCAATACGCGCAGCGACGTTGGTGGAGTCCTTTTCCAGCGTGCGCCGGGCCAGATCCGCCTGCTGCTGCTGCTCGGGGCGCGCGCCCTCGACCGGTGGCGCGTTCGACTTCCAGAACCCCTGCGCGGCGAAGTAGATGATGCCCAGCACCACCGCGACGCCGGTGACGAGCCAGAGCTGCATCTGGACCGGTTCCATCGCGTTGGGCCGGGGACGCCGCGGCCGGACCGGGCGCGGACCGGGGTCGAACGGGCGGGCGTCGGCCGCGGGGCGGGGGACGGGCGTGGCCCTCGCCTCGCGCCCCGCGACCGGGGGCGTGGTTTGGCCGAGCGGGAAGTTGCACTGGGTGCAGGACTCGCTCCCGGCGGGATTCTCGGCGCCGCAACCGGGGCAGGTGATCGTGTCGGGCATGGGTCCTCGCGGGGTCAGCCCGCGGGCGTGCGGGCCTCCGCGGGAATATAAGCAGCCCGGCCCGGTTCCGCACACAGGCCCCGGGGCGACCGCCCGGCCGACGCCCTCGGCGCGTTCCGGGGCCGGGAGCGGGTCGTTCGCGGAGCGCGCGGCGGTCGAGATCGCGCGCACGCTGGCACGGCGGAATGTCCGGTGCGGTTCCCGAGGTTCCGGCGCAGCGCGAGCAGGCTGGTGAGCGCTCACTAACCGTTGATCGGTTGGAGTGAACCGGTCTCACGCTGCGGGGGCCACACGGCGACGAAAAAGGTCCACCACGTTCACCCGCGCCGAACACCATTTGATCCGCGAATACAGATTTGAAATCCGTTCTTATACTTAAGTAGATGATGATTGCTTTTTGCACGAAGTGATTATTATACTTTTGTATGGTAGCACCCTCACCCCCCGCGGGACGTGATCGCCCGGGCCCTACCGCTCCCGGACCGGCACCCACCGCTATCTCTCCCACATCGCGACCCCCAAGGGTCTCGACTGCTCAGAGGAGGTGGCCATGCGCAGATTCATCCCTGCGTTTGCCATCGCAATTCTCGCCCTCGAGTTGGCTTCCGTCGTCGGCGCGTCCGGTGGCGGAGACACTCGCCGCATCGCCGTCGCCCGCTCCCTCAAGGGCGTGCCGGTCCCGATGCCCTCGAACCTCGCGGACTTCGTCAAGAACAAGGCGGCCGCGATCGCGCTCGGCAAGTCGCTGTTCTGGGACATGCAGGTGGGCGGCGATGGCCGTCAGGCCTGCGCGTCGTGCCACTTCCAGGCCGGCGCCGACGTCCGTTCCGTGAACCAGCTGAACCCGGGCCACAACGGGGCGTTCGACGTGGGCGGGCCGAACCACACGCTCACGGCTGCCGATTACCCGTTCCACCAGCTCGCGAATCCGTCCGATCCGAAGTCCGCGGTCACGAACGATCGTGACGACGTCGGCGGCTCGCAGGGCGTTCACAACGCGCTGTTCCAGGACATCATCCCTGGCGCGCGCCGTGACCAGATCCTCCCGCAGGCCGATCCGAACGGCTTCTCCGTCGGTGGCCTGAACGTGCGTCGCGTGACCGGTCGCAACACGCCGTCGGTCGTGAACGCCGTGTTCAACGTCCGCAACTTCTGGGACGGCCGCGCGAACAACATCTTCAACGGCCGCAACCCGTTCGGCAACGCCGACGCTGCCGCTCGCGTCCTCGTGATGAACGACCTCGGCGAGTGCGTGCAGACGCGCATTGCCCTGGACAACGCCAGCCTCGCCTCCCAGGCCGTCGGCCCGCCGAACAACGGCACCGAGATGTCGGCCAACGGTCGTGACTGGCTGAAGCTGGGCAAGAAGATGCTGAGCCTGCGTCCGCTCGATGGCCAGAAGGTCATGGGCGACGACAGCGTCCTCGGTGCGATGGCGGTGTCCGGCGGCACGGGTCTCGCGACCACGTACGCCGACATGGTCCGCGCCGCGTTCCAGGACAAGTGGTGGAACTCCACCGCCGTCGTGGATGGTGCACTGGCCGTGATCCCGGGCGTCAGCTCGGTGGGCGCGCTCAGCACCAGCCAGTACTCGATGATGGAGGCGAACTTCTCGCTGTTCTGGGGTCTCGCGATCAACCTGTACGAGTCGACGCTCGTCTCGGACGACTCGCCGTTCGATCGCTTCCTGGACGGCAACAAGAACGCGCTCACGGCGAGCCAGCAGTCCGGCCTCGGCACGTTCAACAGCAAGTGCGCGAGCTGCCACTCGGGCGCCGAGTTGAGCAGTGCGACGTTCTCTGCCACGGCGACGGCCGGCCTCATCACCACGATGCAGATGGCTGACGGCGGCACGGCCACGTACGATCGCGGCTTCTACAACATCGGCGTGCGTCCCACCGGCGATGACGTCGGCGTGGGCGGCACGGATCCGTTCGGCAACCCGCTCTCGATCTCGCGGCGCACGCAGACCAGCGCGACCGCCCGTGTGGCCGTGGATGGCGCGTTCAAGGTGCCGTCGCTGCGCAACGTCGAGCTCACGGGGCCGTACTTCCACAACGGCAGCGCCGCGACGCTGCAGCAGGTGGTCGAGTTCTACTCGCGTGGGGGCAACTTCGCCTCGACGAACATCGCCAACCTGGATCCGAACATCCAGGAGATCGGCAAGCTGCAGAACAACTCGACGAACCAGCGTCAGGTCGTGGACTTCCTCACCAGCCTGACCGACGACCGCGTCCGCTTCCAGCGCGCGCCGTTCGATCACCCCCAGCTCATCCTGAACCAGGGTGCGCCGGGTGGTGAGCTGAGCCTCCTCGCCGACCTGAACATCGCCGGCCAGGCCGCGGATGCCACGATCGAACTGGCCGCCACGGGTGCAGGTGGCTCGGCCTCGCCGGTCGCGTCGTTCCTCGGAATCGCCACTGCTCCGACCACGTTCACCGCGGCCCTCACGGCCGGTGACGGCACGCTCGGGACCCCGGTGACGGACGGCGGTGCGGACTTCGCACTGTCGCTGCCTTCGCCGAACCCGGTCGGCGCGCGTTCGGGCAGCACGATTCACTTCTCGCTGTCCGAGGCGGGTAACGTCGACATGCAGGTCTTCGACGTGACCGGCCGTGCGGTGAAGACGCTGGCGAAGGGCACGCTCAACGCCGGC
Source organism: Candidatus Eiseniibacteriota bacterium (assembly GCA_036522895.1). Taxonomy (GTDB): domain Bacteria; phylum Eisenbacteria; class RBG-16-71-46; order RBG-16-71-46; family RBG-16-71-46; genus JAIOPA01. The sequence goes on along the minus strand of DATDEX010000315.1, from coordinate 9,705 downwards.
GCGCACTCGATCCAGTGGAGCGGTATCTCCGACGCCGGCACGCGGCTTCCGGCCGGTGTGTACATGTATCGCCTCCAGGCCGGTCGCAACGTGGCCCAGAGGAAGCTGATCCTGGTCAACTGACGCCGGGACGGCAGCGGTAACACGCGAGGGGGTGGCGGAGCGATCCGCCACCCCCTTCGCACGTCCGGGACCCCCGTGCGACCGGCGGGTGGTGCGTGCGGCCCGCGGTGCGGGTGGCCTGCCGGCGCCCCGCTCGCTTTCGTCACCGCGGCGCGTGCATTAGCCTGCGCGTCCCACGCCGCGGGGGCGCGGCCCGCCGCGCCGGCGACCGCTCCTCACGCGGGCGTGGCCTTCCCGGGAGGCAGTCCGTCGTGCACTCCACTCGGTTCCGCTGGGCGGCCCTGGCCGCGACGCTCCTCCTGTGCACGCGCTGGCCCGCGACGGCCCGCGCCGAGGAGCTGACGGTCAGCATCCTCCATACCTGCGACCTGCACGGCGCGCTCGCCGCCTGGGACGACGGCAGCGACCGGCCGGCCGCCCGCGGGCTCGAGAAGCTCGCCACGCTCGTCGCGGCCGCGCGCGCCGAGGGCCATCCCACGCTGCTCCTCGACGCCGGTGACGCGCTCTACGGGAGCGCGCTCGTCCGCACCAGGCGCGAGGGTGGACGGAGCGGCCCCGAGCCGGTCATGGCCGCCATGAACCTTCTCGGCTACGACGCGATGACGGTGGGGAACCACGAGTTCGACGGCGGGCGGGCGGTGCTCGATTCGGCCATCGCGGAGGCCCGGTTCAAGTTCCTCGCGGCGAACGTCGTGGACGCCGCGACCGGGCAGCCGGCGTTCGCGAGCTCGATCGTCCGGCTCGTGGACGGCGCCCGCATCGGCATCCTCGGGCTCACGACGCCCGCGATCCCGATGCTCATGGACTCGTCGCTCTGCGGCGGCCTGCGCTTCCTCGATCCGCTGGAGGTGGCGCGCCGGGAGGTGGCGCGGCTGCGCGGTGCGGAGCGCTGCCAGGCGGTGATCGCGCTCGTCCACATGGGCCTCGAGCGCGATCCCTCCGCGCGCGGCGGTGACGCGCGCCCGCGCCCGGGCGAGATCCCCAACGAGAACATGGGCTACCGGCTCGCCTACGAGGTCCCGGGGCTCGACGTGGTGATCCTCGGCCACACGCACCAGGTGGTGTCGTCCGCCGCGGTCGGCGGCGCGATCGTGACCCAGGCGGGCAAGTTCGGTGAAGCGCTCGGTCGGATCGACCTCAGGTTCACGCGCAGCTCCGGCCTCGCGGATTGGCAGCTCGCCGGGCGCACGGCGAGCGTGACCTCGGTGAGCGACAGCGTCGCCACCGACAGCGCGATGCACGCGCTCGTGGCGCCCTACGCGGCGGCGGCGCGCGAAGCGCTCGACCAGGTCCTCGGCGAGGCGACGGGCACGCTCGGCGCGCCGTACGGCCGTCTCGGTGACAACCCGCTGTGGCGGATCATCCAGCGCTGCCAGCTCGAGTTCACCGGCGCCGACGTATCGCTCGCGGCCCTGTTCGACCCCGCCCAGACGCTGGCGCCGGGCCCCATCCGCCGCCGTGACCTGCTCCGGCTCTATCCCTACGACAACACGCTCGGGGTCGTGGAACTCTCGGGGGCGGAGCTCAAGGAGACGCTCGAGCACGCCGCCTCGATGCTCGAGGAGTACGCCTGGGACGGCACGAGTCCGGTGCTGCGCCCCGACGTCGCGGGCTTCCAGTTCGACGCCGCCTACGGCGTGCGCTACGAGATCGATCTCACGCGCCCGGTGGGCTCGCGCATCGTGAAGCTCACCTGGAAGGACCGGCCGCTCGATCCGACGCAGCGACTCAAGGTCGTCGCGAACTCGTACCGTCTCGCGGGCGGTGGCGACTACCTGCCGCTCCGGCGGGCGCGCCGGGTCTTTACGACCACGTCCACCATGCCGCAACTCCTCGCCCGCTGGGTGCGGGCCAAGCACACGCTCGAGCCCGCGGGGGACCCGGCGTGGACGCTACTGCCGGATTACGCCGGCTCGCCCGAGCGGCCGCTGCTGGACCGCCTCGTGCGCCATGGCGTGGCGCCGCGGTCGGAGTTGATGCACCTGGGCGCGGAGCTGCCGGCGCGGCGCGTCGACCTCGTCTACTGGCTCGCGCGGGCGTTCGACCTGCGCTCGGCGCGACCCTCCCATGCCTGGCCCGACGTGCCCGACTCGCTCAGGGTGTGGCTCGACGGCATGCTGTCCAAGGGCGTGCTGGGCCCGCTCGCGGCCTCCGACCGGTTCAAGCCGTTCGAGCTGGCCTCGGTCGACCTGGCGCTCGACTGGTGCGCGCGCGCGGCGCGCGCCCGGCATCTCCCGCTCGGCTCGAAGCTGGACGAGGCTTCGTTCCGGCACGGGCTCTTCACCGGCGTGAGTGGCCCGGGCCCGCTGGGCTACTCCGAGCCGCTGTCGCGCGCCCAGTGGCTGGGCATGCTCGCGAACCTGCGCTTTCCCTCCGTGCGACTGCTGGAGACGACGGATTTCCACGGCGCCATCCTCGGTGGCACGCGCGAGCGGCGGAGTGGGCGGCCGATCGGCGGCAGCCCCGCGCTCGCCGCGGCGATCGCGCGCGAGCGCGCGGCGAACCCCGAGGGCACCGTGCTGCTGGACGGCGGCGACCTCTTCCAGGGCACGATGATCTCCAACCTCCAGTTCGGCCGGCCGGTCGTGGAGCAGATGAACGCGCTCGGCTACACCGCGGCCGCGGTGGGCAACCACGAGTTCGACTGGGGCGTGGACACGCTCGCGCGCCGCGTCCACGAGATGCACTTCGGCGATCTCGCCGCGAACATGGTGGAGCGAAAGAGCGGGAAGCGCCCGGCGTGGGCGCGATCGGACACGACCGTCGTGCGTCGGGGCGTGCGCATCGGGATCGTGGGACTCGCCTACCCGGGCACGCCGCACGTCACGCTGCCGGCGAACGTGGCGCAGCTCCGCTTCGACGACGACTCGACCACGGCGGCGCGCATCGCGCCCCGGCTGCGGAAGGCGGGCGCCATGGTCGTCGTGGGCCTCGGCCACATCCCCGCCGAGACCGATTCGCTGCACCACGCGCGGGGCGATCTCGCCCGCCTGGGCCACGTGGCGTCGGTGGACGTGTGGCTCGGGGGTCACAGCCACAACGTCGTGGACGACCGCATCGACGGCCATCCGGTGCTGATCGCGGGCGCGCTCGGCCAGTATCTCGGCGAGGTGGACCTGGTCGTGGACCCGCTGAAGGGGAAGATCGTGGAGAGCACGCAGCGCGTCCTGCAGGTGTTCGCCGAGGGGCTGGTCGACAGCGTCTGGACGGCGCGCGTCCAGCGCTGGAACTCCGGCGTGTCCGCGGTGGCGGCCGAGGTCGTCGGCGAGGCGGGCGTGGCGCTCCACCGGCGCCCCCCCGAGACCACGATCGGCGACTTCATCACCGACGCGATGCGCGCCGACGCGAAGGTGGACATCGCGCTCCAGAACCCGGGCGGCATGCGGGCCGACCTCGACGCGGGCCCGATCACGCGCGGCGAGATCTACGCGATCATGCCGTTTGACAACACGACCGTGACGCTCGAGCTGACGGGGGCGCTCGTGAAGCTGACGCTCGAGCAATCGCTTCACGGCAGTCGCCTGACGCAGGTGAGCGGACTGCGCTACACGATCGACTTCCGCAAGCCGGACCTCGATCGCGTCACCCAGCTGACGCTCGCCGACGGCACCGCGATCGATCCGGCGAAGACCTACACGGTGGCCGTGAACAACTTCATGGCGACGGGCGGCGACCAGTACGACGCGCTGGCCCAGGGCAAGAACCGCATCGACACGGGTCGCCTGATCCGCGACGCGATGGTGGCGTGGATCCAGGCGAAGTGCTCCGGCGGCAAGTCCTACGACATGCCCGGCGACGGCCGAATCACCGAAGTCGGCCGTCGTACTCCTTGACGAGCTTGTCGCAATCTTGCCTGGCGTAGGCTGTCGCGGCTGTCGGCGTGCTCCAGGGCACCATTTCGACCACTCGGCGCGAGCCGCTGCGGCGGTCGGGCAGCGCGGGGGGCTTGCGATCAAGAGGACGCTCCCTGCGCGCATCCTGCGCTCCGGTCGCTAGGCGTTCGGCCTGCTTCGCCCTCCTGGCTACGCAGGCCTCTCGACTCCTCTTGATCGCAAACCCCCCGCGCCGCCCTCCGCCCCGCACGCCACGGTGGGCGGTCGGGCGAACGCTCGACCGGCAGCACGCAGACTCCGGGGCGGAGGTGTGCTCCGGGGGTTTCAGCTCAAGGGGAGTCGAGAGGCCGCTGCAGCCAGGATGGCGGAAGCGGCCGAACGCCTAGCGACCGGAGCGCAGGATGCGCGCAGGGAGCGTCCCCTTGAGATGAAGCCCCCGGAGCACGCCGACAGCTGCGAAGGCTCTCGCCAAGCAGGACAGCGAACAGCGCGTCAGCTCGTCACCGCGAGCCGGTGCTCCCGGTGGCGCTGGAGGAGTCGGGGGACAGGGTGATGCCGGCCTTCGTGAAGTAGGCGCGGATCCCCGTGGCGAGCTGGTGGGCCATGTTCTGCTGGAAGACCGGGTCCTTGAGCAGGCGGACTTCGCGCGGGTTGTTGATGAACGCGGTCTCGACCAGCACCGACGGGAACTCGACCGACTTCAACACCACGAAGCCCGCCTGCTTGATGCCCCGCGACTCCACGCGGCGGTCCACCGCGACGTGGTCGAGCAGCGTCTCCGCGAGGAGCTGGCTCCGCTCGAGCATCGAGTTGCGCTTGACGTCGTAGAGCACGCTCACCACGTCGTCCTGGGCCTGCGGGGCCAGCCCGCCCAGCCGGTCGGCCGCGTTCTCGATGTCGGCGAGGTCCTGGTCGCCCTGGTCCGTCGCGCCCTTGAGCGACAGGAAGTACACCTCCGTGCCGCTGCCGGAGCCGCGCCGGCGCGACGAGTTGCAGTGGATGCTCACGAACAGGTCGGCCTTCGCCTTCTCGGCGATCTGGTATCGCTCGCGCAGTGGAATGAAGAAGTCGCGGTCGCGCGTGAGCAGCACCCGGACGCCCGGAATGTCGTCGAGCGCGTCGGCGAGCCGTCGCGCGATCGCCAGCGTGACGTTCTTCTCGTACACGCCGCCCGGGCCGTGGGCACCGTTGTCGTCACCCCCGTGGCCGGCGTCGATGACCACGAGCCGCGTGCGCGTCTTCTTCTTGACCGCGGCGATCGCGGCGAGGCGCTTATCCTCGGCGGCCTGCGCGCCGCGGCGCGTCACCTCCACGACCACGCGGAACGGCTTGTCGTCCTCGGCCGGCAGCGTGAACACCTTGAAGCTGCCGCCGGGTGCCAGCCGGATCCAGAAGCGCGCGCCGCTGTTGTCGAAGATGGATTCCACGCGCTCCACCGCGCTGTCCGAGACGGCGAGGCTCGCGGGCACGCCCTCGGCGGCCGTGATCCCGGGCGCCGGCACGGCCACCACGAGCTGCGAGCCCGTGCCCGAATCCGGCGCCACCGGGACGACCTCGGCGCTGAACTCGAACACGACCCGCGTGCCGCCCGGCGAGGACCAGGTGTGCATCCCGGTCAACCGCACGGCAGCGCCCGCCTGGGCCAGCGCCGGGGCGGGCGAGGCCGCAAGCGTCGCGGCGCAACCTGCAGCCACGAGTGCGCTTACGATGAGGCGATGCGGTCTGCGGAGTGACATGGATCCTTCGAACCCTCCCCGCCGTCCATGGCGTGACGGGAGGCGACACTGGGTCGCCTCCCGCCCGAGTCGATCACTTTGTACCGCGTGTGGGCCTACTTGTCGAGCTTGAGCGTCTCGAAGCGCGATGCGCCATTGCGGTTCACGATCAGCACCACCGGCTTGCCGGCCTTGCGAACCTTCGCGACCTGGGCGCGGAACTCTGCCGCGTTGTTCACCGGCACGCGATTGACCTCTTCGATCACGTCGTTGACCTGGATGTCCTTGTCCTGGGCCTCGCTGTCATCGGCCACCTCGGTCACGCGGACGCCGGAATCCACCTTGAGCTCCGTCCGCTCGCTCGGGGTGAGGCTGCGCACGCTCATCCCGATGTCGCCGGCGTCGTCCCCCGCGGGGGGCGTGATCTGGTTGTTCGCCAGGTTGTCGTCACGATCCGTGAGCGTGACCTCGGTGCTGACGTGCTTGCCGTCGCGCAGCACGCCGAGCCGGATCCGCGTCCCCGACGGCGTGTCGGCGATCTTGAGGCGGAACTTGTCGCGATCCGTCACCGGCGTGCCGTCCAGGTCCACGATGACGTCGTTGCGCTGCAGGCCGGCCCGCTCGGCGGGCGAGCCCTTGAACACGTTCTGGATGATGACGCCCTGCTGGTTGCCGAGCCCGAACCCCTCGGCGATCTCCGGCGTCATGTTCGCGAGCGTCACGCCGATCATCGCGCGCTTCACGGTGCCGTGCGCCACCAGTTGCTCGGCGACGTGCCGCGCGAGGTTGATGGGGATCGCGAAGCCGATCCCCTGGCCGCTCGTGTTGATCGCGGTGTTGATGCCGATCGCCTCGCCCCGGATGCTGCAGAGCGGGCCGCCCGAGTTGCCGAAGTTGATGCTGGCGTCGGTCTGGATGAAGTCCTGGTAGTCGGGCGTGCCGCCGAAGATGTTGAGGTTGCTGCGGCCCTGCGCGCTCACGATGCCCACGGTGACCGAGCCGCGCAGGTCGCCGAGCGGGTTGCCGATCGCGATCGCCCAGTCGCCGATGCGCAGCTTGTCGGAGTCCCCGAGCGGCAGGACCGGCAGGTTCGTGCCGTCGATCTTGATCACCGCCACGTCCGTGGCCGGATCGGTCCCGACCACCGTGGCCTTGAACGTGCGGCCGTCGTTCAGCGTGACCTTGATCGTCTCGGCGTCGCGCACGACGTGGTTGTTCGTGAGGATCCGCCCGTCTTTGTCGATGATGAACCCGGAGCCCGACGACGGAACGTGCTGCTGGCGCGGCATGGGCTGGCCGAAGAAGCGGCGCATGAACTCGTCCGAGGAGTCACCCCCGTCGCCGCCGACCTTCTTCGTGACGTCGATGAACACGACCGCGGGCAGCGCCTTGTCGACCACCGAGACGAACGGGCTCTCCGGCAGCGGCGCGGAGTTCGTGATCGCGGCGAGCGCGACGTTGGAGGCCCGCGAGACGCGCGGCAGGTTGAGTCCGGCGCTCAGGCCCAGGCCGAGCACGAGGCCCACGGCGATGAGAACCGTGGCGCCGAGGAAGTAGTGGCGAGGGGTCGTGACCCGATTGCCGTTCATCGTGAGGGCTCCTCCGTTGCGGCTGTGGTTTGTTCGACATCATCGGCAGGTACGGACGCGAAAACGAGTGGAGATGAGCTTACGGCGCGGATCGGCCGCGTGGTAGTGATTCGCTGTCACATGCCCGTCAAATGCGCTCGCGGCTCGTGGGCGCGCTGACCGCTTCGATACTCGCACGGCCCGCAAGGTTGCAATCCGCCAGCGCGCGCTGCACCGGCGCGGGGATTCCGCCCACCGCTGCGGGGCACGCGGGCCCGCGCACGGTTGGCGGGCGGCGCGCCGCTCCGCGTATGCTGCGCGCTCATGCGCGCCGCCTCGGTCTTCTTCCTCTCGGACGCCCACCTGGGCGTGGACTCCGCCGCGGAGGAGGGCGCTCGGACCGCCAGGCTTCACGACTTCCTGAACTCGCTGCCGGGGCGGGCCGCTTCGCTCTACATCGTCGGCGACCTGTTCGACTTCTGGTTCGAGTACCGGACCGCGATTCCGCGCCGCCACTTCCCCACGCTCGCCGTGCTCCAGCGCCTGCGTGAGACCGGCCTCGACATCGCCTACCTGAATGGCAATCACGATTTCTGGTTGGGGACGTTCTTCCGCGACACGCTCGGGATCCGCACGCTCGACGGCGTCGCCTCCGTGGAAGCTCAGGGCCGGAAGCTGTGGCTCCACCACGGCGACGGTCTCGTGGGGGGCGACCTCGGCTATCGCGCACTGCGCGCCGTGCTCCGCTCGCGCGCGGCGATCGCGCTCTACGGTTGCCTCCACCCGGATCTTGGACTGCCGCTCGCACGCGTCGTGTCGCGCTGGTCGCGCCGTTCGCGGGGCGAGGGTGCGCTCGAGCCGCAGCGCCTCTGGCGCGAGATCGCCGAGCCACGCTTTCGCGAGGGGTACGACGGGGTGCTGATCGGGCACTTCCACCATGCTTACGAGCGGCGCGAGCCCGGCCGCGAGTTCTTCATCCTCGGCGACTGGATCGACCGCTTCAGCTATGCCGAGCTGAACGACGGCCGCATCGAGCTCAAGACCTGGCCGGCACCGGCCTGACGCGGCGATCCGCGGGACCGGGCCCGGCTAGAAGTTCGCGGTCAGCGAGAAGCGATGCGTGTCGTCGAGCTCGAGGCGGGACGGCACGAACGCGTAGTCCACATGCAGCGCCTTCGTGCGCCAGCCCGCGCCCGCGCTCCACGTCGCCACGTCGTCGCCGCCGCGGAGCCCGAACCGGACCGCCGCGCCCGCCGGGGAATCCAGCTCGCCGCCGAGCGAGAGGAGCGCCCTTCGGCCGCGCGTCGCCCGCGCTTCGAGCGCAAGCAGGCCGGTCAGGTTCTGGAACGTGCCGTGCGCGAGCGACAGCCCGCCGGCGACGGCTGCCGGCAGGTGCACGGCCTGGCCCTGCGCCCCGTCGAACGTGTAGTGCCCGGCGGGTCCCAGGTTGTGCACGCTCAGGCTCAGTCGCCCACCCGGGAGCGCGGACAGGTCCCAGGCCGCGCCGCCCCCCACCGCCCACGTGCCGGCGGCGAGATCGGCGATGCGCTCGCGCACGACCTGCGCGGTGAACCCAACGCTCATCCCGCTCGCGAGCGTGCGGCCGTAGCCGGCCAGGAACTCGAGGTCGTGCGAGCCGAACGAGCCGATGATGTTGCCGAGATCGTCGCGCTCGGGGATCGGCTCCGAGTACATGGCGCGCAGCGAGGCCGCGAGGCCGCCCCCGAACATGCGGCCCGCGAGCGCCACCTGGTCGTGTCGCAGGTGCGTGTAGGTCTCGGTGTGATTCGCCGCGAACTGCGTGCCGTCGAACTGGGCGAGCCCGGCGGGGTTCCAGAACGCCGCCTCGGCGCCGCGCGCCACCGGCCCGTACGCGCCACCCATCGCGGCCGCGCGCGCGCCCGCCGGGACCTCGAGGAACGCGAAGCCCGGCTGCTCCGCGCGCGTCGGGGCGGCGAGCAGGACCAGCGAGATCGCGGACGCGAGCACGAGGAACGGCTTCAGGCGTGTCTCCTCGAAAGAAGCGGCGGGAACAGCCGAACGACGGCGGCCGATCGTCGGCCGCCGTCGCTCGAGAGCGAACCGGCACTATAGGACATCGGCCCCGCGGCCGGCGCCCTCAACCCTTGCCCCCGCGCCCCCGGGGCGCGGCCGGCTTCGAAGGCGGCGGGGTCCAGCGCGGGCCCTCGCTCGGCGGCTGCCGCCACGAGGGCGGCGGATTCTGCCGCGGCGGATCGTTCCGCGGGGGATCGTTCCGGGGCGGGGTGTAGCGTGGCGGGTCGTTCCGCGGCGGCTCGACGCGCGGAGGGTCGTTCCGGGGCGGATCGTTCCGCGGCGAATCGGCGGGCCGCCACCCTGGATGGCGTTGTTCCTCCTGCCCGCCGGCCCCACCCTGCGGTGGCTGCGGCGCGTCTCCACCGCGCGGACGCCACTCGCGCCAGCCCGGCTGCCCGCGGCCACCGTCGC
>DATDEX010000314.1:0-9589 GCA_036522895.1 Candidatus Eiseniibacteriota bacterium | reverse complement strand
CGGCGGCCACACGCCCTAGAGCGAATGCAGGAACGTGAGCAGCGCGACCCGCGACCGTGTGCTGAGCCGCGTGAAGCGGTCGCGCGCATCGTTCCCCTGGCCGGCGTGCGCGAGGATCGCGGCCTCCGGCGTATTGGCCCTGCCGTCGTGCAGGTAGGTCGGCCGAGCGCTCAGGCCCCAGAGCGGCGCCGTGCGCATGCGGCTGCCGGTGGCCGCGCCCTGAACGATCCCGTCCCCGAGCGCTCCCATGTCGTGGAGCAGGAAGTCCGAGTAGGGCTGGAACGCCTTGTGGGAGAGCGCCCTCACCGGGCTCGCCCCCGTGACCAGCGTCGGGGTGTGACAGTTCGCGCACCCGATCTGCCGGAACACGACCGCGCCGATCTCAGTCTGAACGGACCGCGGGCCACGCGGCGGCGCGCCGAGCAGCGTCATGAAGTCGGAGAAATTGTCCACGCCGTCGCCGTCGTCGTTCAAGCCCGGCGCCGGGTTGAATGCCAGCGCTGCCGCGTCACCCTGCGGCGCATTCTCCGTGGGGAACTCCGGGTTCGTGATCCCCATCTCGTTCACGTAGGCGTCGCCCGCGAACTGGTGCAACGTGGGCACCTGCGCCTTCCAGCCGAAGCGTCCCACGCGCGTGGCCCCGGTCCGGATCTCGGTGACCAGGTTGGGAGTGCCGGCGGTCGCCGGCGCGTAGTGCGACTCGAGCCTCGCGAGCGCGAGGAGGAGCGCATCGGGGACCGCGTCCACGAGGCCGAGCCCGAAGAGCGGCGTGGTGATGCGCCGTGCCGTCACCGTGGCCGAGCCCGGCACCACCTCCGGCACGAACGTGTGGCTCCCGGCCGGGGTCGTGACCGGACCGATCGCGTGATCCTGGAGGAGCGAGCCGCCGAGCTCCGCGAGCGGATCGAACCCGCCCGCCCCGGTCCTGCCGAAGCGCGTCTCCGCACGGCCCATGGTGCCCCCGGTCGGGGCGGTGTGACACGTGACGCAGGCCGCTTCGTTGAACACGGGCCCGAGTCCGTTCTCGATCGTCTCGACGTCTTCGAAGTCCGCGAGGCCCGCGCTGAAGCGCGCCAGCTCCGCCGCGTCGAGCCCGCGCAAGGGCCCTCCGAGCCTGGTCGTGCCGACGAGGTCCGTGGCCGCGGGCAAGGCCGAGGAAGTGTTCACCGTGTCCACGGTCGCGTCCGCCTCGGGGGCGGTGCTCATCCCCGGAGACCTGCCCCCGCAGCCGGCGAGCAGGAGGCCCACCGCGAGGAGGATCGTGACGCATTCGACCCGTGCGGCTTTCGACGCTCGGCTCGTTTGCCGCGGGTGTACGCCGACGAATGCCTCACCTGGTCCAGAGCCTTTGCGTGCCCGCATGGTGACCTCCCGCAGGAAGCGTTACGGAGTCGCGGCCGACGGAGCGCCGTCCGTTCATGGAACCCCGCTGAGCTGCGGAAACGTCCATGAATTCACGCGCCCATCGTCTGTGGTCAGTAACCGGTCCGGGTTCGGGTGGTGCACTAGTGGTCCTCGGCGCGTGGCGGCGACACCCGCGCACGCGCCGGTACTCCTCACATGGACCTGTCCGCGGGCTCAAAGTGCAGCCCCGTTTCTGCACGTGGCGTTGCAGGGCACCCGGGCGGGGCGGAGGCCCGACCGGGAGGAGCGTGCGACAGGAGCGAGCCCACGGGCGGGCCGGGCTCAATGGTCGAAGCCCCGCTCGATCCCGGTTCCTTAGAACGCGTCGAATCGTGGCCGGGCGAGCACCGTCGTCGCCGCGCTCTCCTCCCGCAGCGGTTCAGCGGCGAGTTGCTCGCGTCCACCCGAGTCAGCGAATGACCGCGATCCGTCGGGTCAGCCTCGTCCCGCCGATATCGGCGCGGAGCAGGTAGAGGCCGTTCGCGAGCCGGTGATCCCCGGCCACGCCGTTCCACGTCACGATTTGCCGGCCACTCGAGACCACGCCATCGAACAGGACCACGACCTCGCGGCCCTGCGGGTCATGCAGGCTCACGCGCACCCGCTCGACTCCGGGCACGGCCAGTTCGAGGGCGAGCTCACCCGGGGTGGGGTTCGGTGACGCGCGCAATGCGGGAGCATCCGGCCCCTCCGGTGGTGGTGGTGGTGGCGGTGGCGGTGGCGGCGGTGGCGGCGGTGGCGGTGGCGGCGGTGGCGGCGGATGCAGGGAGATTGCCGTGTCGAGCGCGGCGAACCCCAGTCGCTGCTGCCCGAGCACCCTCGTGAAGATCCCCCCGAGGTAGACCGCATCACCGCTCGACGTGATCGTCTGGACGGCCCGGTCGAATCCCGTTGGCCAATCGAGTATCTCCCCGGTGTTCGCGTCCGCGGCTACCGCCTCTTCGAGCGGCGGGCTGACGCCCGCCGGGGTAAAAATGTCTCCGCCGATGTAGACCACGTCATTCAGCCGCTCGATCGCGGCCACGAACACGCGCTCCACCGGGCCCGTGAACCGAGGGACGTTCCAGCTTCCGACCTCGCCGGTCCGCGCATCCACGAATGCGATGCCGTTTCGTGGGGAGCCCCGTGCGGCGATGAATCTCCCCCCCAGGTACACGCCTGTCCCCCACGGCGCCATGGCATGGACGCTGGGCACGAAAACCGAGTTATCCAGCATTGGATCCCACGCGGTCGGCACCCCGGCCGCGGGCTCGAGGGCGGCGGCACCGGCCCGCGGGGAGCCCCGGACGGAGCTGAAGAAACCCCCGATGTAGACGGCGGAATCGGTCGCGGCGACCGCGATCACTTCGCGGTCCGGGGTCGCGATCCACAGCGGCGCGGCGCTGGTCGCCGGTTCGAATGCCTGCACGGTCCCGTGCTCGTGGTCGGCATCCTCGATCCGCATGCCGCCGGCGTACAAGCGGGTGCCGCGCGCTGCGAGCGAGAAGACCGCGTCGCCCGCCTGCATCCCGCTGGGCGTCCAGGGCGTGGCGGCTCCGGTCCCCGGATCCAACGCCGCAAGTCGCGGGCGATCCGCTCCGCCAATGCGGGTGAACTCACCACCGACGTATACGGTCGAATCCAATATCGCGAGTGCCGCAACGGCGCCGTCGGCTCCGGGTGCCCAGTCCGAGAGCCCACCGGTGTCGAGTTCCACCGCGGCGAGGTTCGCGCGCGCACGCAAGTCCACCCTCGCAAAGCTGCCGCCGATCGCCACCTTGCCATCCTGGACCGCGATCGCGTTGCCGACAGGATCGATCTGAGGGTCCCAGGGCAAGAGAGCTCCGCGCAGCGTGTCGACCGCCAGGAAGTAGTTGCGGACGGGATTGCTCAGGGTGGTGGACCCGGCCATGTAGACCTTCGCGCCATCGAACGCCATGCTGTTGACACCCGGCGCGATCGGAAACCAATCCCCCAGGGCTCCGGTCTCGACGTCCACCGTGGCCGTGCCGAACCGATCTTGAGAGTTCACGCTATTGAACTGGCCCGCGATGTAGGTCTTGGTGCCTACGATCTCGAGCACCCCGACCGTGGGGGGAATCAAGGACGGGTGAATGATCAGTCCACTCGTATACTTCGTGCGTGGCGCCCACGCGGTAAGCTGGCCGCTGGGGATTCCGAATGCCGCAAGGTTGTCCCGGACCACGCCGCCCATGCTCCCGAACAGCCCCCCCACGTAGAGCACGGTGTCGCGCAGAGCCACGGCATTGATAGCCGTGCCGTAGAAACTCTGCGGACCCGGTACCGGCGCGAACGTCGAGAGCGCCCCGGAGATCGCGTCGACAGACGCGATCAATGTGCGCGGCTGTCCCGCAACGGTATGAAAGCTCCCGCAGAAGAACACCTGGCCGGCGCCCACCACGAGTCGCCGAACCGGGGCGTCCGGGCTCGGATCCCAATCGAGTGCCCGGCCGGTCGCGGAGTCGACCGCCGCAAGGTTTCGTCGCGGTCGGCCATCCACGGTCGCGAACGCGCCGCCGAGATAGACACGCCCGTTCGCCACCGCCAGGCCGAACACCGCGCTGTCGGGGTCGGGATTCCATGCGGACACACTCCCGTCCGCGAGCAGATGCGCCACGTTCGCGCGAGGCTGGCCGCCGATCTCGTGAAATGACCCGCCAATGAACCACCCGCCGTGTCCGTCCGGGAGGATCACGTTGGTCGAGCCCAGCATGGTGGGGGGACCGAGGATCGCGCCCGTCGACGTGTCCGCGATCACGAAGCCCTCGGTGGCGCGGCCGACGGTCTGGAAGCGGCCCCCGAAATACAGGCGGTTCCCGAGCGTCGTCATCGCCTGCACCGGTCCATCGGGGACCGGGAGCCCAGGGCGGCTCGTCGCGGCCCCGGCGACGGCCGGAACGATCCACAGGAGCGAGGCGAGACAAAGTCGGAATGCGGCTGACATAAAGCGGCTCCACTCGTGCCCGATGACCGATCACTACACCCTCGCTAGAGCGTATCAGCGGCGGGGGGGCAGGGATGGGAATTTCCTATGAGGATTGGAGTTTCCGTGGCCGCGAACGTGCGGGGGAGTAACCCCCCGCACCCTAACGAACCACGATGCGTCGCTCGGCGTGGAATCCCGCCGAGGGCGCGGCCACACGGACGAAGTAGACCCCCGCTCCGACGGCGGCGCCGCCCGCTTCGGTGCCGTCCCATGCCACCGTGATCATGCCGCGCTCGGCGGCCATCGAGCCAGCGGCCACCTGCGACACGCGCCGCCCGGCCACGTCGTAAATGCCCACCGTGAGATCGCCCGGAACCTGGCTCCCGGCGCGGGACGGCGAGAGAAACGCGATCTGGACCCTCCCCCGCGGCGTCGCCGGCTGCGGCCACACGCTCAAGCCCCCGGACGGGGCCGGCGGCTCCAGGCTCGCATCCACGGCGTCCGTGCCGGCGTTGAGCGTGGTCGCGCGACGCACGCTCGAGGGAACGTCGTCCGAAAGCGACTTCAAGTACTCGACGATGTCGCTCTTCTCGCCCGGCGCGAGCCCGAGATGGAAGAAGTCGTCGTAATGGTTGATGACGTCGAGCAGCGTCGCGAACCGGCCATCGTGGAAGAACCCGCCCTTCATGTGGGTCCAGAGGCCGTTGAGCGGCGCCGTGCGGTAGGCGCGGTCGGGCGCACGCTCCGCCTGGAACTCGTCGATGCCGATCGCCGCACCCCGGTGCAGGTTCCAGCCCGGGTCGGATCCCGCGTCGCTCGTGTGACAGCTCGCGCACTTCGCCTTGCCGCCGAACAGGGCACCGCCGCGCTCGGCCGCGGCCTCGTCGAAGCTTCCGGGAGGCGGCGCCGGGGCGGGAATCGAGAGCTGGTAGTAGTGGAGCGCGGGGAGCTTTTCCGACACAAGGTCGGGCTCGCTCGTCACGTGCCCGAAGTGCGCCCTCGCCGCGACCGGGAACTGCGTGGCGTCGTCGAGCCGCGGATCGAAGAACCGACCCTTGCCGTGCATCTCGAGCACCGCGACGAACGAGTTCCAGTACGGAATCGAGCCCCAGCCGGTCCAGGTGTGCAGGTTCACGCCGCGCAGGCCGAACGCGGGCGGAATCAGCGTCGCCGCGGGCTTGCCGTCGGGACGAAACGCCTTGCCGTCCAGGATCAGCTCGGCGTCGAACTTTCCGGGACCCCACGAGTTGAGCACGGTCTTCACCGTGGGCACGTCCACGCCGAGCAGCTGGGCGATGGGGTCGAGCGTGGGCGCCAGCGCGACGATCGCGCCCACGTTGAGGTCGCGATTGGCCCAGCCATCGAGCCGGTGACCGATGCCCGGCGCGAACGAGTTGTCCACGGTGGAATGGCAGAGGGCGCACTGGATGCCCATGGACTCGAGGCTGCCATCGCCCTTGAAGTGGCCGGTGACGCCGACGACCGAGTTGAGCTTGAGCAGCGCCAGCGTGGTGGCCGGATCGTTGAGATCGACGCGCCCGTGCCGGAGCTTGTCCTGGAGCTCGGAGGGCAGCGCGTCCACGTCCACCTTGAGGCCGACGGCCAGCGCCGTCGCGGGGCTCACGCCGGGTCCGACCCCGCCGTGGTGCTCGCCCTCGATGGCCTTGTGGAGCCCGAGCGCGTTGCCCCACCAGGCCTCGTCGCCGAACGTGTCGTAGCGGAAGATCTGCCGCCCTTTGGCGAGCTCGGCGCGAGAGAACTCCTGCACGACGTCGTCGAAGTCCCGGTTCGTGCGGCCGTGGTTGTGCCCGCGGTCCGCCGCGGCCTGCGTGAACGCCAGCCCGAAGATGCCGCACGCGATGAGGGCTGCTGTCAGACGAAAACTTCTCCTGGTGTCCATGACCGACCTCCCGAGGTGGACCCCGGGGCGCGAGTGCGCTCTCCCGGGCTCTGATTCTAAAACTAACGCATATAATGTTTAGAATCACGCCCGGATTTGGGAAAATCTCGTTTGCAAGCGCTCGCTTGCTTTAGAACTGGCCTAACCCTATGGACTCGAGGGATTTCGCCTGGCAGCCGAGGCGCGTTACCGCCCTGCGCGAGCCGGTCACGGTTCTGGCCCCCCCTCCAGCGCGAAACGCCCCCGGGGGAGTCCCCCGGGGGCGTTCGCGCGAGGTGCGGCTGCGCTCACTTCTTCTTCCGCGCCTTTTCTATCTTTCCCTTGCTCACCTTGAGCGACTCGAGTTGCTTCACGGAGCTCGTGTCCGCCGGGTCCAGCGAGACCGCCGTGAGGTAGGCGTCGATCGCCAGCTTCTTGTCGCCGTGCTTCACGTACGCGCCGCCCAGGTCGCCGAACGCGTCGCCGGATTGCGGGTGCTCGGTGGCGTTGAGCCTGTAGGCGGCGATGGCGGCCTCGCTCTTGCCCGATCGCATCAGGCGCTCCGCGATGTTCGCGACCAGGTTCTCCTGATCGCGCGGCTGGCCGAACTGCGCCTTCGACCGTTGATACACCGCGGCCCCGGAATCGCCGCCCTGCTCCGAGAACGCCAGCAGCACGTTGCCCGCGGCGAGCTGCCGCTGGGCGAACGCCGACTTGGGGTTCATCTCCACATTCAACGCGAACAGGTTGTTCGCATCGGCCACGTGGCCGCTGTCGGCGAGGGACAGCGCGACGTCCGCCAGCGGCACCTCGCCGAAATCGTACGCGGCCGTGCCGTAGTACCGGTCGCGCAGCGCCGAATAGCGCGCGCGCGTGGAGTCGATGCCGCCCTTGGCGTACGCCAGCTTGAGCACGTCCTGGAGCATCCGGGGGCGGTTCGTGCCGTGGTGGCAGGTGAAGCACTGCACCTTCACCGGCGGATTGCCGCGGTCCTCGAGCGCGCTCAGGTACTTCTCGTTGAGATCCCGGGTCATCTCGATCATCGCGCGCGCGGTCTTCTTCTCGGGCTTGTCGTCGAGCGCGAAGTCGAGCCCCTGGCTGCCGTCCTTCCGGGCCGCGTGGCAGGCGTTGCACCGCACGCCGAGCGCGCGCGCGAACTGCCCCATCGTGGCCCGCAGCTCCTCCTGCGAGATGTCCTTGGGCAGCACCTTCAGGTTCGTGAACTTCTCCTGTGCCTGCGCGGTCGCACCCTGGAATGTGGCCAGCACGCCGCCGGCGAGCAAGCAGGCGGCCAGGACTCCATACGGGGTCACTTGTGACGAGCGCTTCATCGATCCTCCTGTTGTACCGAAACGGTCGAGGCCGCGCCGATGGCCGTCAGTCCGAGCGCGGTGGCGCGAGGCGCACGTAGAGCGTCGTCCGCACGCGATAGCCGGCGGGAGAGGCGGGATCGGCGTAGGCCCACCGTGTTTCCGCCGGCACCCGGGTCGCCGGGGTCACGGGCAGCGTCAGCATCCACGGCAGCTTCGCGAACGCGGAGTCGGAGCCGGCACCGACGCGGCGGCAAAACCCCACCGTCTGCATCTGCTTCGCGATCCCGGCCCCGCGGATCTCGAAATGAACGTGCGAGAACCCCTCCGCCGCGCCCGGGAGCACGGTGTGGATGCGAAACTGCCCGAGCACGTTCGTCCGCAGCGTGCCGTCGAGATGTGGGCGCGGCTCGCCGTTCCGCAAGTAATGGCCGCTCACGTCCTGCTGGTAGGCGCGGATCTCCGCGTCGCGAACCGGGGTCGAGTCCGGCAGCGCGAGCAGCGTTCCCTCGATGACGAGCGGAGGGCCGGGCTCGCCGGGAGGCGCCAGGGTGATCTCCCACGGCGGCATGGACACGGCGGCAACGAGGGCGACGGCGGCGAGCGATCTCAGCATGGCGGGTTCGGAGCATAGCCTCCGTCGTTCCTATCCCCAAGGGGCTTCTCCCGCGCGGCGTGGCCCAGGCGCTGACCGGCCGCTCTCCCCCAACGCGAAACGCCCCCGGGGGAAGTCCCCCGGAGGCGTTCGTGCGCGGTGTTGCTGCGGTGAGGCTAGCGCCCGATCAGTAGTCGCCCTGATCGAAGCCCTGCTGGCCCGGAGCCGGAGACTTCTTCTTCTCCGGGATCTCCGTGATCAGCGCCTCGGTCGTGAGCAACAGGCTCGCCACCGACGCCGCGTTCTGCAGCGCCGTGCGCGTCACCTTGGTCGGGTCGATGACGCCGGCCTCGAACATGTCCACCATCTCCTCGGTGTCCACGTTGTAGCCCATGTACTTCTTCTCCTTCTTCACCGCCTCGACGACGACCGAGCCCTCGACGCCGGCGTTGTCGCACAGCGTGCGGAGCGGCTGCTCCAGCGCGCGCCGGATGATGTTGATGCCGATGCGCATGTCGCCTTCGTATTCGGCCGCGAGCGTGTCGAGCGCCTTCTGGCTGCGGATGTACGCCACGCCGCCGCCCGGCACGATGCCTTCCTCGACCGCCGCGCGCGTGGCGTTGAGCGCGTCCTCGACGCGGGCCTTCTTCTCCTTCATCGCGGTCTCGGTCGCGGCGCCCACCTTGATGACCGCCACGCCGCCGGCCAGCTTGGCGAGCCGCTCCTGCAGCTTCTCGCGGTCGTAATCCGAGGTGGTCTCCTCGATCTGCGCGCGGATCTGCTTGATGCGGCCCTCGATGGCCGCGGTCTTGCCCGCGCCCTCGACGAGGGTGGTGTTGTCCTTGTCCACCACGATCTTCTTGGCCTTGCCGAGGTCCTCGAGCTTGATGTTCTCGAGCTTGATGCCGAGATCCTCGGTGATGGCCTTGCCGCCGGTCAGGATCGCGATGTCCTCCAGCATGGCCTTGCGGCGATCGCCGAAGCCGGGAGCCTTCACCGCCGCGGTGTGCAGCGTGCCGCGCAGCTTGTTGACCACCAGAGTAGCCAGGGCTTCGCCTTCAATATCCTCCGCGATGATCAGGAAGGGCTTGCCGGAGCGCGCGACCTGCTCGAGCAGCGGGAGCATGTCCTTCATCACGCTGATCTTCTTTTCGTGGATCAGCACCAGCGCGTCCTCGAGCACGACCTCCATCCGCTCCGCGTCGGTCACGAAGTAGGGGGAGAGGTAGCCGCGGTCGAACTGCATGCCCTCGACCACGTCCAGCACGGTGTCGGCCGACTTCGACTCCTCGACGGTGATGACCCCGTCCTTGCCCACCTTCTCCATCGCCTCGGCGATCAGGCTGCCGATCGTCTTGTCGTTGTTGGAGGCGATGGTCGCGACCTGGGCGATCTCCTTCTTGCCCTTGGTCGACTTGGACATCCTCTTGAGGTCTTCGACGACGGCGTCCACCGCCTTGTCGATGCCGCGCTTG
>DATDEX010000313.1:0-35932 GCA_036522895.1 Candidatus Eiseniibacteriota bacterium | reverse complement strand
AGCCCGCCTGCGGCCGCAATCGGGACGGACGCCGCGCTCCGCGCCGCGGCCGCCGCGGCAGCGCTCGCCAGCTTCGCGAGGCGCTCCCGCTCGCGCGCGATGACCTCCGGCGTGAACGACGGATCGAGGGCCCGGATGCGCTCCTCGAGCGGCGGATGGGTGTCGAAGATCTCGTTCAACCCGGAGGCGAACAGCATGTGCGCCACGTCGCCGGTGTCGTGCGCGGCGAGCCGCGAGCCGCTGGCCGGGTCGCCGATCTTGACGAGCGCCTCCTTGAGCCCAGTCGGATCGCGCGTGAACTGCACCGACGAGGCATCCGCGAGGAACTCGCGCTGGCGCGAGATCGCGGCCTGGATCATGCGGCCGAGCAGCACGCCGATCCAGCCGAGCGCGAACATCGCGAGACCCGCGACCACGATCGGACCGCCCTTGCGCCCGCGCCCGGCGCGCATGAGCACGCGCCCGACGGTGGCGACGGCGAAGAGCCCGGCGACGAATCCGAGGAGCCGCATGTTGAGCCGCATGTCGCCGTTCAGAATATGGCTGAACTCGTGGCCGATGACGCCCTGCAGCTCCGCGCGATCCAGCTTTTCGAGCGCGCCGCGCGTGACCGCCACCACCGAGTCCGCCGGCGTGTGCCCCGCCGCGAACGCGTTGATCGCCGATTCCGAGCCGAGCACGTAGACCGCGGGCACCGGCACGCCCGAGGCCATGGCCATCTCCTCGACCACGTTCAAGAGCCGTCGCTGGAGCGGGTCGGTCGTGTTGGCGTCCACGAGGTCGCCCCCCATGGAGCGCGCCACCACCGCACCGCCGCCCTGGAGCATGAGCAGCTTGTAGGCGGTGCCGGCCAGCACCACGAACAGCACGCCGGCCGCGCACGCGGCGCTCAAGGGGGCCTGGGCGATCCACCACGCGGAGCTCCCGACCAGCAGATCGGGGTCACGGTAGTTGCTGCCGATCACCACCACGAGCACGAGCGTGATCACCGCCACCACCAGGCCGACGCTGAAGATGAACAGCCCGAGCAGTTGTGCGGTCTGCGCGCGGGCGCGGTCCTGCCGCGCGAAGAAATCCATGTCTACTTGGCGAACGAAACCTTGGGCGCCTCGCGGTCGGCCGGCTCGGCGACCTGCAGCATCTCGGCCGGGCGGAACCCGAACATGCCCGCCATGAGGTTGTTGGGGAACACCTCGCAGGCATTGTTGTAGCTCAGGACGGAGTCGTTGTACGCCTGGCGCGTGAAGGCCAGTTTGTTCTCGGTCGCGGTGAGTTCCTCGGAGAGCTGCATCATGGTCTGGTTGGCCTTCAAGTCCGGATAGGCCTCGGCGACCGCGAGCAGCCGGCCGAGCGCGCCCGTGAGCGTCGCCTCGGCGCCGCCCAGCGCCTGGATGCTCGCCGGGTCGCCCGGGTTCGCCTTCGCGGCCTGGAGCCCCGAGATCGCGGCGGCACGCGCGCGGACGACGGCCTCGAGCGTCTCGCGCTCGTGCGCGAGGTAACCCTTCGCGGTCTCGACCAGGTTGGGGATCAGGTCGTGACGGCGCGTGAGCTGCACGTCGATCTGCGCGAACGCGTTCTTGAACCGGTTGCGCAGCGTGACGAGCGAGTTGTAGATGCCCGCGCCGAATAAAATGAAGATGAGCGGGACGGCGAGCATGATCACGGGAAGCAGGAGCATGGCACCTCCAGAAGAGGGGGGACCGCGAGGATACTCCGCTCGGGAAGCGGGGCAACCACTGCTCGGGCTCCACGCTGGCCACCACGCCGGCGGATGACGGGTGCCGGTGGGAGGATACGCTGGCGCGGGCGCGCGCGTTGCAAGCCGCCCCGGGCGCGCGCGTCGCGAGTGCCACGGGCACCGGGGCCACGGCCGCTAGCCCCTTGCGGCGTCCGGGGCTAGCGGACGACGGTGGCGAAGCCGGCGAACGCGGAGCTTCGTGGCGAGGGCGACCCGTTTCGCACATGCTACGCTCCCGCGGCCAACCTCTGACGCATGCACGCGAGCCGGGAGGGACCCCATGTCGCGCCGCGACCCCGTGACCGATCGAGCCAGGCCATCGTTCGCGGCCTGGCCGCTGATCGTCCTGGCGGTCGCGCTCTTCGCGATTCCCGCCTGCTCCGGTCGGTCGATGCCGCGACGGGTGCGCCTCGGGCCGCCGGAGCGATTCGGCTGGGTGGCCCAGCCGGTCGAGTTCTCGGCGCCGCCGGAGCCGTGGGAGCGCGAGGGCGATGCCGGCGGTGGCTTCGTCGGCGTGCGCTTCATCCTCCGCGGTGGCGGCGGCCAGGTGCTGAGCGTGGCCGCCCAGAAGAGCTGGACGGAGCGCCTGCCGCGCGAGCGGATCGAGGCGCTGATCGCCGAGTTCCCCAGGCTCGACGAGCGCGAGCTCTATCGCCGGCTCTCGCTCCTCCGCGTGCAGATCGACGATCCGCTCACCGACGCCGAGTCGCAGGCCGCGGCCGGGCTGAATGCGGCGGTGAATCGCGCCGAGACCGATGTGGCCGGGGGCCATGTCTCGTTCGTGAAGGACGATCTCGACGCGGGGCTCCGCGCGGTGGACGGGTTTCGCCCCACGCTCGCCGAACTCCTCCCGCGCCTCCGGCTCCGGCCCGAGCGCATGAGCGAGCCGGCGCGCTGGATCCTCGGCCGCGCGCACGACACCACGCTCGCCGGGTTGCCGGCGTTCGGGGGCGACGACACGCTCGATGCGCCCGAGCAGCGCCTCCTCTACCGGCAGGTCTTCTGGGTGGTGAACGGCTGCGCGTTCCAAGCCATCTACCAGGGGCGGCCCGAAAACCAGCACGTGTTCGAGCAGGTGCTCGCGAGCGTGCGCTTCCCGGAACCGCAGGCGCGTGCGTCGCGCTAGCCTCGCCCGCGTTTCGCTCGCGGCGCTCGCTCTCGCCCTCGCGGGCGCGTGCGCGCGCCAGCCGCCGAGCGTGAGCGTCCGCGTCGGGCAGGTGCCGCTCACCTTGGTCGTCCCGCGGGGTTGGGACCACGTGGACAACGGTGCGCGCCACGAGTTCCGCTCCGGCGAGCTCCGCATCGTGCTCGTGGACGCAGGCGTCGCCGAGCCCGAATCGCTGGCGAGCGAGGTGCGCGCCGCCCGAGTGATCGAGCGCACGGGGCGCACGCGCGAGGCGATCGCGCGGCTCGGGGAGCGGAGCGATCCCGTGCTCGAGCTGCTGACGCTCGATCAGCGCCGCGCGTTCTGGCGCTACTTCGACGACGTGAGCTACGACCCCACGCGCAGCGAAACGCCCGAGCTGGACGACGCGTTCGATACACTCGAGGCGCGGGCGCTCGCGCTCCCTCGACCCACGCTCGGTGGGCTCGCGGGGTGGGTGTACGCGTCGCGGCTCGACACGCTGCGGCACGAGATCGAGAGCGCGGAGCTCGGGCGCGACGGCTGGTGGCAGGTGCGCGCGTGGAGCCGGATGGCGCACACCGATCGCAAGCGATTCGCCTGCCGCGTCGCGTGTGGCCGACTGCTCGTGCTCGAGACCGCGACGCCGGAAGCGCCGGGCGTGGAGAGCGCGTTCGATGTGCTCATGCGTTCGATCGAGATTCCGGAGCGCGCGGCTCGCTGAGCCGAGTGGCGGCGGCCGGCGTTTAGGTCGGGGCGGGCCCTGGTTCGGGGGCGTGGTCCGCTAAGGCGTTCCCCGGTAGCGCACGAGCACCTGCGGCCGCTCGCGCACGCGATCGCCCACCGCCCAGGCGTGCATCCGGTCCAGCACGAACAGCGCGTGCAGGTGCTGGCCGGGAGCCACGTGCTCGGTGCGCCACGTCTCGCCTCCGTTCCGTGTGCCCAAGACCACCGACTCGCCGGCATCGGCGTAGGAGCCGAGCGCGAAGCCGCGCTCGGGATCCGCGAAGCGTACCGCGGTGAGCGAGAGTCGCGACGGGCCGCCGTCGAGCCCCGGGACGATGTCCGGTGGGCGCGGGCGCTCGCCGCGCGCGAGCACGCGCTCGACCGGCACGCCCTCGATCTGGCGCTGCCAGGATTCGCCGCCGTTCGAGGTGTGGAAGATCGTGCCCTCGTCGCCCACGAGCCAGCCCTGATCCGCGTTCACGAACGTGACGTCCCAGAGCGTGGGCGCGGCGCCCGGCGGGAGCGTGAGCCCAACCCGCGTCCACGTGGTGCCGCCGTCGTACGTCCGCATGAGCACGCCGGCATGGCGCACGAGCCAGCCGTGCGAGTCGTCGGTGAACGCGACCGCGTTGCCCGAGAGGTAACCGGTCTCGAGCGTATTGCGCGCGCGGACCGTCCACGTCTCGCCGCCGTCCCGGGTGCCCACGATGCTCGCCGGGCCGATCGCCCAGCCGTCCAGCTCGCCAAGCAGCTGCAGGTGCGCGAGGCCGTCGCCCGGGGAACGGCCGGTTCGCGTCGCGCGCCAGCTCCGGCCGCCGTCGGAGCTCGAGTGAATGGAGCCGTCGCTCGTCACCACGCAACCGCGCGCGGTGTCGCGAAAGACGATCCCGTTGAGTCCCAAGCCCGCGGCGGTACCCGGCACGATGCCGGATTCGATCCGCCACGTGCGCCCGCCGTCGCGTGTGCGGCCGAGCATGCCGCCCGCCACCTCGCGCGCACCGCCCGCGATCCAGCCATTGAGCGAGTCGGTGAACCAGATCCCGCTGAAACGGGCATCGGTCCCGAGGTGCACTTCCTCCCACGGTTCGGGAGTGCGGCGAGCGCAAGCGGAGAGAAGCGCGAGGGTGAGGACCGTGCTGCCGGCGAGGAGCGATCGCAGGCGCGCGGACGGCCTGCGGCGCGGCTCCATTCGCGCGGAGGACTCGTGTGGGGACGGATCTGGTGGCGGCCGGAAGCTCATGCGGGCGAGCATAGCCGAGCGAGCGTCGGAGAGGTCCGGTACGCGGCGGATTGGTACCGCGGCCCGACGCGGGATAGGCTCGCTCGATGCCCCCCCGCCACGTGCTCGTCGCCGGCGCCGGTGCGGCCGGACTGACCGCCGCGATCCGCGCGGCCGAGGCCGGCGCGCGGGTGACGCTGCTGAATGCGCATCCGCGCGTCGGCTTGAAGATCCTGATGAGCGGCGGCACTCGCTGCAACGTGACGCATGCGACCGTCAGCGAGCGCGACTTCCACGGCGGCTCGCCCAACGTGATCCGCCGCGTGCTCCGCGCGTTCCCGGTGCCACAGACGGTCGAGTGGTTCGAGCGCGACCTCGGCGTGGCGCTCAAGTTGGAAGAGACCGGGAAGTACTTCCCGGTGAGCGACGACGCGCAGACCGTGCTCGACGCGCTGCTCGAAGCCGTCGGTCGCGCGGGCGTCGTGCTGCGCTCGGGAGCGCGCGTGGTGCGTCTCGAGCGGGCCGGCGCCGGCTGGCGCGCGGGCGTCCAGGAGGTGAGTGGCAGCGCCGTGTTCGGCGAGGGCGTGGCGCGCGCGGGCGAGACCTCGTTCGCGCTGTCGGACGTCGAACCCGACGAGTGGCTGGACGCCGACGCCGTCGTGCTCGCGACAGGGGGACTTTCGTTCCCGCGGACGGGCAGCGACGGCACCGGGTACGGGCTGGCGGTCTCGCTCGGCCACACGCTCGTGCCGCCCGTACCGGCGCTCACGCCGCTCGTCGCGGTCGATCCGATGTGCCGCTCGGCGCAGGGCGTGACGCTCGAGGTCGAGCTCGCGCTGTGGGTGGATGGCCGCGTGGAGTCGCGCGTGCGCGGCTCGCTGCTCTTCGCCCACTTCGGCGTGACCGGCCCCGCCGCGCTCGACCTGTCGCGCCGCTGGCACCGAGCCGAAGCCAAGGCGCGCCGCCTGACCGTGTCGTTCGTGCCGGGAGAGTCGTTCGAGCAGCTCGAGCGCGCCTGGGTGGACTACGCCGCCGCCAACCCGCGGCGCGGCGTGCGCACCTGGCTCGCCGAGCGCCTGCCCGAGCGGATCGCCGACCTGCTCACGACCGAGAGCGGCGTGGGCGGCGCCGCGATGTCGCAGATCCCGCGCGAGCGGCGATCCACCGTGCTTCGCGGACTCCTGGAGCGGGATCTCGGCGTGACCGGCACACTCGGCTACGAGAAGGCCGAGGTGACGGCGGGCGGCGTGCCGCTGTCGGAGGTCGACGCCTCGACGCTGGAGTCGCGGGTGGCGAAAGGCGTATGGCTGTGCGGGGAGATGCTGGACGTGGAGGGAAGGCTGGGGGGATTCAACTTCCAGTGGGCGTGGTCGAGCGGGATGGTGGCGGGAGAGGCGGCGGCGACCAGGTAGGTTGAACCGCTGCGGGCGGCAGATACGGCTCGGTACGCGTGGCCTCGGGATGGCGTGGTCAACGTGGCTTGCGCGAGTCGCTCCGTGCGGTAAGGTGCGGTGCCTATGCGATCGTCTCTGCTGACCACCCTGCTCGCCGCGGTCCCGGCGGCTGCGACCATGGCGGCACATCCGATCATGACTTCACACCACTCCACCGGCCACGTCACGGTCAACGGCATCGCGCTCTACCATGAGCAGTACGGCCCCGCGGTCGGCACGCCGCTCGTCCTCCTGCCGGGCGGCGGCTCGACGATTCAGGCCACGTTCGGGCGGTTCTTGCCGCTGATCTCGCGCCACCGGCGGGTCATCGCGTTCGAAGAACAGGGGCACGGCCGCTCAAGCACGCATCCTGGTCCCGAGCGCTTCGAGCAGAGCGCGGACGATGTCGCGGCAGCGCTGGAGCAGCTCGACATCGCCAAGGCCGACCTGATGGGTTTCAGCAACGGCGCGAGCAACGCGCTGCTCGTGGCGATCCGGCATCCCGAGCGCGTACGGAAGCTCGTCTTCGCTTCATCGTTCACCAAGCGCGCTGGAGCACAGAGCTGGTTCTGGCCGATGATGGCGAACGCCAACTTCGACGGCATGCCCGCCGCGCTCAAGGCCGAGTTTCTGCGCGTGAACCCCGACACCGCGGCGCTGCGCCGCATGCACGACCGTGACCTCGAGCGGATGCGCGCGTTCACCGACCTGCCCGACGATCAGGTGCGCGGCGTCAAGGCGTCCACCCTGGTCATCTGCGGCGACCACGACATCGTGACGCCTGAGCACGCGCTCGAGCTCTCGCGCCTGATCGGGAGCGCGCGGCTGCTGGTCCTGCCGGGCGCGCATGGGGACTATCTCGGCGAGATCACCGCGCCGAGGCGCCCGGGGGCGATCGAGGCGACCGCGGGGCTGGTCGAGGAGTTTCTCGCCGAGGCCACCGACCTGCCCCACTAGCCGCCGCGCGTAGCCGGGGCAACGCTGTGTCAGAATTTTGCGAAAACCATCCGCAATCATCCGCCGCCATCTGTCGCGATCGATCGTCACGCAACCTCTGGCGTTCGCCGATCCGAACGAATAGTGCCTGATCGCGACGCATGGTCTCGCCCCTGAACCGGCATTCAACTTTCAGTGGGCGTGGTCGGGCGGGACGGTGGCGGGGAGGGCGGCTGCAGGTTGGGATCACTTCGCGCGGCGGTAGTCACAAACTTGGACTGCGCCAAGGCCGCCGCCCCACACGTATCGTTCGACTGCGCGCCTGATCGTCAACAAGACCATCGTCTGCGACGGGCAGGTCGTGGGCAGCGTCGGCAGCTACGAAGATGCCGGTAAGCGCGAAGTCGCCTACTGGAGCTGCGTCCCCGTCTACGCCGCCAGCAGTTCCTCGACGTCCGCGCCCAGCTCCTCGGGAGCGATCACTTGTGCCACGACGTCATCCGGCGCGATCGGCGCTTCGTGGAGCTCGAGATGCAGGCGAACGGCGCCCTCGGGCGTCACCTCGAGGGGCCTGCAGATGGGGCGGCGCAGGTCGGTCGTACTCGGGCTCAGGCTGAGCAGCAGCCTGCCGGCCCGGGTCCGCAACAGCGTCCCGGCGGGATAGAGCCCGAGGGCCTGCACGAGGGCCCAGCGCACGGCGCGGTCCATCCGGGTGTCGCCCTGCCCCACGAGCATGCGCAGCGCTTCGTGCGGCGTCAGCGGGCGCGCCACGTGTGAACGGTGGGCCGTCGCGGCGTCGAAGCGGTCGGCGACCGCGACGATGCGCGAGAACGAGCCGAGCTCGCGTGGATGCTCGATCGCCGGGTAGCCGGAGTGATCGACGTTCATATGGTGCTCGAAGGCGACGCGCATCGCATCGAGCATCAGCTCGGACGTGACCGAGAAGTGGCTGATCAGGCGCAGGCCCTCGAGCGGGTGGCGACGCAACGCCGCCCACTCGGCGTCAGCGAGCGGGCCGGGCTTGCGCAGCACGTCGGGGTCCACG
This sequence comes from Candidatus Eiseniibacteriota bacterium, assembly GCA_036522895.1. GTDB lineage: Bacteria > Eisenbacteria > RBG-16-71-46 > RBG-16-71-46 > RBG-16-71-46 > JAIOPA01. The sequence goes on along the minus strand of DATDEX010000313.1, from coordinate 27,712 downwards.
CGAATCTTGCCCACGTCGTGCAGCAAGCCGGCCGTGCCGATAGCCGCGAGCTCGCCGCGCGAGAGGCCGAGGAACTGCCCCATCCGCACCGCGAGGATGCTGACGTTGACGCAGTGCGCAAGCGTATAGGCGTCGTGGCGCTTCATCGCGGTCAGGCCCACGAGCGAGGTCCGCTGGCGCAACAGCTGGTCTACGATCGGTTGCACGACGCGCCGCGCCTGCAGCAGTGCCAGCTGCCCCGTGCGCGCCGAGCGTGCGAGCAGCTCGCGTGTGCCGCTCACCGCCCGGTCGAAGACGAGACGCGTGAAGCGGCGCTCGTCGCCGGCGGCCGCCGCGTCGGCATCCGCGTCGGAGAGCGCGCCGGAGGAGCGGGCGGGGATGAGCCGGATGCCGTGGAGGCGCCCCCGGTCGATTGCGGCTTCGATCGCGTCCGACGCGTGCTCGGTGCGCTCCGCGTGAAAGACGCGCAGGAAGGCCTGCAGCGTCTCGGCGCTCAGCGTGGGCGAGAACCGCAGGCCGCCCACGTGCCGCAGCTCGAGCTCCTCGAGTACGCCGCGAACGATCGAGAGGTGGGCGGCCTCGGGCCGCAGGCGCACGCCGTTGACATAGCAGTAGCCGCCCACGCCGAGCAACGACACCTCGTCGCGCTCCATCTCGCGCACGACCTTCAGCAGCTCCTCGAGCTGCGTGCGGAGCGCCGCATGGCCGGGATCGTAGAGCTTGAGGCTCTTGATCACGCCGTGCAGCCGTTGGATCAGCGCCAGCGCGGCGTCACGATCCCGGGCCGACAGCGCGGCCGGCTCGAATGCCTCGCGTCCCGCGCGGGGGTCGTCACGCATGGCCGGAGCCCCTCTGGGCGAGCCTGCAGGCTTCGCGCACCGAGGCATGCCGTGAGCGCGCACCGCAGTCCAGCAGCAGCTGTGCGGCGGGAGTGCCGATGCGCGCGATGCAGCGCGCGATGGCCTGCTGGTATGCCGTGCTGCCGCCCAGGAAGCCGATCGATTCGAAGAGCTCCTCCTCGAGCGCCGGAAGCGCGTCGTCGAGCGAGCAGCCGCCGAGCGCCGACAGCACCGGACGGATCTCCTCCTCGGGCCGCTTGCGGAAGCCCGGCTCGTTGACGATTCGCAGCAGCGCCTTGGAAACGTGCGCGTCGCGTCGCGAGCCGAGGCGGTGCAACGCCCGCGCGCGTAGGGACGCATCGGGATCGCTCACGAGCTGCAGCAGCAGCGGCCGTGCATCGTCGGGCTCCGCGTGTGCGAGGGCCGTGATCACCTCCCGTCGCACGCGGGTTTCGGGGTGCGTCACGAGCGGTGCGAACATCCCGACCGGCACACGGCCCTCGGCGGCGCCGATCACGTGCACCGCGTTGCGGACCACGAACCACCGGGGATCGCCCACCCACGGGGCCAGGCGCTCGGGATTGCCGGCACACATCTCGATGAGCGTGCGGAGGAGCACGCGGCGCGTGCGCTGCTGTTTCGCGAGCGCGACGATGCCCATGAGCCACTCGATCGCACTGGCGCCCAGCCCGCGCGCGAATGCCGCGAACTCGTTCGTCTCGTCGATCGGCGCCTCGTCAAGGTGCCGGACCAACGCGTTCGTCGCGACCGAATCGGGCTGCGCGAAGTCATGCACGAGCAACGTCGCGTCCCAGTAGCCGGCAGTACACTCGCCCAGGTATGCGACGACCTCACCGGCCTCTGTCCAGCGCGCGTCGACGATCGCATCGCGCAACACGCGCTCGAGCATCTCGACGAAGTCCTCCCGATCCTGGTCGTTCGCCTGCGCCCGCAGCGCGTCGCGAACGAGAGCGATCGCCGCCATCGCGACCGGCTCGCCGCGTTCGAGGTGCATGCGGGCCACGAATGCGTCCACGTCCTCCGCGCTCGTGGCATCGAGCGAGGCGTACGCGTGCTCGAGGTCGGCCTCGGCCTCGGCAATCGGCCAGTCTTCGCTGTGCGCGCCCGGCGTCTCGTTCGCGGAGCGACCCGTGGATGCGTCGCCTGCGACGCTGCCGGGCTGGCCCGCGGAACCGTAGCGGCTGCCCGCGCCGAGCTCGCCGCTCTCCGACGCCGCCTCACGCGCGGGCCACGGCATGAGCCGGCCGCGCGGCGTGAACGCGTCTTCGGGGAGCGGATCGGCTGCGTCGCCCAGATCCGTGTCGGTCTCTGCCGAGACGTACGAGACCCCAAGGTGCGGGAGATCCGCGTCCCAGAGCAGCGTGACCAGGTCCTCGCGCCCGTCGCCGGCCCGCGCGGTGACGCGCAGCAGGATGTCGAGCAGCCGCTCGAGCTCGGTTGGCTCCATGCCGGGCCGGAATGAGAGCGCGTACAGGCCGTCGCGGAAGAACGGCATGGCGAAGTTGTCATCGCGCGATGTGGCGGTCGCCACCGCCTGCTCGTCGCAGAGCACCTGGTTGGCGGTGAACTCGAGCCGGAACGAGCCGTGTCGATCGAGCAGCGCGCCCAGGGTCCCGGCGAGTTCCACCCGAAAGCGGGCCGCGTTCGGGTTGCGCGCCTCGTAGAGCCGGCACGTCTTGAGCGTGCGCGTGAACTGCCCGAGCCAGGTTGCGACGTCCGCGAGGTGGGGTTCCAGCCTCTCGTTGGCGCGAGCGCTGGCGCGGCCGGAGGACGAGGGGACGCGATCCGGGGGCATGCGGCCCTCCGTGAGGGACGAGAGCGACGTGTCTCCCTCTGTCATCGGACATCGCTTACCCGGACTTGATACCCGTGGTCGCGCCCGCGGGCAGGGCGGCACTGAAGGGGGTTCCTAGTCCAGCCAGTCCTCTTCCTTCAGCTTGCGGGGGAGGTAGGTCTTGGTCAGGAACTGGAAGTCCTTGTTGGCGAGCGCGTCGAGTTCGTACTTGAGGCCGCTCGTGAGCATGCGCTTGATCTCCTGCTGCCAATCCTTTTTCTGGAACCAAGCGTAGTTGAGCAGCTCCTTGGCGCGCGAGACGTCCTTTTCGTTGAGCTTGATGCCGACGTTGCGCGGGAGCTCATAGCGCTCGGGGTCTGCGCTCGAGAGCCCGATGAACTTGGCCTTGGGGATCGCCATGCGCTCGCTCTCGAACGCAAGATTGATCGAGCCCTGCTTCATGACCGAATAGATGTAATAGCCCCACGGATCGTTGTCGACGAGCACGTAGACCGGGAGCTTCTTTTCCTCGTGCAGCCGGCGCGCCAGCCGGCGCACGCCGCGCGGCGGCTGGCCGTTGCCGGTGAGAAGCACGCAGTTGTACTTCCTCCAGAACTTGTCTTCGGAGAGCCGGTTCCACTGCGTGCCCTTCTCGACCACCAGGAGGAAGTCGGCGGTGCACTTCTGGATGTCGAGGTACTCCGGCTCGACGATCGACGGGACGGAGTAGCCGCCTTTGCCGAGTCGTGAACAGTCCACGCGGTCGCCGTCGTCGCCCAGCACGAGCGGCCCGACGATGCTGCCGCCGTTCTCGGCGCGCACGTGCAGCTCCTCGCGCAGCTCGGAGAGCGACACCTCTAGATCCTCGATGATGGGATCGGACTCGTCCTGGGTGTCGAACGTGTTCTCCTGGGAGTTCTTGATGGTGTGCTTGGTGCGGTAATAGATCTCGCGCAGCGAGGTGGTGAGATCGGCGCGCTGGAGCTCGGCGAGTGCGTCGGCGACCAGCATGGTCTGCATGAACTTCTTGGCCATGCCGACGTTGAAAAAGGTGCGCTCCTGCTTCCTGCGGCCCATCTCGATCATGCCTTTGCGCGGATTGAACGAGACGTTCGAGAGCGCGCGGATCGGGATCTCGAAGCCGGGATCCCGGGATCGCTGGGCCGCCTCGATGACGACGTCGGCCATGCCCACGAGCTTGGTCTCGACGCTGGAAGCCGCTTTCTTCCGCTTCTTCTTGGGCGCCGGGGCCGTCTCGGTCTCGGTCGCGCGCTCGACCGCTTTTCGCGTGGTCTTGGCTCTCGCCATGGGATCCCTCAGCTCTTCTTCCGGTTCTTCTTCGCGCTCTGCTTGGGGCTCTGCTTGGGGCTCTTCTTCGCGGCGCGGGACGCCTTGCTCGTGGATCTCGCGCCAGGCTTCTTGTTGCCCGTGAACGTTGCCGTTTCAGGCGCTTCGGGCGCCGCGGCCGCCTCGGCGACAGCGACATCGCCCTCGATCCCGTCCTCGGTCACGATGATCGAGTCGGGCAGCCCCTCGGGCCCGGCGCCGGTCTTGCCGAGCAGCTCGTCGGTCTTGAGACCGCCGGTTTTCGACTTCGCGATCTTCTGCAGCTGCTCCTTCAGCTTCTGGGTCGCGAGCTTGCCGCCCTTCAGGCGATTGCAGGCCTCCGCGACCTCCTCGATGTAGAGCTCGAAGATGTTGCGTCGCCGGAACTCGCTCTGGGCCTTGCCGCGTCGCCGGAGGAACACGCCGAGCCGCCGTCCGCACTCGCGCAGCGCCAGCGTGATCTCCTTTCGGATCTCGTCGTAGTCGGCGATCGCCTCCTTGGATTCGCTGGTGAATGGCACCCACACCGACGCCATGTGGACGAAGATCACCATCGGCCCGTGGGGAAGCGCGCCGCGCGACTGGCTGACGCCGTAGTTCTTCCAGGTGGTGTCCACCGTCGCTTTGAAGGTCGCGCACGCGGACTGCTGGTAGAGCAGCGGCACGCGGTTCGCGTAGCGGATCAGGCGCGAGAGCTCGGTATCGCTTTCGTCCGCCTCGCCCTCGGCGAGCGGGAGCCCCTCCTCCTTTGGCTTCGCCTTTGCCTTCGACTTCGCTTCGGCGTTGTCGCCCTCGGCCGGCCGGCTGCCGAACGCGAGTCCCGCCTCGATCGCGAACGGGTTGCCGCGATACACCGCGGGCGAGCGGCTGACCGCGGTGTAAAACTCGCCTTGGATCTGGTGGTAGAGCCCGGAGAGGATCGCCTTCTCGCCGATGGGAGAGAGGCAGTTGGTGGGCGGCGCCATGATCCTCGTGGCCTGGAGTGTCTTGTAGACCGCCTCGGCCGCGTCGCCCGTGACCTCGCGGGGCTTCGAGCCCGGGGCGACGCCCGCGTTCTTGCAGATCAGCTTCGCCAGCTGGGGCGAGACCCGGCTGAAATCGGCGGCGAGGAATCCGGCGAGCGAGTGGCTGCTCGTGTCATGCAGCATCTTGAGCAGCATGCCGAGCTCGATGCCGTAGGGATGAGGCTTGATCTCGCGCGGCTGTTCGGGCAGCTGCTCGACGGTGCGCTTGAAGCCCCGCGTCTCGCCCTCTGCCGTGTGATACGTGAGCGACACGTGCGGGTTCGCGATCGCGATCTGGTCGAGGTATTCGTCCACCGACGTGCGCCCCTTCTGGTACTTGCCTTCGACCTCGAGCGTTACCTGCGTTCCGCGCGGCCGGTCCCATGCGATCTTCTTGTTCTCGTGCACGAGCGGCTCGTTCTTCCGGGTGTCGATCTGGACTTCGAAATAGTGCGCCGGGGTCCTGGGGCTGGTGCGCGAGATGATCTGCACCGGCTTGCCGGTGGTGAGCTGGCTGTACATCCCGGCGGCGGAGATGCCGATGCCCTGCTGCCCGCGGCTCTGCCGCAGGCGGTGGAACTTGGATCCGTAGAGCAGCTTCGCGAACACGCGGGGGATCTGCTGGCGCACGATCCCGGGCCCGTTGTCGGTGACGGTGATGCGGAAGCGTGAAGCCTGGCTCGGCGGCGGCGGCGTGCCACCCTCGCCGACGATCTCGAGCTTCACCTCGACATCGGGGAGGATGCCGCCTTCCTCGCAGGCGTCGAGCGCATTGTCCACCGCTTCCTTGACGCAGGTGAGGAGCGCCTTGCGCGGGCTGTCGAATCCCAGCAGGTGCCGGTTCTTGGTGAAGAACTCGGAGACCGAGATCTCGCGCTGGCGCGCCCCCATCTCCTCCGCGGTGACGCCCGACCCTGCACGCTTCGCACGCGGACGTGGCGCCGCGCGTTCTGCCTTCGCCGTCTCGCCGGCATCCCTGCCGCGCGCGCTCAGGACTCGTTCCCCGGCGCTTCGCCCGTCCGATCGGCGGGCAGGCACGAATGGCAGGACATGGTGCTACCTCCGAAGGATGCGGCCCGGCGCTTCGCGAGCGGCCCGCGGGGTTGGTCGATCAACCTCCGGACAAGACTAATAGCAGACCCGGTCGAGCGGCCACCCGGGCGCACAACGCCCCAGGGAGGCATCGCCCTGGGCGTCCCGACGTGTGGTGCGGCCCCCACAGCCTCTGGGTGTAGCGTGCACCCGATGCATGGGCATGCGCCGGGCAACATCCGCGCGGGACGCTTGTATCGTCTCCACATCGTCCTCGGGAGCGGCGGCAGGCTCCCGGCGACGGGGCTCGGGAGAGGGCCGCCGTGCCGGAGACTTCAGGGACGCGAACCCCGCAACGAGCGTCACCGCGTACGCGATGACGAGGACAACCGTGGCTCCCGCGGAGAGCATTCCCAGCCGACGAGCTGTTGCGGTGAACGTCACGCGCTTTCCCCCCGGACCATTCGCGAGTGGCAATCCTGCGCTCCGCGTCCTCAAGTCAGCTCACGCTGAAGCCGCCGCGGAGAAAGACCTCGTGCAACAGAGCTAGGGACATCCTCGTCAGCAAGCGGGCGCTCCATTCGGAGCCCCGCCAGCGTGCCGAGGACGTCCCTCGATTGTGCCAGAACTGTGCGAGAACCATCGGCAACCACCGGCCATCATCGGTCGCTAACGGTATCCCGAGATCGACGACTTCATCATCGTCCCGAACTCGCGACCAGGGTGACGACAAACTCGTCCAGCTGCTCGAGCGTCTCGGGCATCCCACCCGTCGCTCCCGAGGCGATGGCAGCGTCGAGAGCTTCCTTCGAGGGATAGAGGTCATGCATGACCAGCAGCGTCTTGCCAGCTCTCTCCTCGAAGGTCGCCGTGGTGATGGCCCCACCGTCATCACCTTCGTCGTTGGTCCAGACGAGGCGCGAGTGGGGTGTCACCTCGATGTACCTACCGAAGAACGCCATGGGCTCCGAGCCATCGTGGCTGAACACCAACCGGTACGTGCCCCCGACACGAACGTCCAGCTCGCAGGAGAGCAGGGACAGGCCGCACGACTTCGGTACCCACCACCGCTTGAACAGCTCGGGCTTGGTAAACGCCTCGAACACGATGCGCGCCGGGCCGTTGATGGTTCGCATGACGACCAGCTCACGCTCGGACTTCCGCTCCACCGTCGTACGGTTCTTCGTGGGGGTGGGCTCACCCTCTCTTCTTGTGTCCATGGATGTTCTCCTTTCGTTTCAGCTCCTCGACAACCTGGTCCAATTCGTCGAAACGTGAATCCCAGACCTGGTGGTACCTCTCGAGCCATGCCGTCGCTTCGTCGAATCGGCGCCTGCCGAGCTTACAGGTCCGCACGCGACCGACCTTCTCCGTGGTGACGAGCCCCGCCCGCTCCAAGACTCCGACGTGCTTCTTCATGCCCGTGAGGGTCATGTGGAACTTCTCGGCAAGGTCCGTGATCGAAGCGTCGGAACGCCCGAGCCGTTCCAGAACGCCGCGTCGAGTGGCATCCGAGAGCGCGGCGAACGAGGCATCGAGGCGGGCCCGCAGATACTGAACCATACGGTTCAGTATGGCACACGAACTGGCAACATGCAAGGGGAGGCTGGGTTCTTTTCGGGGAAGGCGGAGACTACCCCGGCTCGCTTCAGCGCCTGGAGTGCCGCAACCAGGCATGCAGCAACCAGGACTGGCCGCCTTTGGTCAGGAGTCGTACTTTCGGGGTGCGATTCCTCTCTCGCTCCACGGTCCGTCATTCGTCGCCCGGCGGCCGCGCGAACCGCTCGAAGCGACGCGGAGGCACCATGCGTCCCACCCTTCTCCGTTCAATCGGCGTCGTCCTGGTTGCTGGCGCCACGGCGATGGCTCTGGTCGGGAGAGCCCGGTCCGAGTGCACGGATCCCGTCCTCCTCGGCACTCCGCTGCCCTTCACTACCGGCCCCAATGCCCATTTCATGGCGGCCGGCGACTTCAATGGGGACGGCATCCTCGACCTCGCCGTGACCAACGGCGACCTCAGCCCGGGCAGCCTCCACGCCTCGCTCGCCGTGCTGATCGGGACGGGAAGTCGGTCCTATGCCGCGCCCGTACTCTACCCGGTTGGGCGCGGAGCGCGCGGGGTCGTGGCCAAGGACTTCAATGGGGATGGGATCCTCGATCTCGCGGTCTCGAACCTGTTTTCGAATGCCGTGTCGGTCCTGCTCGGCAACGGCTCGGCAGGAGTCGGCAACGGGACTTTTTCCACCACCGCGGACTATCCGGTCGGAGCGGGACCTTTCGAGCTTGTCGCCGCGGACTTCGATCGCAACGGTACGATCGACCTCGCCACGTGCCTCAACGCGACGGGCGGCGTCTCGGTCCTGCCGGGCCTGGGCAACGGCACCTTCGGGGCTTCGATCTCGCTCCCGTTGAGCCATTTGGCGACCGGCATCGCAACCAGCGACTTCAACGGCGATGGATTCCCGGATCTCGCGGTGACGCAGAACAGCAACGGCCAGATCGCCGTGTTGCTCGGGACCGGCCTCGCGATCCTCGGCTCTGGTTCCTTCTCTACTCCGGCGTACGTCGCGGCGGGACCGCAGCCGTTCCACATCGTGGTGGCGGACTTCAACGAGGACGGCGCACAGGATCTTGCCGCAGCCAACACGGCGTCCGGTGGAATCGCGGTCATGTCGGGGAACGGGAATGGGACGTTCTCGGCCCCCTTGACGCTGTTCTCTGGCAACAGCTCTACGGTCGGGGCCGCGGACTTCAACCACGACGGCATTCTCGACATCGTGACCGGGACCGTCACCGGAGCCAACTCCGGGCAAGTCGAGTTGTTCCTGGGCCAGGGCGCCGGCGGGGTCGGGAACGGGAGCTTCGCGGGCGCGACCATCTATCCGAGCCACGGGGACGTCTATCAACTGATCACCCGGGACCTCGATAATGATGGCAGCACCGACGTCCTCACCGCCGAGGGCTACGGGGACGACATTGCGCTGCTGCCCGGGACGTGCGCACCCCTGCCGCCGGACCCGCGCGATCCGGTCCTGACCAGCGTCCGCGACGTGCCCAATGACAATGGCGGGCGGGTCTTCGTCACCTGGACCCCGAGTTCGCTCGACGTGCCGGGTGGCTCGGTGAACGCCTACCGGGTGTGGCGCCGCATCCCCCCCGCGTCCAGCGTCGTCGCGCTTCGCGCACGCCTCGCCGCGCGAGAGGTCATCGCCATCTCCCAGTCCGATGCGCAGGTCGTCTACTGGGAGGCCCTGGCCACGCTGCCGGCGCAACGGCTCGCTGGCTATGGATATACGGCTGCCACGACGCAGGACTCCATGCCCCACAGCAACCCTTACACAGCCTTCTTCGTCAGTGCGCTGACCCCCGACATCGACGTGTTCTATTCCTCGGCGATCGACAGCGGCTACTCCGTGGACAACGTTCCCCCACGAGCCCCGGGTGGGTTCGTGGGCGCCTCGGAGCCCACCGGCTTCGCGCTCCAGTGGGACGCCGACACCGATGCGGATCTCGACGGCTACCGCGTGTATCGCGGCGGGACCGCGGACTTCGTCCCGTCCGCCGCCAGCCTGGTCGCGGCGACCAAGGATCCCGGATGGGTCGACCCCGGCGGCCATGGCGAGTGGTTCTACAAGCTGTCGGCGATGGACCTCCACGCGAACGAAAGTAGTTTCTCCCTGCTCACATCGATCTCCCCGCTGGGCGTCGACCCGCCCGCGGCGGTGTTCGAACTCAGGGGTGCACGGCCGAATCCTTCCGGCGGCGGCAGATTGAACATCTACTTCGCGCTCGAGCGTGGTGCGGGGGCCAGGCTGGACTTGGTGGACCTCGCCGGGCGGAGGATGCTCTCGAAGGACCTCTCCACCTTGGGATCGGGCCGTCACGTGACGACGCTGGGCGACGCCAAGCCCCTTCCCCCCGGTGTCTACTTCGTGCGCCTGCACCAGGGCCGCCGCGTGCTCGAGTCGAGGGCGGTCGTGACCCGATAGAACGTGACTGCTGTGGCGGCCGCCTGGGTACTCTCGGGCGGCCGCTTCGATTTGGACCGTGAATCCGAGGGCGGTCTTTGGCCCGTCTCTCAGGACGGGTGGGGCGATGCCGCGGTGGATTCCCTGCCCTGATCCCTGTTCGACGCGGCCGGGCGCGCGAGCGAAACCCGCATCTGGGATGCGCCGGCGTCGTCGCGGCGCGACATCACGCTGGGAGGACGCTTGGCCCCGGCGCGTACTTCCTGCAGACCTCGCAAGGCGCGACGAACGCGACCAAGGCTGTCATGATCGTACGCTAGCAGCCGGGAACGCTCGGTCGACGCGTGCCAGGTGCGGCAATTGATCCGGCGTTCAACTTCCAGTGATCGGGGTCGAGCGGGACGGGGGCGGGGAGGGCGTCGGCGTCGGCCTGAACGGTGATGCACGACGATAGGAATCCGCCACCAGCCAGGCGGCGGCGGTCAGCGCCCAGGAGTCGACGAACTCGTTCCATTGATCGGCGTCGGGGCCGGCCACGAGGACAGGTACCCACACCAGCACCGTGAATAGGCTCAGCTCCACCGCCGAGAGCATCGCGGCCAGCCGTGCCCACACGCCGACGATGACCGCGACGCCCGCCGCCACGAGGGCACCGCCGGTGAAATACGCCCAGCCGAGGTGCCATGGCAGCCAGTTCGGCACCATCCCAACGGTGCGCTCGAGAAACGTGAAGTGGGCGACGCCGAAGGTGATCAGACCGGAGCCGTAGAGCACTCTCGCGATCGCCAGAGCCTTCTCGCCGGTGCCGAAGCCGGGCCCTTTGCCGCCACGGTCATCGGAAAACCAGACGACCAGAATCCAGGAGCCCGCCATCATCACGGCGACTTCGCCGCAGGCCCACCACGCCCCCGATGACGTGGGAGCGCGAAGGATCAGAGGGACGCGGAACGCGAGCATCCAAAGGACGAGCCAGGCGAGAAGCACGCGGGAAGCGATTCCGGCAGCGCGGCTCCAGAGCAGGCCGATGCCGGATCCCAGAGAGACGACGGCGCAGAGATAGGCCAGCGCCACGCGCGCGGGCAATCCCTTGGGCACGCCCGTCCAGATCGGGACGAAGGCTCCCTTGCTCAGGCCCATGATGCCGAGCGCGATCATGGTCACGGCAAAGTACATATGCCCGAAGCTGGCGATGCGTATCGCGCCCGCTCCGCTGCCTTTCCCTTTCATCGATCCGGTTGGCTGCACAGTCGGCCCTCCACGTCGTTCTTCGCATGTCCGCAATCGAGCGGTTTCACATGTCCGCGGGCGGTGTCTGGGAAGAGTCCTACTCCGCCGACCCGACCGCCGCGGCCGCTTTGATCTGGGCGCGGAGCGCGACGAGCTGTCGATCGTCTTCCAGCAGTCGTGCCGGCGGCGCATGGCGATCGGTGAATCGCAGCGTGGCCATCGCGTCGAACGGGCGTCGGGCCTTGAGCTGCGCCGTGGCCAGCTTGATCAGGGAGGTCAGGTAGTTGGAGCACATCCAACGGCTGTCGCGATCCAGGATCAGGGTCGTGTCGACGACGCCGGCGTAGCTCAGGCGCAGCAGCTGGCCGCGGAAGTGATCCAAATCGTGCACCGCCGGGTCGTCCGAGGGAATGATGCGGTACGCGAGCCCGTCGAGGCGCGCGAACGGCCAGAGCCACTGCAGACGGTCAGGTGAGACCGTGCACGCTACGTCGACGGGCCGTTTCCAGCGCGTGAGGCGCAGGATGTCGAGCACCACGCGATCCTCGGCGTACAGCATGCCGCTCGGACGGAACCGCACCGAGTCGGGCGGCTCCACCAAGTCGGGCAGGCCGAGGCCGGCGCGTGGCTCGACGGCAGTGGCGAACGGCGCGTCGCTCGCCTGCACCGGAAGGAGCACCTCCGTCATCGGCTCGCCTGCGAGCAGATGTACGAGGTCGGGGTCGCGCCGGCGAAGCTGCGCCACGTACGGACCCGTGTTGGTGAGCGGCAGGTTGACCACCAGCACGTCCGGTCGCACGCGCTCGACCTGCTGCAGGTACCAGAGCGGGATGCTGTCGTTGTCCCCATTCGTGAGCAGGATCGTGCGGGCTGGCAGTGGCTCGAGCAGGTCGCGCGCGAATGTCTCGGCGAACCGATTGCGCGAGAGGTCGCAGGTGCGGTGGTTCGCGCGCCATTCGGCGAGCGGTGCCAGGGCGAGGATCACGGCTGCGCCCGGCACGAAAACGGCGCGGGCGGGCAGCCGCCCGGTCCAGCGCATGAGGGCGGAGGCGCCCACCGCCATCCATGGCGCCATGATCACCAGCGACGGTAGGTAGTGCCGGTCGATCGGGCGCATGTAGTGCTGCGGGAGGTTGAAGTAGACGACCGCCCCGGGTCCGGCGCACAGAAAGAACGTCATCAGTCCAAAGGCGCGGCGTGGATGATGCCGCAGGATCAGCAGCCAGCCGAGGGCGGCGGTGAGCGCGGGCAGGAACAACAGCGGCGACAGATTGCGGTCCAGAAACGCGAGGTAGTCCGCAAACTGGACCGAAAAGAGGTTCGCCGTCCGCGGGAAGATGCGGAACAGGAAGCCGCCCCCCTTCTGCGCGATCGTCACGTAGGACCACCACCCCGCCCAAGTGCCGGGGTTCTCGACCATGTAGGAGGGACCGCGGGCCGCAAGCGGGATGAGCAGCAGATGGAACGCGATGCCTACCCCCAATCCGGCCACGGCGACCGCGCCGTCGCGAAGTCGGTGTCGCCCGGCCGGGCTGCGGAGCGCGAGCCAAACCAGCGCCGCCGGCACGAGCAGCAGGTTGGTCCGATGCACGCTCAGGTCGAGGCCAAGCAGCAGGAACAGCACGAACAGCCGTGCCAGTCCGTCCGATTCGGCGGGGCGTCGCCACCACCACAATGCCGCCGCCAGGATGAGGGCGGTCCACAGCGCGCTGAGCCCGTAGGGCGTGAACTGGACGGCGTAGGTCCAGGGCGTGACGCCGAACGCGAACGCGAGGCCGGCGAACGCGCCCGCGAATCGTTCGGCGGCCGCGGGCTCACGATCCTCTGACGTGGCCAGCCGCGCGCCGAGCCAACACACGAGCCCGGCCAACGAGGCGGACACCAGCGCCGCGAACAGATTGAGCCGGAACGCGACCGGGTGAACGACGGGGATCTTCGCGACCAGCCAGCCCAGCAGCGTGAGAACCAGCGATCCGGGTGCTCCCGGAATGCCGAGGGTCACGGCGGCGAGCGGGTAGCTGCTGCCGTCCCACCACGTGATCGTGCGCGCGACGGTGCCGGAGTAGACGGCGAACGCAATCGCGGCGCACGCGAACGGCGCGGCGCGCAGCGCGCGCGGGTCGAGCTTGCGTGGAGAAGGCGCGGCTCCGGATTCCGGAACCGCGCCCGCGGGAGCGCGGCGTCGAGTACGCCGCGGGTTCAATGTGCGGTGGCGTCCTATTTACGCACGTAGGTGATCGTCATCATCTTCATCTCCTGCTTGCCGCCCGGAGGGACGCCGAACATCTCGAACGTGTGGTGATCGTCGTCGACAATGGTCGTCACCATGCGGGACTTCGCGGGCTTGCCGGTCACCGGATCGTTCATGGTGCCGATCCAGTTGACCACCTTGCCGCTCGCGTCGGGGGTGCCCACGCTCGTCATGATCCCGGTCCCCATGTTGTCGATCCAGCTCGACACGTACTTGCCGATGACGTTGTCGAAGCCGTAGATGCCCATCCCGCTGAACGGCATCCCCATCATCTGGCCCGAATCGACCTCCTGGATGTAGCGACCATCCATCGTCGAGGTGATGGTTGCCGAGCTCTGCGACTCCTGCGCGGGCTGTGACGGGTCCATCTTGTACTGGACCGTGCAGGTCCACTCGCCCGCCATCTTGGCGAGCATCGCGTGCTGCGCGCCGGGGGTGGCGGCCTTCGCCATCTTGTCCATCATCGCCTTCTGCGCCGGGGACATCTGCGGCGGTGCATCCGCGGCGTGGGCGGCGGCGGTCACGAACAACGCGGCGATCACGACTGCGGTCTTGAGCTTCATGGTTTCCTCCGAGGTTTGAATTACAAAGGTGGGCAGGCTAGCAGGCGCGGTCCCCAGCGTCGAGGCGATATCCACCGCCACAGGCTCCCGCCATCGCGCGCATCGGGAGCGACGGGCTTGCCGAATTACGAGTCGAGGCCTGGTGTCGACGGACTTCGCCCGGCTACCCCATCGGCGGTACTCTCGAGTAATGCGATCCCTTCGATATTCCGTGAACGTCACGTTGGACGGGTGCTGCGATCATTGCGCAATTCCCGTCGAGCACCCGGGACCGGGTCGATCGGAACACGGAGCTCGTGCGCGGGGATCTGGGGGAGGCCGTTCAGCGGCTCAGGCGCGAGTCGGGTAAGGGGTCGTTCACGGGCGGCGTGAAGCTCCCGTACGGCACGAGCCGAGACGGTAGCGATTGGGCTTGTCAGCCCGAGTCGGCCTGTTCGCCACCTCGGCGAGGGAACAGGAGGCTCCGTGCTTCGATTCGACTCGAAAGCCCTCCACCGGGCGCTCGACCAGCACCGCGTCTCGAGAGGCCTGACCTGGACGCAGGTCGCGAGCGAGATCGGCGTCAGCGTCTCGACGCTCGCACGCGCCCGCACCGGCGGCCGCATGGAGATCGACGGCGTCCTGGCCATGGTGTCCTGGCTGGGCTCGAGCGTGGAGAGCTTCGCGCGGCAGACGCCGCGGTAGTGGAGTGACACCGGCCGGGACAGCTCGAAAGGGGAGGGCCACATGGCGGGAGGACGGCCTCTGGAGATCGAGCAGGAGCTCATCGAGGCATTCCGGCAGAGCGGCCTCGCGAGTGTGTACCTCGTGAAGGTCCTGCCACCTGCGCTTTGGCGGGCGGCACCGCCCCACGGGCGTGGTCGGCACATCGCGGCCATCGTCGCGCACATGCAGAGTGTCCGGCGCATGATCGCGCGAATGGGTGGCGCTCGGCCCGGGCCGCCGGCGCTGCACCGGGACACCTCCACGCCCAAACAAGCGCAGGAGGCCCTGCGCCGGTCCACCGAGGTACTCTCCAGCGCGTTTGAAGCCGCCTTCGCGGCTCGCCGGGCACGGGTCCAGCGGATGCCACGCCGCGCCGTCAACATGCTCGCGTACCTGCTGCAGCACGATGCCCATCACCGGGGCCAGATCTGCTGGCTTGCGCGCGACATCGGGCACAAGTTCCGCTCCGAGGACACGATGCGAATCTGGGGGTGGAAGGCTTTTCCGCCGCTCCGATGAGTACGCCCGACCGGATCTTCCCCAGCCAGGATGCGCGATCCGCTACCATGGAGCCGCGCAAGCCACGCTGGGAGCATGGCGGGCGAGCCGCGTGCGTGAGCGCCGCACGCGCCACATGGAAAGGGGAATGGGGAGCCGGACTCGCCGCATACTGGCGCGGAGCCCCTGAGCAGCGATGACCCATTCGGTCAAGCGTCATCTCGACGTCGACTCCCGAGCCTATGACGTCGAGATCCGGCGGTTCATCCCGCACTACGACGACATGCTGGCGACCGGGGTCGAGCTGCTCGCGAGGCTCGCGCCCCCGGACGCGCACGTGCTCGACCTCGGGGGAGGGACCGGCGCGCTGTCAGCGGCCGTGTTGCGCGGGCTGCCCGAGGCCCACGTCACGCTCCTCGACGTGGACCGGGCGATGCTCGACGAGGCCGGGCGGCGTCTCGCCCCGTTCGGGGATCGGGCCGCGCTTCGCGAGGGCAGCTTCTTCGATCCGCTTCCCGCGGCCGATGCCGCGGTGGCCTCGCTGGCGTTGCACCACGTGCGTGACCTCGGCGCGAAGACCGAACTGTACCGCGCGATCCACGCCGCGCTGGCGCCGGGGGGCGTGTTCCTCAACCTCGATGCCGCGATAACGGAGGCGCCGCGGCTCAACGCGCTGACGTTCGACCGCTGGGCGGCCCGCATGGCCGAGCACGGGATCACGGACGCGGAGGCCCGCGGCCACTTCGCCGCATGGGGGAGGGAAGATCGCTACTTCCCGCTGGACGCGGAGCTCGCCGCGTTGCGACGCGCCGGCTTCGGCGAGGTCGAGTGCTTCTGGCGCCGCGGCGGGACCGCGATCTGCTGCGCACTGCGCGCCGCGCCCTGAGCGGGCGTTCGCCGGACCTCGAGTCCCGGAACGCGACGAGCGGCGAACGGGTCACGCGCCTCCGGCAGCAGAGTCGAAAGCTTTGCGTCCAGTCGACTCAGCTCATGGGCGTTTCGAGCGAGCGAGCAGGCGCCAGGCCCAGATACTCAGCGCCGCGGAAACGACGGTCAAGAGGATGAACGGCGGCTCCGTCGCCGGGTGTACACCCTCCTCGAAGAGACGCCAGATGTGCGCCGCCACGATCAATCCAAACGCGGTGCCGGTCGTGATGACGTAGGCCTTCATGCATTCCTTCCCGGGCTCGAGGTCGACGGGTGATCCAGGACACGCGATCGGATGGGTGCACCTGATTCGAGGCTATCATGCCCTACCCGACCTGAAACGCCCGTCGGGCGTGCGTCTTGGCGGAAATCGCCCGATGCTTGTCGATTTGGAGCCCGGCGGAACGACTAGGGAGTGTCCACGCCGCACCCACCCCACCCGACGGAGGAGCTCATGAAATACCTGTGCCTGATCTACACGGACGAGTCGCTACGGGAGAAGATGGCGGCGCCCGAAATGAGCAAGATGCAGGGGGAGTACTTCGAGTTCACCAACAGCATCCGGGAGAGCGGCCACTACATTGGCGGCAACCCGCTCCAGCCGACGACGACGGCCACCACGGTCCGGGTGCGGAACGGCAAGCTCTCGACCACGGACGGGCCGTTCGCGGAGACGAAGGAGCAGCTCGGAGGCTACTACCTGGTCGAAGCGAGGGACCTGAACGACGCGATCCAGGTGGCCGCGAGGATTCCGGGAGCCCGCCTCGGGAGCATCGAGGTCCGCCCGGTCATGGAGGTCCCGCAACGCGTGAGCTAGACGGAGTGGGAAGCGTGCCGGGGGATCCTGCCGGCCGGACGCGCGCCGTGCTCGACGGCGTCTACCGATCCGACTCGCGCCGGATCCTCGCCACCCTGATTCGCCTCCTCGGCGACTTCGATCTCGCCGAGGAGGCGCTCCACGACGCGTTCACGATCGCCGTCGAGCGCTGGCCCGTGGACGGCCTGCCCGCGAACCCGCGCGCGTGGCTGGTGTCGACCGGGCGGTTCAAGGCCATCGATGCGCTCCGCCGGCGTGCCCGCCACGACGCCTCGCTGGCCGACGAGGCGGCGCGGCTCGAGCCGGGGGGATACTCCGACCCCGACCTCGACGCGAACTCGATCCAGGACGACCGGTTGCGGCTCATCTTCACCTGCTGCCACCCCGCCCTGACGCTCGACGCCCAGATCGCGCTCACGTTGCGAACGGTCTGTGGGCTCACGACCGAGGAGATCGCGCACGCGTTCCTCGCGCAGCCGACCGCGCTGGCCCAGCGCATCGTGCGCGCGAAGGGAAAGATCCGGCACGCGCGGATTCCCTACGAGGTTCCGGCGCCCGGGGAGCTGCCCGCCCGGCTCGACGCCGTGCTCCGGGTCACTTACCTCATTTTCAACGAAGGGTATTCGGCGTCGTCGGGTGATTCGGTGATCCGGCGCGAGCTGTCGGCCGAGGCGATCCGGCTGGGCCGACTGCTCGTCGATCTCCTGCCGGAGCCGGAGGCGGAAGGACTGCTCGCGCTCATGCTGCTCCACGAGGCGCGGCGCGATGCGCGCGCCACGGCGACCGGCGAGCTCGTGCTGCTCGAGCAGCAGGACCGCTCGAAATGGGACCGGGCGCTGATCGCGGAGGGCATTGGACGTGTCGAGCGCGCGCTCGGCTCGCGCCGCTTCGGTCCCTATTCGCTCCAGGCCGCCATCGCCGCCGTGCACGCGGAGGCCGCGGTCCCCGCGGACACGGATTGGGCCCAGATCGTCGGCCTCTACGACGCGCTCCTGCGCGCCGACCCGTCCGAGGTCGTCGAGCTCAATCGTGCCGTGGCGGTCGCCATGCGCGACGGGCCGGAAGTCGGGCTGTCGCTGGTCGATGCGTTGCTCGCGCGCGGCGCGCTGTCGGAATACCAGCTGGCCCACTCGGCGCGGGCCGACCTCTGCCGCCGGCTCGGGCGGAAGGCCGAGGCCCGGGAGTCGTACCGGCGGGCGCTGGAGCTGGCTCGGCAGGGGCCCCAGCGCCGGTTCATCGAGCAGCGCCTGCGCGAGCTCGAGGGCGCCTAGGGCGGGGGGGCGTCCGCCCCAGGGAGAACGTGGCCGCCGAAAACTTTTTCCAGTTCCCGGAGGTCGCCATGACATCCAATGACGCCATGACGTCGCTGGTCCACGAACCCGCGTCCATCGACGCGCAATCGGTCGCGGCGGTCCTCTCCGAGATCGCCAACATCACCTCGGAGACGATCGAGCTCCGGAAGGTGTTTGCGCGTGTCGCTGCCGCCGTCCGGCGCGTGATCCCTTTCGACAACATGGGGGTCGTGCGCATCGTCGACGGCGAGCGGGTCGTCCTGCATGCCACGACGCTCGAGCGCGGCGAGGAGTGCTCGGCTCCGATGCCCTTGAGCGCATGGTCGCCGCGCTGGCGACCGCGCGCGGGTCCCGCGCTCCGGATCGACGACGCCCGATTCGAGCTCGACCCGTCCTATCCGATGGACTCCAAGGTGGTCGGGGGAGGGATGGGCTCTGGCCTCTGGGAGCCGTTTCGGAGCGGCTCGTCGTTCGTCGGCGGCGTCTGGCTCTGCGCGGACGCCCGGCGCGCGTTCACCGACGAGCACCAGGACATCCTCCGACCGATCGCCGCGTTGCTCGGCTCCGCGGTCGAGCACTGGAAGATCTGGGACAAGGACCGCCGGCGGCAGGAGCGGCTGAACGGGGTCGAAGCCCTGCTCGGCACGCTTGCCGAGTCGCTCGACGTGCGCCAGGTGTTCCAGCGACTCTCGGACGAAATGCAGGCCATCCTGCCGCACGAGATGATGGTGCTCACGGAGCTGGGCCTGCGCGAGCGCAGGCTGCGCGTCGTCGCGGCCTCCGGTGGATGCGATATCCCGATCCCCCCCGAAGGCGTCACGCTCACCGAGGGGGAGCTGGCGAAACGGGTCGAGTTCGAGATCATCCAGGACATTCAGGCCACGTTCACCACCGAGACCGAGCGACAGCGGCTGATCCTCGCCTCCGGCCTGCGCTCCTGGCTGCGCGTTCCGGTCCGTCAATCGGGAGAGGTGAGCGGTGGGCTCAGCTTCTTCCACCGGGAGCCGGGTCGCTACGATGCCGAGGACGCGGAGGTCGCCCGCCGGCTCGCCGACCGCATCGCGCTGTCGCTTTCGTTCCATCGGCTCTCCGAGGAGGCGCGCGTCGCGGCCGAAGCGCAGGAGCGGGCCATGCGGCTGGAGGCCACGGTGAGCACGCTGGCGCGCGAGCTCGAGCTGCAGGGCCGGAGTCGCGTCGTCGGCCACTCCCGCTCCTGGAGGGAGCTGGTGCGCTCGGTCGGCCGGGTGGCGGCATCGGAGACCACGGTGCTCATCACCGGCGAGTCCGGGACCGGCAAGGAAGTGATCTCGAGGCTCGTCCACCAGGGCTCGCCCCGCGAGGGCAGGGCGTTCGTCGCGATCAACTGCGCGGCGCTGCCCGAGCAGCTCCTCGAGTCGGAGCTCTTCGGTCACGAGAAAGGCGCGTTCACCGGGGCCGCCGCCACCAAGATCGGGCGGCTCGAGCAGGCCGCCGGCGGCACCCTGTTCCTCGACGAGATCGCCGAGATGAGCCCGCAGGTGCAGGCGAAGTTCCTCCGCGTTCTGGAGGAGCGCGAGTTCCAACGCCTCGGTGGCACGCGCACGATCAAGGCCGACGTGCGCGTGATCGCCGCCACGAACCGCGATCTCGCCTCTGCGATCGCCCGCCAGACGTTCCGCGAGGATCTCTACTACCGCTTGAACGTGTTCAGCATCCACATCTCGCCCCTTCGCGAGCGGCCGGAGGACATCCTGCCGCTCGCCGAGTCCTTCCTCGAGGAGCTGGGCCGGTCCATGGGCCGGCCGGCGGCGGGGATCTCGCGCGACGCGCGCGAGTGGCTGCTGGCGCACACGTGGCCCGGGAACGTGCGCGAGCTGCGAAACGCGATCGAGCGGGCGATTCTCCTCTGTGATGGCGGCCTCATCACGCGCGCGCATCTGCCGGCCGGCGTCGCCTCGGGCGCGAACACGCCGCCGCACGTGGTGCAGGTGGGGGACGGTGACGGGTCGGCGGCGTCTCGCGTGGCGACGCTGGTGCCGCCGGCGGCCGGCGCCCTGAGACTCGACAGCGTCGAGCGCGAGCTCGTCGCGAGCGCCCTGGTGCAGTCGAGGGGCAACAAGTCGCAGGCAGCGCGGCTTCTGGGCGTCAGCCGCGCCCAGCTCTACTCGCGAATCGAGAAGTACGGCCTCGATTAGCCCTCCCAAGCCGTAGAGGCTCGGTCGTCGCGGCTCGCGAGGACCGGGCCGCGGCGTTGTCGCTCCGATTCCCGCGCGTGCTCCCTTCCGCGCGGTGACCCGCGCCCGCTTCGCGTCGCGCGGCCGTTGTCGATGCAGCGACACCCTGTCGAGCCATCGACAGTCGCGGTTTCGAGCGCGCGTTCCCCTCGGGCTCGCCGCTTCCGCGCAATCCCGAACGCACGCACACGTTACGTGTGCCCGCGCAGCACGCCCCCGCGCTGGCACGTCGCTTGTATTGGATCACGGGCAGCAGACCGTGCCGCACCGGGTGCCGGACGGCGGGACGCGAGGAAGGAGTGTCCATGAAGATTTCATATTTCGAGCGGCAGGACGGGGCCGAAAACGTCGGAGCGGTCGCCCGGGTATTCGACATGCCGTCCCGCGCGCGTTCCGTCGAACGCGCGGCGGCCGGGCCAGGGCCGGGGCGGCGGATTCCGGCGAAGGAACTTCGGGGCCCAGTGGAGGCTCCGGAACGTATCGAAGACATCGCAAGGAGGAATGTCATGCGTAGCTTGATTACGATCATTGCCGTGGCGGGCGCGACCATCATCACCTCGCTCGCGGGCGCCGCGGTGGCTTCCGCGGACGAATCCACCGCATCGCGCCTCGAAGTATCCGTGCTGGGCGGGATTCATGCGCTCAACAAGAACGACACGTCGCTGCCCGACAAGCTCCTCAGCGTCCCCGCCGTTGCCGGCGTCGCGTACCGGATCACGCCGACGCTCGCGGCCGAGGGCGAGCTGACGTGGCTGATCCCGATCCAGCAGAAGGTGGACATCGGATCGGGGCCGAAGCAGGACCGCAAGGCTCCGAACACGCTCGCCTACCAGGTCGGCCTGCGGGGCAACCTGCAAGTCTCGAGCTGGACGCCCTACCTCGCGGTGGGCGCGGGCGCGATGACGTTCCTGTCCAACTCGGACGCCGATCGCCTGCCGCGGCTCGACAAGTCGCAAACGATGTTCGCGGCGAGCTTCGGTGGCGGCGGCGAGTTCGCGGTGAATCCGCACTGGGGCGTGCGCGCGGACTTCCGCGAGTTCGTGGCGTTCCCCGGTGACCACGCGACGGGCTTCTCGTCCAACGGCTCGGCCGATCCGATCTGGATGGAGCGCGGCGCCGTGGGCCTGGACTACCGGTTCTGAGGGTGCCGGCGGGTGCGTGTGGAGGGGTGGCCGGAGCGTCACCCCATCCGCACGGCCACCGGCCGGATCGCAGCGTCGTCGGGTGCGGTGAAGCTCCTCCCCGGGCACAGAACGCGTTCCACGAGGGTGGAACTGGAGACGGTATGAGTCAGCGTGCGGTCGAACGAGTCATCGGGTCGCTGGCGACGGACGAGGGCCTTCGCCGCCGCTTTCAGCACGATCCGCGGGCAGCGGTCCAGGAAATGGTCGAGCAGGGTCTCGAGCTGAACGAGTGCGAGCGCGCCTCGCTGGTGGCGCTCGACGGCCGGGAGATCGCGCGGTTCGCGCGCGCGATCGATCCCCGGCTGCAGCGCATCGAGTCGCGCATCGGGCCGTATGGAGGTGAGAGGTGAACACGGTGACGGTGATCCGGGCGCTGGCGATCGCCCTGCTGCTCTCCGGCCCGGCCGTGCGCGTCGCGAGCGGCGCCGAGCGCGCGCTGACGCTCGACGAGGCCATTCGCATGGCATTGCGGCGGAACGAGGCGCTCGTGATCGAGCGCGAATCGCTGGTCTCGGCGACCGCCGGGGTCAAGGGCGCACGCGGCGTCTACGATCCGGTGCTGGAGCTGAGCGGCGGCTGGTCGCGCTCGACGGAGCCCGTCAACTCCGCGTTCTCGGGCGCGCCCGCCGGCCGCCCCGCGGCGAGGCTCGAGGGCACCGAGGCCGGGGGCGTGCTGCGGCAGCTGCTCCCGACGGGCGGCGCGCTTTCGGTGAGTGCCCAGGGCGCGCGCCAGACGAGCGACGGCGTCTCCGCGCTGCTGTCGCCGGCGTTCAGCACGCGCCTGGGCGTCGAGCTCCGGCAACCACTGCTCCGCGACCTGGCCATGGACGACGCCCGGCTGCGCGTGCGCGTCGCGAGCGCCGGCCGCCATGCGGCGCTCGCCGCGGTGCGGCAGAGCCTGTCGGAGACGATCGCGGCGGTCGAGAAGGCGTACTGGGACCTCGTCGCCGCCCGCGAGGGGGTGGGGGTGCGCGAGGACGCCGTGCGGCTCGCGGCGCAGCAACTCGAGGAGACGCGGGCCCGCGTCGGAACCGGCGACGCGCCGGGCACCGAGCTGTCGCAGCCGCGCGCCGAGCTCGAGCGCCGGCGGGGCGAGCTCCTCGCCGAGCGCGAGGCGCTCGCGCGCGCGGACAACGCGTTGAAGCTCCTGATCCTGTCGGCGGACGCCTCGCAATGGGTCGACGCACTCGCGCCGAGCGACAGCGTCCGAGTGGACGCCAGGACCGTCGACGTCGACGCCGCGCTGCGGCGGGCCGTCGTCGCCCGTCCGGAGCTGGACGAGGCGCGCGCCGTCGTGGAGCGCAGGCGGGCCGAGCGGGAGCGCGCGCGGAGCGGCGTGTGGCCGTCGCTCGACGCCGTCGCCTCGTACGACCGGTTCGGGCTCGCGGGCAGCAGGAACCCGGCGAGTGCGGCCGGCGCGATCGCGCCCGAGCTCGACGGCGACCTCGCGCAATCGTTCCGCACGCTGCGCGATGGCGACCTCGATGCGACCCGGGTCGCGCTCGTGTTGGGACTGCCCATCCGCAATCGGGCGGCGAGCGCGGCGCTGGTCGTGGCGCGCAGCGCCGAGCGCCAGGCCGAGGCCGCGCTCGACGGGGCCCGCAAGGCGATCTACGCCGAGGTGCTCGATGCCGCCGCCGCCCTGGAGACGGCCGGGCAGCGGGTCGCGGCCGCGCGGGCGGGGCGGGAGGCGGCCGAGATCCAGCTCTCGGCCGAACGCGACCGGTACTCGACCGGGCTCTCGACCAACTTCCTGGTGCTCACGCGCCAGAACGACCTGTCGCGGGCGCGACTCGACGAGATCTCGGCGCGCGCGGATTACCTGACGGCGCGCACGGAGCTCGCGCGCGCGACCGGCTCGCTCGTCGAAGACCACGGCATCGACCTCGAACCATCGAACCCGGAGTGATACGTGAAGGAGGCAACACATGCGTAAGCGAATGCTGAGCACCCTGGCGGTGCTGCTGCTTCTGGTCGGCGGCATCGGCCTCGTCAAGTTCTTCCAGATCAGGACCGCCATGGCCCAGGGCGCGGCGTGGCAGCCGCCGCCCGAGGCCGTGAGTACGATCGTGGCGCAGGTCGACCACTGGCCGTCGTCGCTCGGCGGGGTCGGGTCCGTGACCGCGGTGCACGGGGTCACCGTCAGCGCCGATCTGCCGGGCATCGTGGAGCGGATCGAGTTCGAGTCCGGCCGTTCCGTGCGCGCCGGCGACGTGCTCGTGCGCCTCGACACGAGCCAGGAGCAGGAGCAGCTCGCGTCGGCGGAGGCACAACGCGACCTCGCCCGCCTGAATCTCGAGCGCTCGCGGCAGCTCCTGGCGAAGCAGGTGCTCGCGCAGGCGGAGTTCGACCGCGCCGAGGCCGAGGCCAAGCAGGCCGAGGCGGGGGTCGGCGAGATTCAGGCGCGGATCAAGCGCAAGACGATCCGCGCCCCGTTCGCCGGCGTGCTGGGGCTGCGCCAGGTCAACCTGGGCCAGTACCTGAACGGGGGCGATCCGGTGGTGCCGCTGCAGTCCATGGATCCCGTCTACGTGAACTTCTCGCTGCCCCAGCAGGACGTGTCTTCGCTCCGGATCGGCGCCGGCGTGCGCGTCGTCGCGGACGGCATCGCGACCGCCGGCTTCGAGGGCGCGATCACGGCGATGAACTCGGTCGTCGACGAGGCCACGCGCAACGTGCAGGTCCAGGCGACGTTCCGGAATCCCGAGGGCCGGCTGCGGCCCGGCATGTTCGTCGAGGTGAAGGCGAGCTCCGGCCGCGGCGACTCGGTGATCGTGCTGCCGGCGTCGGCGGTGTGCTACGCGCCCTATGGCAACTCGGTGTTCGTCGTGACCCAGCTCAAGGGTCCGAAGGGCGGCACCTACCGCGGCGTCGAGCAGCGGTTCGTGAAGCTGGGGCCCGGGCGCGGCGACCAGGTGTCCGTCGTCTCCGGCCTCAAGCCGGGCGAGGAGGTCGTGAGCTCGGGCGTGTTCAAGCTGCGCACCGGCACCGCGATCTACGTCAACAACAAGATCTCGCCTTCCAACAACCCCAGCCCCAAGCCGGAGGACAGCTGATGAAACTCACCGACCTCTTCATCCGCCGGCCGGTGCTGGCGATCGTGGTCAACCTGATCGTCCTGATCGCCGGGCTCCAGTCGATCCGCTCGTTGTCCGTGCGGCAATACCCGCGCAGTGACATCGCCGTGGTCACCGTGACGACCACCTACGTGGGCGCGAACGCCGACCTCGTGCGCGGGTTCATCACGACGCCGCTCGAGCGCGTGATCGCCAGCGCGGACGGCATCGACTACATCGAGTCGTCGAGCGCCCAAAACGTCAGCACGATCACGGTGCACCTCAAGCTCAACTACGACACGAACGCGGCGCTGACGCAGATCCAGGCCAAGGTGGCGCAGGTGCGGAACGACCTGCCCCCCGAGGCCGAGGCGCCGGTCATCGACCTCGCCACGGCGGACAACCAGTTCGCGTCGATGTACATCGGGTTCTCGTCCGACGATCTCGACCAGAACCAGATCACAGACTACCTCACGCGTGTCGTGCAGCCCAAGCTCAGCTCGATCGCCGGCGTGCAGCGCGCCGACATCCTGGGCGGCCGCACGTTCGCGATGCGCGTCTGGTTGAAGCCCGAGAAGATGGCGGCGATGGGTATCTCCCCGTCGCAGGTGCGGGACGCGCTCGCCCAGAACAACTACCTCTCGACGCTGGGCCGCACGAAGGGCTCGATGGTCTCGGTGAACCTGGTGGCGAACACGAATCTCCAGACCACCGACGACTTCAAGAAGCTCGTCGTCAAGGAGCACAACGGTGACGTGGTGCGGCTCGGCGACATCGCGGACGTCGTCCTCGGCGCCGAGAATTACGAGCAGGACGTGCGCTTCGACGGCAAGAGCGCCACGTTCATGGGGGTGTGGGTGCTGCCGAACGCCAACGCGCTGGACGTGATCCATCGGGTGCGGGCGGCGCTGCCGGGCATCCAGGCCCAGCTTCCGGCCGGGATGAAGGCGGGCATTCCGTACGACGCGACGGAGTACATCCAGAACGCGATCCACGAGGTGCTGAAGACGCTGGCGGAGACGCTCCTCATCGTCATCTGCGTCATCTTCCTGTTCCTCGGCTCGGTGCGGGCGGTGATCATCCCGATCGTCGCGATCCCCATCTCGCTGATCGGCGCGTTCTTCATCATGGGCGTGGCGGGGTTCACCATCAACCTGCTCACGCTGCTCGCCATCGTGCTGTCCGTGGGGCTCGTGGTCGACGACGCGATCGTCATGGTGGAGAACGTCGAGCGACACCTGCGGCTCGGGATGACCGCGTTCCAGGCCGCGATCGAGGCGGCCCGCGAGCTGATCGGCCCGATCATCGCCATGACCCTGACGCTCGCGGCCGTCTACACGCCGGTCGCGATCCAGGGCGGGCTCACCGGCTCGCTGTTCCGCGAGTTCGCGTTCACGCTCGCGGGGGCCGTGATCGTGTCGGGCATCGTCGCGCTCACGCTGTCGCCGATGATGGGCTCCAAGCTGCTTCGCGCGGCCGACGACGAGCGCGGGTTCGCCGGCTGGATCAACCGCCGGTTCGACGGCCTTCGCGACGCCTACAAGCGCACCCTCGCCGGCTCGCTCCGGTACCGGCCGGTCGTGTACCTCGTGTGGGGCGTCGTCGTGCTGCTGATCTTCCCCTTCTACACGTTCTCGCAGCGCGAGCTGGCACCCGCGGAGGACCAGAGCGTCGTATTCGGCGTCATCCAGGCCTCCGCGAACTCGACGCTCGACCAGACCCGGCTCTACGCCGCCGCCGTGCAGGACGTCTACCAGTCGTTCCCGGAGTATCAGCACAGCTTCCAGCTCATCTCGCCGACCGGCGGCTTCGGCGGGATCGTGACCAAGCCCTGGGGGGAGCGGAAGAAGAAGACCGCGGAGATCCAGATGGAGTCCGCCGCCGGGCTCTCGAAGATCCCGGGCGTTCGCGTGCTGTCGCTGATTCCCCCGGCGCTGCCGGGAGGCGGCGACTACCCCGTGGACTTCGTGATCGCCTCGACGGCCGAGCCGCAGCAGCTCGTCGAGTTCGCGAACAAGCTCGTCCAGAAGGCGTACGCGAGCGGGCTGTTCATGTACGCGGACGCCGATCTCAAGTTCGACCAGCCGCAGACGGAGGTCGTGTTCAACCACGACCAGGTGCGCTCGCAGGGAATCGAGATGAGCCAGGCGGGCCGGGACCTCTCGACGCTGCTCGGGGGCAACTACGTCAACCGGTTCAGCATCCAGGGCCGGAGCTACAAGGTGATCCCGCAGGTCAAACGGAGCGAGCGGCTGACGCCCGACCAGCTCCGGGACATCTACGTCACCGGCACGAACGGCCGGCTCGTGCCGCTGTCGACGTTCGCCACGCTGCGCAACACGACGGAGCCCCGCGAGCTCAAGCGGTTCCAACAGCTGAACGCGGTGCGCATCCAGGGCGTGATCCCGCCGGCCGTCTCGCTGGATCAGGCGCTGCGCGTGCTCGAGAACGAGGCGAAGGCCTCGCTGCCGGCGGGGTACACCGTCGACTACGCGGGGCAGTCACGGCAGCTCCGCACCGAGGGGAGCAAGTTCCTCTCGATCTTCCTGCTGTCGGCGATCCTCATCTTCCTCGTGCTCGCCGCCCAGTTCGAGAGCTTCCGCGATCCGTTCGTCATCCTCGCCGGCTCGGCGCCGCTCGCGATCTCGGGGGCGCTGCTGTTCACGTTCCTCGGCTTCGCGACGCTCAACATCTACAGCCAGGTCGGGCTCATCACGCTCGTGGGGCTGGTCGCGAAGAACGGCATCCTGATCGTGCAGTTCGCGAACGTGCGCCAGGCGCACGGACTTTCGAAGATGGACGCCCTGCGCGATGCGGCCCTCACCCGCTTGCGGCCGGTGCTCATGACGTCCGCGGCGATGGTGCTGGGTCAGCTGCCGCTGGTCATCGTGTCGGGCCCCGGCGCGGCCGCGCGTAACAGCATCGGCATCATTCTCGTTGCGGGGATGATCATCGGCACGGTGTTCACGCTGTTCGTGGTGCCAGTGTTCTACTCACTGCTCGCGGCGGACCATC
>DATDEX010000312.1:0-8032 GCA_036522895.1 Candidatus Eiseniibacteriota bacterium | reverse complement strand
ATGTTCGCCTTCGTGCTGCCTTCCTTCGCGCGCGCCTGCATCGCGATGAAGTTCGGGATCGCGATCGCCGCGAGGATACCGATGATCACGACCACGATCATCAGCTCGATGAGGGTGAAGCCCTTCTGCGACTTGAACATTGCTGGATCCTCCCGATTCGGGTGACTCGACCGGCGTCAGCGTCGATCACGAAGACGCTCATCGAAGGTTCACGCAACCGTCATGCCACTTGCGTCCAACACCCCGGGGGACCAGCAAGCTCCCGTAACGGCAACGCGTTGCGTCGGCTCCCCGATTGGGTCTCCTGCCCCGGCAGATTCGCGGTTCGTGCAGAATCCAGCCGGTCCCCTGCAACTCGTGCGCTTCGCACGCCGCCTCAGGCCGCGTGCTCGTCGCCCTCGTGCAGCATGTCCTCGTGCTCGTTCACGCCGCCGTTCTTGCCCGGCTTCTCCAGCCCGTAGCTGATCAGCTTCCGGTAGAGCGTCGAAGCGTTGATCCCGAGCAGCTCGCTCGAGCGCTTCTTCTGCCAGCGGGTGAAGTTGAGCACCTTGAGGATGTACTCCTTCTCCAGCTCCTCCAGCGTCAGGTTGGGCGAGTCGATGACCAGGCTCCCCTTCTGGCTGTGCCCGAAGCGGATCTTGTCCGGCAGGTCCTCCGCCGTGATGACCCCGCCCTCGTCCAGGATCATGGCCCGCTCCATGACGTTCTCGAGCTCGCGGACGTTCCCCGGCCAGTCGTACTTGATCAGCAGCTCCATGGCTTCCTTGCTCACGGTCTTCTGGGTGCCGCCCTTGGCGTGCCGCTTGATGAAGTGGTCCACCAGCACGGGGATGTCGTCCCGCCGCTGCCGCAGCGCCGGCATGCGCAGGGGAATGACGTTCAAGCGGAAGAACAGGTCAGCGCGGAAGCGGCCCTCCGCGACCTCGCGCTCGAGGTCCACGTTGGTCGCGGCCACGAGCCGGCAATCGATCTTGATCGTGGACGTGCCGCCGACCGGGATGATTTCGCGCTCCTGCAGCGCCCGCAGCAGCTTCACCTGGGTCGCGAGCGGCATCTCCCCCACCTCGTCGAGGAAGAACGTGCCCCCCTCGGCGACCACGAACAGGCCGGGCGTGTCCTTGACCGCGCCCGTGAACGAGCCCTTCACGTGCCCGAACAGGTTCGATTCGAGCAGGTCGCGCGGGATCGCACCGCAGTTGATGCTCACGAACGGGCCGACGCTGCGGCGGCTGCGGTAGTGGATCTCGCGGGCGATCAGCTCCTTGCCCGTGCCCGAGTCGCCCTGGATCAGGATCGTCGCCTCGCTGTCCGCGACCTTGTCGACCATCTTGAACACGCGGACCATCTCCTCGGACGAGCCGATGATGGTCTTCTCCTCGTGGCCCTTCTTGAGCTCCCGCTTGAGGAACTGGTTCTCGCTCCGCACCCGACGCATCTCGAGCGCATTGCGAACCGCGAGGCGGATCTCGTCGTTCTTCGCGTTCTTGAGCAGGTACTGGAACGCGCCCAGGTTCACCGCGTCGATCGCGGACTGCTGCGACGCGTAGGCGGTCATGAGCACGACCGGCAGGTTGGGATCGTGCTTCTTGATCCCCTGCAGCAGCTGGATGCCGTCCATCCCGGGCATCTTGATGTCGCTGATGACGACGTCGAACGGCTCGTTGCGGATCTTGTCGAGCGCATCGCGGCCGCTGTTCACGGTCGTGACCTGGAAGCCTTCCTTCCGCAGCACGATCCCCAGAAACTGGGTCATGCTCTGCTCGTCATCGACCACCAGGATCTTCTCGGCAGCCATGGACTCACCTCGCTGGATACGATTCGAAACAGCCGATCACGCCGCCTGGGCCAACGCCGCCGACAGCCCGGGCAGCATCACCCGGGCCGTGGTGCCTCGACCGGCCACGCTCTCGAGGGTCAGCACGCCACCGTGGCGCTCGACGATCCGTTGTGCGATCGCCAGCCCCAGGCCCGTGCCGCCCCGCTTGGTTGTGAAAAAGGGTTCCCCGACGCGACGCAGGTCCTCGGGCGGAATGCCCGGTCCGTCGTCGCGGAACTCCACCGCCACCTGGTCCGCACCGCGAGCCACCCACGTCACCGTGAGCGTGCCGCGCTCGCCCAGCGCCTCGAGGGCGTTGGCGGCCAGGTTGAGCCACACCTGCCGGATCTGCTCGGCGTCCACCGCGACCCGCGCATCGCTCGGGCCGGGCTGGAACTCCACCCGCATGCCGTCGGTGCGCCGCGGGTCGTGCCGCAGCGTGCCGACGAGCTCGCGCAGGTGGTCGTCGAGCGTCACCGGCTCGAGCGCCAGATCGCGTTCCCGCGAGTAGCTCAGGAGGTCGGTGACGAACTTGTTGAGGCGCGCGGACTCGCGCGCGATCAGCGCCATGAGGTCGGCCGATTCGCCGTCGAGCTTGAGCTCGCGCTGCAGCACCTCGACCGAGCCGCTGATCGGCTTGAGGCCGTTCCGGAGCTCGTGCGCGATGCCGGCCGCGAGCGCCCCGACCTCGGCGAGCGTCTCGTTGCGGCGCACCCGGCGCTCCATGTCGCGCACGTCGGTCAGGTCCTGGAACACGGCCACGACCCCCGTGAGCTGGCCCTCGTGCTTGAGGACGTTGGTCGAGACCCCGAGCGGCAGCGAGCGGCCGGTCGCCCCGGTCACGTCGAGCTCCGCGCGTGCCCGGCCGCGCCCCCGGTCCTTCGTCGTCTGCACAATCTGGCGAAGCGCCGCGAGCCGCGTGGGGAGCGCCTCCCCCACCGGCTTGCCCTGGAGGTCCGCGGCGCGCACGCCGAGCACCTGTTCCGCCGCCGGGTTCACGTAGCCCACGAGCCCCGCCGCGTCCACGGTCAGGATGCCCGTCGCGAGGTGCCGCAGGATCGCGTCGTTGTCGACGCGGACGCGGTCGAGCTCGCGCTCGGTGCGCGCGAGGTCCCCCGCGGTCCGCTGGACGCGTTCCCCGAGCACGCCGGAGAGGACGCCGACGATCGTGAGGAACGTCACCATGAGCTCGGGGCGGACGAGCGACTCGAGCGCGACGTCCGAGCCGCCGAGCGGCGCGGAGAGCCCGGGCAGGAGCAGGAACCCGGTGCACGCGCCGACGGCGGTGAGGATGCCGCCGCCGACCCGCCCGAGCACGCCCCCCGTGATCACCACGAGCGCGTAGAACAGCACGAACTGGCTGCCCCGCCCGCCGGTGTAGGCGGCGAGCCAGGTCACGAGCGCCACGTCCACGCCGAGCTGGGCGCCCGTCTGCACCACGAGCCCGCGCCCGAGCCGGCAGCCGAGGATCCAGGCCACCGACACCGCCGCCACCGCCGCGAGCGCCATGGCCAGGAGCGGGACCGGACGATCGGTGACGTCGGGCCGCAGGAGCAGTCCCGACGGCAGCGCGAGCGAGGCGACCAGCATCCGGCCCACGACGAGGTGGCGGAGCGAGCCCCAGGCCAGGCCGCGCGGCCCGGGCCCCGGGGGGGGTCCGGCCGGCAGCTCCAGGCTCATGGCGCGCAGACTCGGCATGTCAGCTGCCGCTCCCGCCGGCGACGACGTTGATGAGCTTGAACATCGGCAGGTACATCGCCACGACCATGCCGCCGACGATGCCGCCCATCACGACGATCATGACCGGCTCGATGATCGAGGTCAGCGTGTCCACGGCGGTGTCCACCTCCGCCTCGTAGAACACGGCGATCTTCGTGAGCATCTCGTCCAGCGCGCCGGTCTGCTCGCCGACCGCGATCATCTGCGTCACCATGGGCGGGAACACGCCCGACGCCTTGAGCGGTGCGGCCACGGTCTCGCCCTCGCGGATCGAGGCTCGCGCGCTCATGATCGCCTCGGCGATGACCTTGTTGCCGGCGGTGCGGGCAGTGATCTCGAGGCCGCCGAGGATCGGCACGCCCGAGGAGATCAGCGTGCCGAGCGTGCGGGTGAAGCGCGCGACGGCGCCCTTGAGCAGCACGTCACCCAGCACCGGCATCTTGATCATGAACCCGTCGATGGCCCGCTGCCCGCCCTCCGTGGCGTAGTAGCGTTGCAGCGCGATCACGCCCGCGACGAGCGCCAGCAAGGCGGCCCACCACCAGTGCACGAGTATGTCGGAGAACATGAGCACGATCTTCGTGGGCAGCGGCAGCTCCCCGCCGAAGTCGGTGAACATCTTCGCGAACGTCGGGATGATGAAGATGAGCATGAACGACGTCGCGCCCATGGCCACCGTGAGCACGACGGCCGGGTAGACGAGCGCGCTCTGCACCTTGCGCTTCAGGGCGTCGGCCTTCTCGATGTAGGTCGCGAGGCGCATGAGGATCTCGTCCAGCACGCCGCCGGCCTCACCGGCCGCGACCATGTTGCGGAACAGGTCGTCGAACACGTTCCGGTGCTTCCCGAGCGCGTCGGAGAGCGTGGAGCCCGCCTCGACCTCGCGCGTCGTCTCGGTGATGACGCGCCCGAACGACGGCTTGCTCGACTGCTTGGCGAGGATGTCGAGGCACTGCACGAGCGGCAGGCCCGCCGAGATCATGGTCGCGAACTGGCGCGTGAAGATCGCCAGGTCCTTCGTCGAGACGCCGGAGCCGCCGAACTTGGGCAGCGAGAAGCCCGCCCCCTTCGGCCTCAGCGAGGTGACGAGGATGCGCTTCTTGCGCAGGATCTCGAGTGCCTCTTCCTGGCGCCCGACCTCGATCTCGCCCGTCTGCGCCTCCCCCGCGAGGGTGCGCCCCTTCCACACGAACATTGCCACGATCGTCCTCCGTTCAGGCCGCCGGCCGCAGGACCTTCTGGATCATGTTCTCGAGCTCCACCCGGTCCGTGCTGCGGTCCATGGCATCCTCGGGGGTGAGTTGCTTGTCGAGCACGGCCTGCAGCAGCGCCTGGTTCATGGTCTGCATGCCGAACTTCTGTCCCGCCTGCATGAGGCTGTAGATCTGGTGTGTCTTCGCTTCGCGGATGACCGCCTTGATCGCCGGGGTACACACCAGGACCTCGGAGCACATGATCCGGCCCGTCCCGCGGCTGCGCGGGATCAGCTGCTGCGTCACCACTCCCTCGAGCGTGAACGCGAGCTGGGTGAGGATCTGCTTCTGCTGGTCGGACGGGAACACGTCCACGATGCGGTTGATCGCTTCGTACGTGGAATTCGTGTGCAGCGTCGCGAACACGAGGTGACCCGTCTCGGCGATCGTCAGCGCCGCTTCGATGGTCTCGAGGTCGCGCATTTCGCCGATGAGGATGATGTCCGGGTCCTGCCGCAGCACGTACTTGAGCGCGGTGGGGAACGAGGAGGTGTCGGCGCCCACCTCGCGCTGGTTGACGATGCACTTCTTGTGATGGTGGATGTACTCGACCGGGTCCTCGATCGTCATGATGTGCGCCTGGCGGGTGCCGTTGATGCGATCGAGCATCGCCGCGAGCGTCGTGGACTTGCCGGAGCCGGTGGGACCGGTGATGAGCACGAGGCCCTTCTGCCGGTTCGTGAACTCGCGCACGATCGGCGGCAGCCCCAGCTTCTCCATGGGGATGATCTCGTAGGGGATCTGGCGGATCGCCATGGACACCACGCCACGCTGGAGGTAGACGTTCGCGCGGTAGCGCGACAGCCCCTTCACGCCGAACGAGAAGTCCAGCTCCTTCGTGGTCTCGAACCGCTTGCGCTGTTCGTTCGACAGCACGCTGTACGCCAGCGCGATGCACTTCTCGGGCGTCAGCACCTCGTACTCGGTCGGGGTGATGGCGCCGTCGATGCGCAGCTCGGGCGGCACGCCGGCCGTGAGGTGCAGATCCGAAGCACGCCGCTGCACCATGTCCTCGAGCAGCTGCCGCAGGGTCAGTTCCGCCATGGTTCCCTCGTCTCCGTTTCCGGGTTCGGCCTACAGTTTGTCGGCCGCCGTCTCCTTGAGGACTTCTTCCACGGAGGTAACCCCCCGCCTGAGCTTCATGAGCGCGTCGCGGCGAAGCGTGAGCATGCCGCCCTCCACCGCGGTGCGTTTGATCTCGATGGACGACGCGCGCTGCAGAATGAGGTCACGCAGCGTCGGGGTGATGGCCATGACCTCGTACACGCCGGCACGGCCGCGGTAACCGGTGTTGTTGCAGTCCACGCACCCCGTGCCCTCCACGATCGTGGCACCCTCGAGCAGGGCGGGATCCATCTGCAGCTCGTCGAGCACCTCGTCTGTGAGCGTCGCCGGGCGCCGGCAGTGCGCGCACACCTTGCGCACGAGCCGCTGCGCGAGCACGAGGTTCACGGACGAGGCCACGAGGAACGGCTCGATACCCATGTCGATGAGCCGGCCGATCGCGCTCGGAGCGTCGTTCGTGTGCAGCGTGGACAGCACGAGGTGCCCCGTGAGCGCCGCCTTCGTGGCGATGGACGCGGTGTCGATGTCGCGGATCTCGCCGACCATGATGATGTTGGGGTCCTGCCGCAGGAACGCCTTGAGCGCCGCCGAGAACGACAGCCCCACGCCTTCGTTCACCAGCACCTGGTTGATGCCATCGAGGTTGTACTCGACCGGGTCCTCGGCGGTCATCACGTTCACCACCGGGGTATTCACGCGCGAGAGCGCCGAGTAGAGCGTCGTGGTCTTGCCGGAGCCGGTCGGGCCGGTCACGAGCACCATGCCGTAGGGATTGACGATCGCGGCGATGAACTCCTTCATGCTCGCCGGCTCGAAACCCAGCTTCTCGAGGTCGATGTTGAGGTTCGTCTTGTCGAGGATGCGCATGACGATCTTCTCGCCGAAGATCGTGGGCAGCGAGTTGACGCGCAGGTCGATCGTGCGGTTCAGCACCTTGATCTTGATGCGTCCGTCCTGGGGGACGCGGCGCTCGGCGATGTCGAGATCCGCCATGATCTTGAGTCGCGACGTGATCGCGGCCTTGAACTTGTAGGGCGGCGCCATCATTTCCTGGAGTGCGCCGTCGATGCGGAAGCGCACGCGCATCGTCTTCTCGTACGGCTCGATGTGAATGTCGGAGGCGCCCTTCCGCACCGCGTCGGCGATCAGCGAGTTCACCAGCTTGACGATCGGCGCCTCGTCCATCTGGCCGATGCCGTCGGCCTCGTTGCTCTCGTCCTCCTCGACGACCGCGAGGTCGTCCTCGAAACCCTTCATGACGTCGGCCATCGTGCCGGCCGAGTCGTAGGCGCGGTCGAGCGCCTTCTTGATCGCGGCGTCGGAGGCGACGCGCGCCTCGACGTCGTAGCCGGTGATGAACTTGATGTCGTCGAGCGCGAAGATGTTCGACGGGTTCGCCATCGCCACGACGAGCTTGCGCCCGCTCTTCGAGACCGGGAGCGCCATGAACTTCGAGGCGACGTCGCCGGGCAGGAGCCTCGTCAATGCCGGGTCGGGCTCGAATCCCTTGAGGTCGATCGACGAGCAGCCGTAGAGCTTCGCCAGGAAGTCGAGGAGTTTGTCCTCGCTGATCGCGCCGATCTTGACGAGATTGCCCGTCAGCGAGCCGCCCGCAGTCTTCTGCTGCTGCGCGGCCTTCTGGAGGGCGGTCTCGTCGACGAGCTGCGCCTGGAGCAGCTTCTGGCTGATGTCTTCGACCACGGCGATCCCCGGAAGGTGGTGGCCGGACGTCCGGAAGAACGTTCCGTGTCGACCGGCAGGTGAGCGCATGCGTCGGCGCCGTTCGGCACGCAATGGCCATGCCGTGCAGACGGCAAGCCGTGGAACGCGCTCGATGCAGCGCGGACCCGGCTCGCGCTCGTTATCGGGCGTTCCGGGTGCGGGCTTGAACCGAATTCCGCACGGGGCACGGGACCCCGGGCGTGCAAACCGCCGGCGGGCGGCGTGCGCGATGCATCATCCGGGCGGCTCGCGGAGCGCCGGCTTGAGCCGCGCGAGGAGCCGCGCCCCGATCCCGGGCACGGAGAGCAGCTCGTCCACGCTGCGAAACGGGCCGTGCTCGCGGCGATGTTGCACGATCCGCGCGGCGAGCACGGGCCCGATCCCGGGCAACGCGTCGAGTTCCGTCGCCGTCGCCGTGTTGAGATCGAGTGGCGCCCGGCCTGCGGCGGGCGAGGCG
>DATDEX010000311.1:0-14736 GCA_036522895.1 Candidatus Eiseniibacteriota bacterium | reverse complement strand
GGGCGCGTGCTGGCGCGCGACACGGCGCGCTGGCAGGCATGGCAGCGGGAGCTCGCATGAGGGCGAGGCGCGGCGGCTGGCTCGCCATGCTCGCGCGCATCGCGCGCATGGCGCTCCTCGCGCTCGTGGCTCCGCTCGTGGCGGCGCCGGCGTGGGGCAAGGGCTGGGATCCGCCCGGCTACACGCTCCGCATGAACGCGTTCGGCACCTCCGACGCGTTCCCCGGCTCGGTCAACTCGGGCCCCGACCGCGGGCTCGTGCCGGCGGGCGAGGTCTCGAGCGGGATCCGGCTCTCCAGGGCCCTCAAGCTCGGGCTCTCCGCGAGCGCCGGCGGCAACGTGCAGAGCGAGTTCACGCGTGCCAACTACGCCTGGGTCGGGCTCGGCACGCTGCTGCGGCACGACAAGACGACGCTCACGCTCGAGGGCGAGTGGACCCCCCGGCGCAACAAGTTCCCGACCGACCCCGAGGAAGGAGGCGAGTTCGCGGGCAGGAGCCTCACCGCGAGCCTGCGGCGGAACCTCGGCGTGCGCGCGCGACTCCGCGTCGACGGCACGCTCGACCGCGAGAAGTTCGTCCCGCTCTTCACCGACCGCGACAGCGACGGTCGCGAGCTCTTCGCCTCGATCACGGTCACGCCGGCTCGCGGCATCGACCTGCGCGCGGACGGTTCCATCTCGCGGGACGACGCCCGCGCGGCCAAGTGGGACAAGACCCAGCGCTGGGCGGGCCTGGGCGTGGTGTGGAGCGACTCGAGCTGGCGCACCGACCTGAGCACCCGCTCGGGTGTACGTCGTTACACGGGCGCGATCCTCGGCCAATCCAACTTTCTCCGTCGCGACCAGTGGATCGAGCTGCGCCTGCGCGTCTCGCGCACGCTGCGGCCAGGGCTCTCGACCTCGCTGGGCGCGACGCTGGCGGACCAGACCTCTTCGCGCGCCGATCGCGGCTTCGACGCCCACACGTTCACGCTCGGCTTCGAATGGACCGGCGGGGGCAAATGACCCGAAGCCGCAGCGGCGCCCCCGCTGCTAGAATTCTCCGAAGCCGCGCGAACGATCCCCCGGAACCACGATGATGCGATACAGCCTCTCGAGCCATGCCCGCCGTGCCCACGGACCCCTCTTGGCCGTGGCGCTGCTCCTCGTTCAGCCCCGACCCGCGTTCGCGGACATCGTCCGTGGCTTCGTCACCGACGAGCAGGGCAAGCCGGTGTTCAACGCCGACTTCAACGTCTACGACGCCGCCACGGGCGTGAAGCTCCCGCCGTCGGACAAGACGGACGCGACCGGCAAGTACCGGCTGCTCGTGGATCCTGGCCGCTACGACCTCCTCTGCCGGCCCGTCATCGGCCAGGTCGGGCCGAGTGGCCAGGTCCTCGCGCCCCGGATCGCCCGCGACGTACCCGTGAACGGCACGCTCGATCTCAACTTCACGCTGCCGGTCGCGGCAAGGGTGCTCGGGCGCGTCACGGATGCCGCCAACGCCGACCCGAACACGAACGGCGTCTACCCCTGCGATCTGGACTTCGATCGCAGCGACGACGGGTCGCGACAGCCTTCCCAGGGCAACGTCACCTCGCCCTTCGGCACGTTCGTCGCCTATGTGGAGGGCGGAAGCTACAGCGTGACCGCGACGCCGATCGACAGCACGCTCGCGCCGGCACGCATCTACGACTGGGTGGTCCCGACGACGGAGATTCTCCAAATGCCGCTCGTGCCCGCGATCCACCTGGCGGGGACGATCCGCGACACGAACGGCGCGCCGATCGAGGGCTGCGTGCTCAAGTTCGACGTGCCGAGCGGCCGCCGCCAGCCGGCGAGCAAGCACTTGAGCGACGCGAACGGGTTCTATCGCCTCGGCCTCCTGCCCGGCGTCTACCGCATCACGGTGGAGCCGCCGCTCAACGGCCGCTATGCCGCGATCCGCGATCCGGACGTGGACCTCACGTCGACGCAGCTCCGGAACTTCACGCTCCCGTTCGGGGCCGCGGTCACCGGGACGGTGAGCGACAAGTCGGGCCGGCCGGTCGTCAACGCGAAGTGGACGGTGACGCTCCAGGACAGCGTCGCGATCGTGGCGACGCCGAACAGCAGCTCGGGTTTCGATGGCCGTTACCGCATGGTGCTGGTGCCGGCGCTCTACAGGCTGCGGCTCACCCCGCCGGCCTCGTCCGGGCTCGACTCGGTGGTGATCCAGAACGTCGCGATCAGCCGCGACACCACGATCGACGTGGACTACGCCATCGGGAGCGGCGGCGGGAGTGGGAGCTCGCCGGTCATCCGCTTCGCGCCCCGCGGCAACCCGACCCACACCCGGGCCGCGGTCTCGCTCGTGCTCAATCGCCCCGTCGCCTCGGCGCAGCTCGAGGTGTACGACGTGGCCGGACGCCGCGCCCGCGTGATCTTCTCCGGCCCGCTCGGCATCGGCACCCACACCCTGCCCTGGGACGGTCGGCGCGAGAACGGCGCGCAGGCGCACACCGGCGTGTACCTGGTCCGGGCCCGTCTCGACGGGCACGAGCAGGTCACCCGGTTCGTGCTGCTGCCTTGATGCCGCGCCTCATCGCGGCGCGCCCTTCGTGGCCTGCGCCTGCACCTCGGCCACGGCCTTGGGGTCCGCCGGGAAGAGTCCCACCCGCGACAGCCGCTCGACGAGCGGCACCCAGCGGGCCTCGCGGGCGAACACCCTCTTGAACAGCGCGAGCGCGTCGGCCTTGCGGTCGTTCGAATACATGGTCACGGCGGCCCAGAACTGGAGCTCGACGACGTCGGGCGCGAGCTTCATGGCCTCGTCGTAGGCCCGGGCCGCCTCCGCGCTCTTCTCCTCCGACGTGAAATTGTCGCCCTGGTCCTCGAGGTTGTACGCGCGCCGCAGGCGGAGCAGGCGGCGAAGCTCGACGAGCGGATGATCGTCGTCCTCGACGCGCAGGTTCGCGACCACGTCGTTCCACGGCTTGCCGCTCGCCGTGCCCTTCACCACGAGGATCGCCGCCGACTGCCGGCCGCGGATGTCGCCCCCCGCGCGCTCGGCGGCTTCCAGCGCCTGCATGAGCCGCTCGGCGAGATCGCCCTTGGCGCTCTCGTACGCGGCCTTCATGGCCGGCCAGATCTTCGCGTTCGACATCAGGTTCGCCTGGCAGGAGAACTGTTCGCCCTGCACGTCGCCCGCATCCGGGATGCACGACGGGCCGGTGAACGCCGCGACGTTCCCCTTGGCATCCACCATCGCCACCTGCCGGCCCTCGTGGTGCGCGTCGGCCGCGAGCAGCGAGTCGAGCGCGGCGCGGGCCGTGAACCCCTTGCGCATCAGGTCCAGGCCGTACGGTCCGTAATCGACCAGCACGAGCGACTGGGTCGCCACCGCACCCACGCCCGCCTCGGCCCAGGGCACGACGGGGCCGACGCTGAAGTAGTGCGACTGCACCGCCACGCCCATCTCGCCCGTCGCGGGATCGCGGGCGACGATCGAGTAGGTGTGCGCGAGCGGCGAGGCCGCGCCGCCGTGGGCCACGACGGCGAGCGTGGGCGTGGCGAACGCGGCGAGGGCGAGGACCAGGAGATCGGGCGTCATGGCGGCTTCCTCCGATGCGGCTCCAACGTGCGGCGGGGACCGGCGCGGACGATAGAGGGTGCGTCGGGGCCGGGCCAGTCCGCTATATTCCCTGCCGCTCGGATCGCACGAGTCGCCCCCGACCGGAGCTCCCCCGATGAGGCCGCATCCCCGGACATTGCTCGTCGCCCTCGGCCTGGGCCTGCTGCCGTACGCGGCGCACGCCGCCGGCCGGCCCGGGCTCGTCGTGGCGCGCGCGAGCGGCGCGCTCCAGATCGACGGCGTGCTCGACGAGCCGGCGTGGCGCACCGCCGGGATCGCGACCGCGTTCGAGCTGATCGGCCCGCGCGAGGGCCAGGCGCCGGACGAGTCCACCACCGTCCGCGTGCTGCGCGACGAGGACCGAGTCGTGTTCGGGATCTGGTGCCAGGCGAAGCGCGCGCCGCACGCGGGCCTGGCACCCCGCGACCAGGTGCTCGACGGCGATCACATCTCGCTCCATCTCGACACCGACGGGGACGGCCAGCGCGCGTACATCTTCGGCGTGAACCCGTGGGGCGTGCAGCTGGACGGCATCCTGACCGGCGACCCCGACTTCAAGTGGGACGGCGTCTGGGAGGCGGCGGCGAAGCGGGGCGCGAGCGAGTGGACGGCGGAGATCGCGGTGCCGTTCCGGATCCTGCGCGTCTCGGCGAACGGCCGGCCGTGGCGGCTGTGGGTGCGCCGCGAGTTGACCGCATGGAACGAGGTCGCGGCGTGGCCGATCTACCGCGTCGGCCAGCCGGGTCCGATCATGCTCCAGGCCGGCGACCTCTCCGGGCTCGACGACGCGCGCGGCGGGCGGCAGTTCACGCTCGAGCCCTACCTCTTCGGCGCCGGCTCGGGCGACCGCGCGCAGCTTCCGAGCGGCGGGTACTCCGGCTGGAGCGATCAGGCCGAGCGCGAGGCGGGCGTGGACGTCCAGGCCGCGCCGACGCGATCGCTGGTCGTCAACGCGACGCTCAATCCCGATTTCAGCCAGATCGAGGCGGACGCGCTCCAGATCGACGTCAACCGGAGATTCCCGCTCGTCTTCCCGGAGAAGCGCCCGTTCTTCCTCGAGGGCGCCGATCATTTCCAATCGCTCATGGACCTGGTGCTCACCCGCCGCATGGCCGATCCACGCTGGGGCGCCAAGCTCACCGGGCGCGCCGGGCCGTGGAACACCGGGGCGCTGCTCGTGCGCGACGAGGGCGGGGCAACGCTCGAGGGCTCGGGCTTCACGCCGGGCGACGATCACCGGCTCTCGCGCCCGGGCTGGTACGGGCTCGCCCGCGCGCAACTGCCGTTCGGACGCGGGGCGAACGTGGGCGTGCTCGCGGGCGCCCACACCCAGGACGGCGAGCCCGCGCTCGCGGCGGTGCGCGAGCGGGAGACATGGAACGTGTTCGGCGGTTTCGATTCGCAGCTCCGGCTCTCCGAGCACTGGACCTCCGAGGGCCAACTGGTCGCCTCCGGTGCGCGCATCGACAGCGCCGGCGTCGGCCGGAGACCGAAACCATTCGAGTCCTGGATGGGCGTGTGGCGCGCACGCTATCGCGACCGCGCCCGCCAGCTCGATCTCGGCGTGCGTCACGTGGGCGAGAAGTTTCGCGACGAGCTGGGGACGCAGGACTTCGCGGGCGTCACCTACCGCCACGTCGCGGGAACGTGGGATCTCTTCCCGAAGACGGGCCCGCTTCAGCGCACGGCCCCGATCGTCGACCTGCTCGTGGTCCACGATCACACCGGGCGACTCGAGTTGACGGAGCTCGAGAGCTCGGCCGACTTCGAGTTCCGGCGGAGCACGTTCGTGAACGCCGGCTACCAGCACCGGGACGAGCACTGGCTCACGCGCACCTACGCCGAAGACCGCGCGCACCTGTTCGCCCAGTGGACCGCGTGGCGGCCGCTCTCGTTCGACCTCGACGCCAACGTCGGCGACGGGATTCTCTTCGGGACCACCGACGCCACGTCGGGCCTGGCGTGGCGCGAGAGCTACACGCTGAACGCCACGGTGCGACCCGAGCCGCGCCTGACCGTCGCGGCGAACGTGGTGCGATTCCGGCTCGCGCGCGCTCCGGGCGGGAGCGACTACTTCGCGCTCTGGCTCGTGGGCGTCAACACGAGCGCGCAGTTCACCCGGCGGCTCTCGGTGCGCGTTTACCCGCAATACGACGGGAACGTGCGGCACTTCACCGCGAGCACGCTCCTCGGCTACGTCGTCCAGCCGGGCACGGTGTTCTACGCCGGCGTGAACAGCGGCTGGGACCGCGAGCTGGTGACCGGCACGCGCCACGTGACGAGCCGGCAGGTGTTCGCGAAGGCGAGCTGGCGGTTCGCGCGGTAGAGGCTGCCCGGCCCGGGCCGCCCAGCGCCCGGGCTAGAGCTTCACCTCGAAGCGCTGGGCGGCCGACCAGTTGCCCGCGGTGCCGGTGCTCGAGTTCGCGCGCACGCGCCACCACATCGTGGTCGTGGGGAGCGTGCTCGTGGAGAGCTGCGAGACCGTGACGTCCTGGCCGAGGAGGAGCGGCGCGGGGAAGCTGCTGTTGTCGTCGATCTGGATCGTGTAGCTGGCCGCGCCGGTGACGTCCGTCCAGTCGAACGTGATGAGCGTGCCGGGCGCGACGCGCGAGTCGACGGGGGGAGAGAGCTGGCTCGGGGCCGCGAGCGGCGTCGCGGACACCGGATTGACGGCGAGCGTCGCGGTACGCACGACGCCGGCGAGCGTCGCGGTGAGCGTGACGCTCGTGGCGCTCGTTACGGCGGTCGTCGTGGCGGTGAAGCCCGCACTCGTGGCGCCCGCCGCGATCGTCACGCTCGCGGGCACGGACGCGACGCCGGGCAGGCTGCTCGCGAGCGTCGCGACCACGCCGCCGGCCGGCGCGGCGCTCGTCAGCGTGACCGTGCCCGCGGAGGAGCTGCCGCCGGTGACGCTCGCCGGGCTCACGCTCACCGCCGCGAGCGACGCCGGCGGCGGCACGGGCGTGAGCGTGAGCGTGGCCGAGCGCGTCACCCCGGCGAACGAGCCCGAGAGCGCGACGGTGCTCGACGCCGCCACCGGGCTGGTGCTCACGGGGAACGTGGCCGACGTGGCGCCCGCCGCGATCGTGACGCTCGCCGGCACGGTGGCGAGCGCGGGGTTGGCGCTCGCGAGCGCGACCACGGCGCCGGTGCTCGGCGCGGCGCTCGTGAGCGTGACGCTGCCCTGGACCGCGGTGCCGCCCACGACGCTCGCCGGGCTGAGCGCGAGCGCGTTGAGCGAGGCGGCCGCCGGTGCCGCCTGCGGCGTGAACTTGCGCGTGGCGGAGAACGCTCCGAAGACGCCGGCGGAGTTCGCGGCGCGCACGCGCCAGAACAGCCGCTGCGCCGGCAGCCCCGTGAGCGTCACCTGCGATACGCCGACCGTCGGGTTCGCCGTGAACGGCGCGGCGATGGTGGAGCTGTTGTCGACCTGCACCTCGTAGCTCGTGGCGCCGGCCACGTCGCTCCAGTCGAGCGTGACCGGCTGCGCCACGTTCGCACCATTCGCGGGCGCGAGCAGCGTGGGCGTGCCGGGCGCCGGCGGCGGCACGTCGTTCACGAGGAAGCCCGCGGTCGCGATAACGCCCCCCACCTCGGCACTGATGTTCGTGGAGGTCGAGGGCCCCAGCGTGGTCGACACGTTGAACGTCGCGCTCGTGGCCCCCGCGGGCACGGTGACCGTGGCGGGAACGATGATGCGGAGCGGGAGCCCGCTC
This sequence comes from Candidatus Eiseniibacteriota bacterium, assembly GCA_036522895.1. Classification (GTDB taxonomy): domain Bacteria; phylum Eisenbacteria; class RBG-16-71-46; order RBG-16-71-46; family RBG-16-71-46; genus JAIOPA01. Next base: position 7,426 of record DATDEX010000311.1, on the reverse strand, counting down.
GAGAGGTTCACGATCGTGCCTCCCGCCGGCGCCGCCGCGAACAACGTGACCGTCCCGACCGAGGAGCCGCCGGCCGCGACGCTCGTCGGGTTGAGCGTGAGCGAGCTGGGGCCGGTCGGCGGGGGCGGCGGCGTTCCGACGGGCGTCACGGTGAGCGGCACGGTCAACGTGACCCCGCCGCCGCTCACGCTGATGTTCACCACGGTGGTCACCGAGACCGGTTGCGTAAACACGTCGAAGCCACCCTGGATCGAGCCGGCCGGGATCACGACGCCGTTGTTGACGCTCGCGATCGCGGGCTGGCTGCTCGCGAGCGAGAGCAAGAGGTCGGTCGCCGGCGGGGTGGCGACGGTGACGCGTCCGAACGAGCTGCCGCTCTGGCCGACGACCGTGGTCGGCGTGAGCGTGAACGTCGCGGGGGCCTGGCGCGGCGTGAGCGTGAACTGGGCCTGAACGGTCGTGCCTTTCCACGTGCCCGTGAGCGTGACCGGAGTATTCACGGCGACGTCGGTCGTGGGCATCGTGAACGGCGCCGAGAAGTCGCCGGCGGGAACGAGCACGCTGGCGGGCGGGCTCGCGGCGGGCGAGCTGCTCGTGAGGCTCACGAGCGCGCCGCCGGGGGGGGCGGCGCCGTTCAACATGACGTTGCCGCCGCCGAGCGCGCCACCGCTCGCGAGGCTCGGCACGAACACGGACTGGAGCGAGGGCGGGAGCACGGTGAGACTTCCGGTCGTCGACACCCCGTTCAACGTGGCGGTGATCGTGACCGGCGTCGTCGCGAGGACTTGCCCGGCGGTGAGCTGGAACTGCACGAGCCCCGCGGAGCCGGGGACGGCGAGCGTCGCCGGGACGGGTGCGGCCGCGGGGTTCGAGCTCGTGAGCGCCAGCGTCGCGCCCGCCGCGGGCACGGCAGCCGTGAGCTGGATCTGGATGAACGTGTTCTCGCCGCTGAAGAGCGGATTTTTCAGGGCGGTGACCGAGACCGGAGTCGGCGGCGCCGTGGAGAGTGCGAACGACTGCGTCGGCGACCAGGCGGTGACCGCATTCAGCGTGGGCGAAGCCATGCCCTGGGTCGAGCGGACGCGCCAGAAGTGACTGCCGGCCGCGAGCGAGAACACCTGGAAGAGCGAATCGGTGATCTGCACCCCGAACGGCGCCTCGTTCACCGAGAACGCCGCGTCGGGCGCGATCTGCACCTCGTAGCCGAACGGCTGGGGGTTCGGTACGTGATGCCAGACGAGCGAGAACGGCAGCGTGAGCGACACCCCGCCCGTGGGCGAGATCGGCACCGGCGCGGGGCCGATCGGGTTGTTGTAGAACACCGTGTATTGGATGACGTTCGAGGGCTGGCTGCGTTTCCCGACCTGCGGGCTGTTCGCGGCCACCGCGAAGACGCGCGCGAAGAACCGGCCTTCGTTGTCCCCGAGCTGGAAGCCGAAACCGGGATTCGGGATGTTGTCGAAGAAGAACGAGACCACGCCCGGCGGCAGGGTCCCCTGCGCGAACGTCGAATCGGTCGAGACCTCCAGCCGGTAGGTGATCGCGCCCGTCACCGCGCTCCAGTGGAACTGGATGACCTCGCGCGGATGGAACGTCGTGTACGCCTGCGTCGGCCCCAGGATCGGGGGCGCGAGCGTACCCGCAGCCACGCCGGTCACCGTGAAGCTCCGCGGCACGGACCACGCCCCCTGGACGAACGCGCCGCTCACCGCCTGGACGCGCCAGAAATAGCTGCCGTTCGCGAGCCCGCTCAGCGTGTCGGCGGTCGCGCCATTCGTGGAGCTCTGGAGCGTGATCGAGGTGAACGCCGAGGTGGTGCTCACCTCCCAGTTGTAGGCGATGATCCCGCTCGGGTCGGTCACCGGGAGCCACGACAGGGCCACCGGCTCGGTGACCGATGCGCCGTCGGCGGGCGAGGACGCCGTGGGCGCCGCAAGGGCTCTGGGCGCCACGCCGGGACGCACGACGACGTCGGGCCGGGTGGGGGAGAGCGCACTCCGGCGGCCACAGGTCGAGACGAAGATCGCGAGCGCGGCCAGCCCGAGAACGAGGAGCAGACGATGGCGCATGGGGTTCACCTTCAGATGAGGTACTTCCGACGACCCTGACGCTAGCACCTGTGCCGCGCTGTTACTGCAGGAATTTCCCGCAATTGCCGCGAAATCCGCTCGAGTTGTGCGCGCGCACTCAACCGGCGCGATCGAATGCCCGGAGCGGGCGTGATGCGCGGACCACTTGTCGCGCGTGAATGAACGGAGCTGCAGCCAAATGAGCGTCCCGTCTCGCGCGGTCGGGGGCGAGCGGCTGGCGCGCGCTAGGATCGCGCCCCATGGACACGAAGCGAACCGCTCCACGCGGGCGGCCGGCGAAATCCCGCCCCGACGGTAAGCGCGGCAGGCGTGGTGCGGGCGCAAGCGAGCCGCGCGACGTGCGATTCTTCCGCACCCAGGCGCAGTGGCGGGCGTGGCTCGAGAGCCATCATCGGGGCACCGCCGCACGGTGGGTCGGCTTCTGGCGCGTCGCGACCGGCCGACCGAGCATCACCTGGCCGCAGTCGGTGGACGAGGCACTCTGTTTCGGCTGGATCGACGGGCTGCGGCGCGGGCTCGACGCCGAGCGCTACGCAATCCGGTTTTCGCCGCGCTCGCAGACGAGTCTCTGGAGCCGCGTGAACCGCGAGCGCTACGCGGAGCTCGAGGCCGCGGGGCTCGTGCGCGCCGCGGGTCGCGCCGCGCGCGCGAAGTGGGAGGACACGCGCGCCGCGGGCTATTCGCACGAATCACCGCGGAGCGAACTCGATGCCACCTCGCTCGCGACGCTGCGCGGGAGCGCAAGGGCATGGCGCTTCTGGGAGGCGCAGACGCCGGGCTATCGCAAGCTCACCGGCCACTGGGTGGTGAGCGCGAAGCGGGAAGCGACGCGCGTACGGCGCCTCGCGGCGTTGCTCGCGGCCTGCGAAGCCGGGAGGGCCATACCGCCGCTCGCCAAGTGGGTGAAGGTGAAGCCGCCGCGCCGGTGAGGCGCCGGACCGCTGCGCGAGTTGTCGCCAGCACCTTGCCTGCCCTGACTTTGTATAGCAACACTACACATTCCATCAGGTGGCACCCTCCCGGCGCCCCGGAAGCGCGATCGCAGCATACCGATTTCGCGGGTCATTAGGGTAAACGCCCGATTGATACAGCGATGGCCGGGGAGGAATGTGAATAGCAAGCCTGTGGCCAAGCCCCCCGGCGGACCACCCTCCGTCACGTGGCTCCGGGCGAGATCGGGGCGGGGGCCCACGACCCGCTCCGGGACGCGGGAGAGGCGGATGGCTCCGTGGTCGCGCCAAGAGCGGTCGCGGGTGTCGAGGTCCCGCCTCCCGCGCGTTCGAAGACTCGGGTCTCACGCGTCCGGGCCGTGAACGCTTCACCCACAACGGAGGTCCCCATGCGCAAGCTCGATCTGCAGCTCGAGGCGCTCGAGGAGCGCATCGCTCCCGATCCGATCGGTGGCGGAAATCCCGGCAACAACAACCCACCGCTCAACAACACCAACAACTCCGGCAACGAAGGCACCGGCGGCCAAGTCTCGACGGGCCATCACTGAGCGGGGCGCACCGGGCCGGGACCCCGGGCCGGTGAACCTTCACTCCCCGGCAGAAGGAGGACGTCATGAAGCCAATCGGGCTGCACATCGAAGAGCTGGAGCAGCGCATCGCCCCCGACAGCATCAATGGCGTCCCGGGCGAGAGCAACGGCAACCCCGGGAACGAAGTCTCGAACGGTGCGAAGCCGCAGCCTGGTTCCAACACCGCGGACTCGCACGGTCACTGATGCCGCGTGCGCAGGGGCCACCCGGCGCTGGGTGGCCCCGGCGCTGATCAGTTGACGGAGGGTTGAGGCGCGTGCCGACCCAGCACCCGAGGCTTCGTCCCGATCTCGTCGTCAGCCGGCAGCAGACGCCCGAGGGACCGAGCTACGTGCTCAAGCAACCCGGCACCCGGCGCTTCTTCCGGTTGCGAGAGGCGGAGTATGCGGTCGCGCGGCGCCTGGACGGCGAGACCCCACTCGAGGGCGTTGCCGATCAGGTCGCCTCGGAGCTGGGCGTCGAGCCCGCCGCCGACGTCGTCGCTGCGTTCGTCGAGCAGCTCCGCAAGGGGGGACTGCTCGAGGGCCCCGGCGGCGCCCCCGCGGCGGACGCGCGGCGTCCGCTCATCCAGGGAGATCTGCTCTGGCTCAGGTTCAGGGCGTTCGACCCCGACCGGCTGCTCGACCGGCTCGTCCGCACGGTGCGGTTCGGTTTCACCCCCGCGTTCCTGATCTCGGGGGTGGCGTTGATCGCGTGGGCGTTCGCCACCGTGCTCGTGCATCGCGAGGAACTTCAGTCCGACCTGGCGCAGCTCTGGGACGTGCGGATGCTCCTGCTGGCCTGGGTCGCGGTGATCACCGTCACCACGCTGCACGAGTTCGCGCACGGCCTGACCTGCAAGCACTTCGGCGGGCACGTTCACGAGATGGGCTTCCTGCTCATCTACCTCCAGCCGGCGTTCTTCTGCAACATCAGCGACGCCTGGCTCTTCCCCGAGAAATCGAAACGTATGTGGGTCGCCTTCGCGGGCTCGTTCTTCGAGACCATCCTGTGGGCTCTGGCGACGCTCGTGTGGCGCCTGACCGAGCGCGACACGTGGGCGAGCCACGCCGCACTCGTCGTGGTGGCGACCTCGGGCATCAAGCTGTTCCTGAACATGAATCCGCTGATCAAGCTGGACGGCTACTACCTGCTGAGCGACTGGCTCGACATTCCCAACCTCCGGCAGCGGTCCTTCCAGTACGTCGGCCACGGGATCCGGCGGATGCTGGGCGCCGGAGCGGCGCGCGCCGCGCCGGACCTCGCCCCGCGCGAGCGCCGGGCGCTGCTCGCCTACGGCCTTCTCGCCACGACTTTCTCCTGCTGGCTCCTGAGCGCGGTGCTCGTGCGATTCGCCGCCTACTTCACCGATCGCTGGCGGGGATGGGGCGTCGTGCTCTGGGCGGGGCTCCTCGTCGGCGTGGTCGGCAACGTCACCGGCAAGCGGCTGTTCCGATGGCCGGCGGCGCTGTCGCCCGCGAGCCATCGCGGACGTGCGCTGCTGGCATGTGGGGCGATCGTCCTCTTCCTCTACCTCGTGCCGCTCGAGCTGCGGGTGGGCGGAGAGCTCGGCGTGGCCCCGGCAAGGAACACCGACATCCGTGCCCAGGTCGCGGGGATCATCGACGCCGTGTACGTCGATGAAGGCCAGAAGGTCGCGGCCGGCGACACGCTGGCCCGGCTCATCGACCGCGACGTCGAGGCACGCCTCAAGATGACCGAAGCGGAGCTGGCGGAGAACCAGGCCAAGTTGCGACTGCTCGAGGCCGGCCCGCGGGTCGAAGAGCTGCAGGTGGCCCGGCTGTCGGTCGCGAAGACGGAGGCGCACCTGCGATACGCCCGTGCGGATCTCCAGCGGAACCGCGACCTGGCCGCCACGGAGGCCGGGTCGCGCAAGGAGCTGGAGCAGGCCGAAGAGCAGGTCTCGGTGCTCACCACGGAGCTCGCGGGCGAGCGCGCGCAACTCCAGATGCTCGTCGCGGGAAGCCGGCCGGACGAGCTCACCGCCATGCGGGAGGAAGTCGCGCACTCGGAGGCCGAGCTGAGTCATCTCCAGGGGGAACTCGCACGGACTTGGGTCACCGCGCCGCACGGCGGCATCGTGGTGACACCGAAGCTGCGGGAGCGAATCGGCGAGTTCGTGAAGCCCGGCGACCTCATCGGCGAGGTGTACGCGCTCGAGACCGTGACCGCCGAGATCGCGGTCCCCGAACAGGACATCGGCGACGTTCAGGTTGGCCGATCCGGCAGCGTTCGTCTGCGAGCGTACCCGGAACGCTCGTTCGAGGGACGCGTGATCGCGATCGCCGCCTCGGCGGTGGAACCGCAAGGGCAGCGCGGACGGTTCGTCAAGGCGACCATCGAGCTTCCGAACCCCGCCGGCCTCCTCAAGCCCTCGATGACCGGATATGCGCGAATCTCCTGCGGCAGGCGACGCGCACTCGACGTGCTGACCCGGAGCTTGCGCAGGTTCCTGCGCGTCGAGTTCTGGTCGTGGTGGTGAACAGGTCGTGATCCGGCGGTGATCCCTCGAAATCGATATGCCGCGCAGCGGGCAGTGGAATGCGGAAGCGACGCGCGGGACGGGCCGCAGGAGAAGGGAGGTGAGGTCGATGGACAAGCTGAAGCTCGAGCTCGAGGAGCTCGAAGCCCGGATCGCCCCCGACGTGAACGGCACCGGTGGCTTCGAGGGTCATCCCGGAAATCAGAGCAGCAGCCAGGGGAATCCCTCCGGCAGCGCGAACCCGGAGAACACCCATCATTGACGACTCGCCTCACGCGCCGGCGGGCCAGCCCCAGCGGCCCGTCCGGTGCGTGAAGCGGGGCTCCCTGCGGCACATCGACCGCCGGGCGGAGCCCCCCGATCGTTACCTCGCGATCACCACGCGGACGGCTCGGTCAGCTGAATTGCTCGGCACCGCGCGCAATTCATACCCAGTTTCCACCCAGCGCGAGAACGCCCCCCGGATCGAGTGCCGAGCGCAATCTCGCTCGCAGCATGCGGACGGAATAGCTCGCCGGAATCGCTCCGGAAGCCACGCCCCGAGCCCCGATCAGCCGGAACCCGCGCCCGGCCAACTCGGGCAGCAGTGCGTCGGCCTCCACCACGGTAGTGGGCCACAGGTGGAGCCGCCCGCACGCGGCGTGGAATACCAATCGTTCCGCGACCGGACGACCGGAGAGAAACGCGATCGCATCCGGCGTGTTCGCCGCGGTCGTGAACGTGAGCCGCGCGCCGGGCATCTCCTCCGCATCGGCGAGCGTCTGCCAGAGCGGCGGCACGCTCGCATCCTGCACCCTGATGCGTGCGGCCCCGAGCGAGTCGCGCGCGAACGTTCCGCATGCCTCGACCCAGGCCGCGTCCTCCTCGAACCCCGCGACGAGCGCGTACGGCGCGTCCGACGCCAGCACCGGGTTCAACGCCGCGACGGCGCGGCCGAGCACGGTGAGCGCGGCGGGCTCGCGGCGCGGCCAGTCGCGCCAGCGCTCGCCGTTCGCGAGCGTCGCCGCGTCGCCGCCCCACACCATCGCCAGCCGCGCGAGCGGCTGTGGCAGGAGCTTCAAGCTCGCCTCGAGCAGCACGCTCAAGCTCCCGCGCGAGCCGACGAGCAGGCGGTGCACGGCGTGCCCCGCCACGTTCTTCACCACCCGGCCGCCGGTCTTCGCGATCACGCCGTCGCCGGTCACGAAGCGCGCGCCCAGCACCCGGTCGCGCGGCGAGCCGAACGCGCGCCGCCGCGCGCCGCTCGCGTTCGCCGCCAGCACGCCGCCCAGCGTGGCGCCCCACGCCTCCGCGGCCTCGAGCGGCAGCTCCTGG
>DATDEX010000310.1:0-2097 GCA_036522895.1 Candidatus Eiseniibacteriota bacterium | reverse complement strand
GACGACGCGGAGCGCTGGTTCGAGGCGGCGGCCGAGCGCTATCGCCGGGAGCTGGCGGTGGAGCCGCTGGCCCGGCTGCGCGTCCACCAGCTCATGGCCCGCGCGCGCACCCGGGCCGGGGAGGCGGCGGAGGCCGCGGCCATGGTGGAGATCGTCCACCGGCTGAACCGTCTCGACCAGCTCGAGACGCTGGAGCCGCCGTTCGAATTGGCCGATGCACGGAGTGTGCTCGCGCGCTGGCTCGAGCATGCCGAGCCCGCTGCGTCTCCCCCCGTGCACCTCCTGCCGGCGGCCGCCCGCGTCGCTTGACGCTCGGCGGGCCCGACGCCAGACTCGCCGGGTTCCGTGGGGAGGACAGGGCTGTCCCACTCGCTTCCAGGAAGGAAGGCATGACCGTCGATCCGGCATCCGCCCGGCGTATCGAACGCGCCGGCGAAACGCTCTCCCGTGTCCGCGACGAGGTCGCGCGAGCGGTCGTCGGCCAGAAGGCGATGGTCGATCGACTGCTGATCGGCCTCCTGACCGGCGGGCACGTGCTCCTGGAAGGCGTGCCGGGACTCGCCAAGACGCTGGCCGTCTCGAGCCTGGCGAAGGCTCTGTCGCTCAAGTTCCGGCGCATTCAGTTCACGCCCGACCTCCTGCCCGCCGACCTCACGGGCACGCTCATCTACAATCCCAAGGACGGCACGTTCTCGGCCAAGAAGGGGCCGCTGTTCTCGAACATCGTGCTCGCGGACGAGGTGAACCGCGCCCCGGCCAAGGTGCAGTCGGCGCTGCTCGAGTCGATGCAGGAGAAGCAGGTCACGCTCGGGGACGACACCCACCCGCTGGAGGAACCGTTTCTCGTGCTCGCGACCCAGAACCCGATCGAGCAGGAGGGCACCTACCCGCTCCCCGAAGCACAGAGCGATCGGTTCATGCTCAAGGTGAAGGTGAGCTATCCCGAGCGGAGCGAGGAGAAGGAGATCCTGCGCCGGGCCGGGCTCGGGGTGATGCCGGAGCTCAAGTCGCAGGCGACGCGCGACCAGGTGCTCGAGTCGCGCGACGCGCTCTCGTCCGTCTACGTGGACGACAAGATCCAGGAGTACGTGCTCGACCTGGTCTCCGCGACGCGGCGGCCCAAGGACTTCGGCCTGCCGTTCGAGCACCTGGTCTCGAACGGCGCCTCCCCGCGCGCGACGCTGTTCCTGGTCCGCGGAGCGCAGGGCTTCGCGCTCATCCGCGGGCGGCCCTACGTGCTGCCAGACGACGTCAAGGCCGTGGCGCTCGATGTCCTGCGACACCGCATCCAGGTCTCGTACGAGGCCGAGGCGGAGGGCGTGGACGGCGAGGAGGTCGCGCGTCGCATCCTGGAGCAGGTGCGCGTCCCCTGATGGCGACGCAGGATCTCCTCAAGAAAGTGCGCCGGCTGGAGATCCGCAGCCGGCACCTGGTCGAGGACCTGTTCGCGGGCGGCACCGAGAGCGTGTTCAAGGGCCGCGGCGTGGAGTTCGAGGAGGTGCGCCCCTACGTCCCCGGCGACGAGGTGCGCGACATCGACTGGAACGTCACCGCGCGGCTCGGGGCCCCGTACGTGAAGCGCTTCGTCGAGGAGCGCGAGCTCACGATCGTCCTGGTCGTGGACGTGTCGCGCTCCATGCTGTTCGGGACACGCGGGCAGGAAAAGCGCGAGCTGGCGGCGGAGCTGTGCGCGCTGCTCGGGTTCGCGGCGGTGAGGCAGAACGACCGCGTCGGCATGGCGCTCGTTTCCGACCAGGTCGAGCACTTCGTCGCCCCGGCCCGCGGCCGCATCCATCTGCTCCGCATCCTGCGCGACGTGCTCGACCACGAGTCGGCGCGCGGCACGCGGCTCGGGGCCGCGGCGCGCTTCCTCACGCGCACGCTCAAGCGGCGCTCGCTGGTCTTCTGGATCAGCGATTTCGAGGACCGCCTGGTCGCCGACGACTGGCGCGTCATGGCCGCTCGGCACGAGCTCACCGCGCTCGCCGTGCGCGACCCGGCCGACGAGCAGCTGCCGCGCGCGGGCTGGACCCTGCTCGAGGACCTGGAGACCGGAAAGCGCCGGCTCGTGGACACGGCGAGCGAGGCGCTGCGCCG
>DATDEX010000309.1:0-13533 GCA_036522895.1 Candidatus Eiseniibacteriota bacterium | reverse complement strand
CAGCCGAGCGCCACGGCCGCGAGCCCGGCCGGCAGGAGCGCGACGCTGCTGTAGCGGGTGAGGAACGCGAGCCCCGCGAGCACACCGCCCGCGAACACGCGCCGGGGCGGGGCCACGCCGTCGCGGCTGCCGAACAGCGCCCACAGCGCCGCGGCCTGGAGCGCGAGCGCGGGGGCGTCGGTGGTCACCGACCAGCCGTAGCGGAAGAACTGCGCGTTGGTCGCCATGAACACGATGGCGAGCAGCGCGAGCGCCGGCCCGGTGCGACGCGCGAGCAGCGAGTACCAGCAGACGAGCGTCACCGTCATCGCCGTCGCGGCGATCAGCCCGGCGGCGAGGAAGAGGTCGCGCACCGCGAAGCCCACGAGCGCGAGCAGCATCTCGAACAGCGGCCCGACGACACCGTAACGCGCGGCCTCGATGTGGCCGTGCTGCAGCATGCGGGCGCCGGGCCCGTACGAGCCGTAGAAGTCGGTCTCCGTGAACACGTCGCCGACCGAGTGCGGCCCGAACGCCATGCCGAAGGCGACGAGCGCGTAGACGGCGATCGCCACCCCCGCGGCCCAGCCGAGCGCGGGCCAGCTCGAGGCGCGCTCGGCGTGCAGGGCGAACGCGACGGGGCGGGAGGACGGGGCGGGGCTCGCGCGGCGGGAGGGCTTGGTCACGCGGGAGACGGCGGGCAGGGGCGGGAGCGCATGGGCGGAGATTCTACCGAACGCGGCCCCGGCGTGCGCCGGGCCGGCGGGTTTCGGCACCCGGGGCGAGCGAAGGCCCCAAAACGGACACGGCGGCGAAGCCTGGTGGCCTCGCCGCCGGAAACCGGGGGAGAGAGAGAGACCCGGTCGTCTGGTCCGCGGCTGGCGCCCGTGGGGAGGAGGCGCCAGCCGATGCTTGCCCGCACGATTTTGGGAACGTCCCCCTGGAGAGGGGAGGGCGCTCCCCGGACGGCAATCGCCTCGTCGACTCGGCCAGGCCCGCCAGCGGAATCGCGGGGTGGCTCACGAGGCGGCCCTGTGCCGTCCGCACGTTCGCTCGCGCATCACCCGCGCAATCCGCGAGCGGGTGACACCGATCACCGTGATAGCATTGCAAGCGCTGGGCCAAACTTCCGCACCGCAAGTGAAACCGATGCGGCGCAGGTGGATACGAAGCGACGGGCGAGGCGGGCGCGAGCGCGGGCGCCGCGCGCCCGGAGCAAAGCGTCGGCGTGACCGACAGGTACACGCCGGAAAGTCCCGCGCGAAAGGCCGGCCATGGCCCCCGAAGAACCCCAACGCATCGGACTTTGCGCCGGCTGCAGCCACGCGCGGCGGGTGAGCACGCCGCGCAGCCGGTTCTGGTTGTGCGAAAGGTCTCGAACCGACGCGAGTTACGACCGCTATCCGCGGCTCCCGGTCCTGAGCTGTGGCGGCTTCGAACCGGGCGAGCCGGGCGGACCGGGCGAGCCCGAAGCCGCGAGGGAGGACGGGATGCCCGGGAGCGGGAAGTGACGGGTCGCTTTACGGCAACACGACGAGCCGCGCGACACGCGCGAGTCCCGGCGTGCTGAATCGGGCGAAGTAGAGCCCGGCGCGAAGCGGCGAGCCGTCGCTCGAGCGCGCCTGCCAGGGGAGCTGGTAGCGGCCGGCCGCGCGCTCACCGGCGGCGAGGGTCGCGAGCCGGCGGCCGCCGAGGTCGTAGATCGCCAGCGAGACCGGCGCGTCGTGCGGCAGGTCGAAGGCGAACAACGTGCTGTGCCGCAGCGGATTCGGCGCCGGCGCCGCGAACCGGAGCACGCTCGGCAGCACGTCCACGCCGCCGTCCGACGCGATCGTCGCCGCGAGCGTGACGCGGAGCGTGTCACCGGGGAGCGCGCCCGGGAGCGGCTCGTCTGCGGTCGCGATCCGGAGCTCGGCGTGGTAGGTCGCGCCGGGGGTTGCCCCGGAGGCGTCGAACGTCACCGCGTCGGTGGTGACGTCGGTGATGAGCCCGGGCTGGGCCTGGAACGCAAATCGCGAATCCCCCGCCACGAACTCGGCCGGGCGGGCGAGCCGGGCCTCGAGGCTCGAGTAGCCCCGATTGAAGAGGCGGAGCGAGCGCTCGGTGCTGCTTCCGAGCGCCACCGTGCCGAAGTCGAGCGTCGCCACGCTCGCGGTGACCAACGAGTCGAGCGACGGCACCGCGTGCGCCAGCACCCGGCCCGAGAGGAGCACCGCCTTGGCGGTGGTATCGAGGTCGTTCGAGTTGACCGTGAGCGTGCCCGACTGGACCCCCACCGCGGCCGTGGACATGCCGAGGCCGTGCAGGTTCGCCGCCGCGCCGGCGGCACAAGTGAACGGCCCCGCCGGGGCGGTGAATCCCGCGGGCGCGACGAGCGAGTACTGGAGCGTCGCCGCGGGCGGCGGCGGCAGGTCGTGCACGCTTAGGGTCTGGCTCGCGGTGCCGCCGATCAGGACGTCGCCGAACGAGAGCTCGCTCGCGATGGCGAGCTTCGCCGGCAGCTGGATCGTGGCCACGACCGGCAGGTGGTCGGACGAGAAGCGGAGCGAGGTGGCGACCGCGATCGGGACCGCGCTGTTCACCCCGCCGCCGTCGATCGACTGGTTGTAGTGGAGGCCGTCGTTGCCGTAGGGCCCGTAGCCCGCGGGCACGAGGTCGAGCCCGGCGCCGTCGTTCATCGAGTAAGTGCCCAGGAGCATGTCGAACCGGTCGTCCATGCCGCCGCCGCTCCCGATACAAGACACCTCGTTGCACGGCGACTGGGTGTGGTAGATCGCGTAGGCCGGGTTGTTCCACAGCCCGGACATGCTCAGGTTGTCCTTGAGCCGGCCGTCGTTGTCGGCCTGCGACTCGGTGAGCCGCGTATACCCGGTCTCGAACGAGCCGTAGAAGTTCGTGTCGCCGCCCATGAGGATGTTCGTGCCGGCGGGCGCCGCGTTGAGCGTGTTGCGCAGGTTCGTGCACTCGAGCGTGCGCGTCGAAGAGTCGCTCGGCGGCGAGGTTCCGCCCGCGCCGCTCCCGGCCTTGAAGTGGATGGAGTAGATCCGGAACGCCGCCGCGTTGGCGGCATAGCCGGCGGGCCGGACGAGCGCCACGAGCACCTGCCGCGGGCCCCCGGTCGCCACCGCGCCGAGGTTGCTGATCGCCACCTGCAGCGAGTCGTAGTAGATCGCGCTCTGCGTGGAGAGGAGGAACGTGCCGCTCCCGCCCTTCCAGACCTTCCCCGGCACCGCCGTCTTGAGCAGCGTCGCGAACGAGTCGGCGGCGCCGGAGCTGAGCAGCTCCTGGACGATCATGACGTCAGGAGCGAGCCCCGGCAGCACCTGCAGCATGTACGGCCGCCGCGCGGGGGCCGCCGCGTCGTCGTAGGCGAGCAGGTTCCAGGTGGCGACCCGCAGCGCGTGCGCGGGCGGCACGCAGAGGACGAGCCCGGCGGCCGCGATCGGCCAGGCGGGCCGCGCGAGGCGGAGCAGGCGATGGACTCGGTGCATGGCGAGGGCGTCAGCGCACGATGGCGAGGCGCACCGCGTGCGGCCGCGTGCCCGGCGCGCTCAAGCGCGCGAAATAGAGCCCGGCCTCGAGCGCCGAGCCGCCGTCCGCACGGCCGTCCCAACGCACGCTGTAGCGGCCCGGCTCGAGGCCGGAGTGGAGGAGTGACGCCACGCGGCGGCCGGCGGCGTCATACACGTCGAGCCGCGTCTCGCCGCCCTGCGCGAGGTCGAAGCTCAGCACGCTCTGGCTCGCGAGCGGGTTCGGCACCGGTGCGCGCAGGAGCGTGACGGTCGGGTGCGGAGGGCCGACCGCGGTGGTCCCGCCGCCGCTTCGCTGCGCCTGGAGCGCCACGCTGAGCGGTCCCGCGCTCGCGGACCCCGGCAGCGCCTCATCGGCACCCTCGAACGTGAGCGTCGCGGTATAGACCGAGTCCGGGCTCGTGTCGACGTCGTCGAACGCCACCTCGAACGTGGCTCCGGTCCCGGCGAGGAGCTGCGGCGTCGTGCCGGTCACCGAGAAGTGGCCGTCGCCGCCGGTGATGGCGGCGCTCGTCAGGTTGAGCCGGGCCTGGAGCGCGTCGTAGCCGAGGTTGTGCACGCGCACGTCGAGCGGCGTGAACTCGCCGGTCGCGTGCGTGCCGAAGTCGAGCGACGAGGCGGTGAGCGCGGCCGAGGAGTCGAGCGACGCCGAGGCGTGGCGGAGCACGGTGCCGGAGAGCGGGATGCTCGCGCTCGGGTTGTCGGCGGAGTTGCTCGCGAAGCCGAGCGAGCCCGACTTGGCCCCGGGCGATGACGTGTCGAGCCCGATCGCGTCGTTGTTCGTGGTCCCCGCCGCGGCGCTCTGCGTCCCGCCCGGGGCGAGGAAGCCCGCCGGCGCGGTATAGAGGTAGTTGAGCGGTTCGCCCGGCACGGTCGCCTGGTTCGTCACCGCGAGCGGCGAGTTGGCGGTGGCGCCGAGGATCACGGTCCCGAACGCGATCGGGGCCGAGCTCAGCGAGGCGATGGCCGGCAATCTCAGATCGACCCGGACCGGGAGGTGGTCGCTCACCGAGTGGAGCGCGGTCGCGTAGGCCGCTCCCTCGGGGATGGTCGGCGGATCCTGGATGCTGTTGTTGTGGTGCAGCCCGTCGTTTCCCACCGAGATGTACGAGCCGGCCACCAGCTCCAGCCCGGCGCCGTCCTGGAACGGCTGCGAGGGCAGGATGAGGTCGAAGCGATCGTCGAGCCCGCCCGTGGAGGCGCCGCTCGCGCAGCCCGTGTCGCCCGTCTTGCATGGCGACTGCGTCCACGCGTACTGCATGCTCGTGTTGTCCTGCCAGGCCACGTTCTGGAGGCCGAGCGGATCGTAGAGCTGCCCGATGTTGTTGACCTCCGACTCGATCAGCTTCTGCATGCCGGGCTCGAGCCCGGTGTAGAAGTTGAAGTCGCCGGTGATGAGCGCGTGCGTGCCCGGGGGCATGGCGTTCAGGGAATCCCGCAGCCCCGTGGCCTCGGCGAGCCGCTGTGCCTCGAAGCCCATCGAGGCCTTCAAGTGCATGGAGTAGACGCGGAACTCGGCGGCGTCGGAGGAATACCCCACCGGCTTCAGCCGGTAGACATGAATGAGGCGCAGCTGGTTCGCGGGGTTCGGGTAGAACGCCCACTGCCCGAGGAACTGCACCTTGCCGGGCTTGTAGAAGAGCCCCGAGTCGGTGTCGTTCCCGTCCACGAACGTCGCGGCCGCCCACTGGCCCGGCTCCATCGTGTTCAGGCTGCCGAGGAACTCGTTGACGCCCGCCTGCGACGTCATCTCCTCGGTGGCGAGCACGTCGGGCGAGAGCGGTGCCAGGATGACGCGATAGGAGGGGTCGCGCGTGGCCCCGGTGGTGCCCGGGTAGTTGAGGATGTTGTAGGCCATGAACCGGAGCGCGTGCGCCGGGCTGGCGAGCGCGACCAGGCAGAGCATGGCGGAAAGCAGGCGCAAGGCCGGCGTCCGGAGCGGCTCGGGGGCCATCGGGACTCCTCAGCAAGGGTGGCGAGCCGGACGGCGGGCGCGACCGATCGCGCGGGCTGCCGGGGATCGTTGGTAATGGGTGGTTGCCGGGACAAAGTGTAGCGCGGACCGTCGTGGGTTCGCCAACCCAATCGCGGTCCCCGACCCGCTCCGAAGCCCGCACGGCGGCCGCTTGAAAAGCCGCTCTCTCGGCCACCGCGGACCGCTTGCGGCCCTCAAGCGGGCCCTCCGGGGCTCCGATACCCGGTGCGTGACGCTGCCCCTCGAGCACCACCGGCCCCCCGAGAACGTCCTCTTGACGGACGTGCTCGCGGCGCTGTCGTTCGCGCTCGATCTCACCGAGGGCCAGCCCATGGGGCACACCCTGCGCGCGAACCTGATCAGCATGGAGCTCGCCGCCCGGCTCGACCTGCCCGTGGACGTGCGGCGCGACCTCTACCACGCCGCACTCCTCAAGGACTCCGGCTGCTCGAGCAACGCGGCGGCCGTGTTCGAGATGTTCGGCGGCGACGACATTGCCGCCAAGCGCGCCCGCATGGTCACCGACTGGTCCAGCGACCTCCGGGCCGCGCTCTACGCGCTCGAGCACGCCGCGCCCGGGGCGTCGTGGTTCGAGCGGGCGAAGCGCGTGGCCACGCTCGCGAAGCTGGGGCCCCGCTCGGCCGCCCGGCTCGTGCAGGTGCGCTGCGAGCGCGGAGCCGAGATCGTGACCCGGCTCGGCTTCGGGGCCGGCGCCGCCGACGTGGTGCGGGCGCTCGAAGAGCATTGGGACGGCCACGGGCATCCGCTGGGGTTGAAGGGGGCGCAGATCCCGATCACGGCACGCGTGCTCGGCCTGGCGCAGATCCTCGAGGTATTCAGCGCAGGGAGCGGACCGTACGCCGGGCTGGCGCTCGTGGAACGCCGCTCCGGCAAGTGGTTCGACCCGGCCGTGGTCAAGGCATGCCAGGGGCTCGAGCCGCTCCTCGCGCGCTGGATCGCGATGAGCACGCGCGAGCTGCGCGACGAGATCGCGCAGGCGGAGCCCGGGCAGGACTCGATGCCCGTCAGGACCGCGACGCTGCAGCACGTCGCGCACGTGTTCGCCGGCATCGTGGACGCCAAGTCGGCGTTCACGGGCGCCCACTCCCAGCGGGTCGCGGAGGTGGCGGTGGCGGTCGCGAGGCAACTGGGCTGGGGTCGCGACCGCGTCGAGGAGACGCGCTCGGCGGCGCTGCTCCACGACCTGGGCAAGCTCTCGGTGCCGAACAGCATCCTCGACAAGCCGGGCGCGCTCGACCCGCCCGAGTGGGAGATCATGCGCATGCACGCGCTCTACACGGAGCGCATCCTCGAGCACGTGAAGGGCTTCGAGTGGTTCGCGTTCGCGAGCGCCGCGCACCACGAGCGCATGGACGGCACGGGCTACTGTCGCGGGCTCGAGGCGGCCTCGCTCCCCGAGCTCTCGCGCGTGCTGGCGGTCGCGGACGTCTTCGACGCGCTCTCGACGGCGAGGCCCTACCGGCACGCGCTCTCGCCGCCCGAGGTGTTCTCGATCATGGAGCGAGACGGCGCGAAGGGCTACTGCCCGCGCTGCTACGACGCGCTCAAGGCGGTCGCGGGCGCGGGCGAGTTCGGAGCGGGCGAGGACGACGCGGCGCAGGCGGCGTAGGCGGGCGCTGCCTGACAAACCCCGCCAGCCCGCGAGCTCGGGGCGCGCGGGGGCGATGCCGTGGGCTCTGGATCAGGCGAGGCCTGGCAGCGCTCTGCTTGCCCGCGAGGTGGGGCGCGCGGGGGCGATGCCGTGGGCTCTGGATCAGGCGAACGTTCGTCGCCGCCATCGTGGCGGCTCCTCACTCGGCTGAAGGCACGCTTCGCCGTCCCTGGCTCTCGCGTGCCTTCAGGCGCCGCCAGATCCAGAACCCACGGCATCGCTCCCGCTCCCGGACGGCTCGGGGGGCGGGGCTGGCTACCGGCAGAACACGTACGCCAGCCCGTACGACAGTGCTGCCAGCACGAGCCACTGGGCGGCGCCGGCGGCGATGGGGGCCCAGCCGGCGCGGCCGAGATCGGCGAAGCTCGTCTGCAGGCCCACGCCGGCCATGCCCACGCAGAGGAGCCAGAGGTCGCCGCGCTGGATCTCCTGGACGAGCGGCTTCGCGAGCCAGCCGGTGGTGTTCAAGCCGGCGAAGACGACGAACACGACGAGGAACCACGGGACGGGCGAGAGGTTGGGCGCAGGGACGGCTTCCGGGCGGCCCGGGGGGCGCTCGTCCGTGGGGCCGCTGGCGGCGAGCGGGCGCCGCGCGCGCCAGGCGAGCAGGAACACGACGGGTGCCAGGAGCGTGATGCGGGTGAGCTTGACCACGGTCGCGACCGCGGTCGCCTGCTTGCTGAACGTGGCGCCGGCCGCGACGACCTGCGCCATCTCGTGCAGGCTCGCGCCGTCCCACACGCCGAAGAGGAAGTCGCCCATCTTCAGGGCGCGGCCGAGGAACGGGTAGGCGACGATGCCGACGGTGCCGAGCAGCGTGATGATGCCGAGCGCCAGCGCCGAGTCGCGCTTCTCCGCCTGCACGACGCTGTCCGCGGCGACGACCGCGGAGGCGCCGCAGATGCTCCCGCCCACGCCCAGGAGCGTCGCGAACTTGTCGTTCAGGCCGAGCCGGCGCGCGACCCACCAGCCGAAGCCGAGCGCCGCCGCGGTGCTGGTCACGACGACCGCGAGCGCCGGGGCGCCGATGCGCGCGATCTCCCCCAGCGAGAGCCGGAAGCCGAGCCCGGCCACCGCCCAGCGCAGCACCGGCCGCTGCGCGAAGCGCACCCCGGGGCCGGCCCACGCCGGCAGCGCGATCACGCTGCGCATCGCCATGCCCACGAGGATCACGAGCAGCAGCGCGGAGAGGTGCAGCGTGTCCCGCACGAACGGCTGGTCCGCCAGCATGAACGCGGCGGTGGCGAGCAGCACGCTCACGACCACCCCGGGGAGCACCTGCCCGGCGCGGGTCACGCCGTGTAGCTGAGCTCGCGGTAGCGACGCAGCCAGCCGTTCTCGACCGGCTCGAAGATGTGGCAGTGGGTCATCTCGCCGCCGTAGACGTGGAGCGTCACCGCCGGCGCGTCCGCGGCGTTCTCGAGCACGTGATACTCGAACGGCGGGATCAGCGCGCCGGCCTGGCCCACGCCGGCGTGCACGACGGTCTCCTGCTTGAACTGCACGATGTCGTGCTCCGGGTCGCCGCCGAAACAGTTGTACGACGTGACCCGGATGCGGCCCGAGTAGACGCACTCCACGCACCAGATGCCCGCGTGGTCGTGGAGCGGGGTGCCCTGGCCGACGTTCCACACCATCGCCAGCACCGTGTAGCGGTCGTCGGGATCGCGATACACCAGGCGGCGCGCGTACCGCGCGGGATTCGGCACGAGGAAGCGCTCGTCGAGGAACTCGGTCCCGGCGGCGAACGTCTCCTCGAGCACCTGCTTGACGCCGCGGCAGCGGCCCGCGTCGTCGGGCGGCCCCATGGCCTCGTCGAGACGGCGCACGAGCTCGCGCACGCGGGGGTTGCTCGGGCTCGGGGCGACGGACATGGCGGAACCTCCCGGAGGACAACGCTGGCGGCGGACCACTCCAGTCTAGCTGCGGCTCCGGGCGCGCCGCCACCCGGAAGTGGGGCCTCCAGCGGCCGCAATCCCAGCGCCGGCGGGTTCCTGAACGGGTCGGGTCACGGCAGGAAGAAGAACGCCAGCCCCAGCACGATGTACGCGGCGAGCAGCATCGCGCCCTCGAGCCAGTTGGACTCGCCGTCGGCGGCGACCAGGTTCACGACCCCGACCGCGGCCACGACCGCCAGCACCTCGAGCGAGCTGAAGCGCAGATCCATGGGGCCGTGCGGCATGGCGTAGGACGCGAATACCAGCACCGGCGCCACGAACAGCGCGATCTGGATGCTCGAGCCGATCGCGATGTTGAGCGCCAGGTCCATGTGGTTCTGGATCGCCACCCGGACCGCGGTCGAGTGCTCGGCGGCGTTTCCCACCACCGCCACCACGATCACGCCCACGAACACCTCGGTGAGCCCCAGCGCCTTCGACGTCGCCTCGACCGCGCCCACGAGCAGCTCGCTCATCCAGCCCACGAGCACGGAGGCCACGAGCAGCGTGAGCACGGCGCGGCGCACCGCCACCGGGCGGTCCTCGTGCTCCGCGGCCGCCCCCGTGTAGAGATGTCGGTGGGTGCGCAACGTGAAGAGCAGCGACAGCAGGTAGGCCGCGAACAGGACGATCGCGATCTGGAGCGACAGCCCGCGCTCGAGGTGCACCTCGCCCGCCCGGGTGAGCGTGGCGCGTGCCACCGCGCCCTCGGCCACCAGGTGGAACGCCGCCGGCACGAGGAGCGCGAGCGCGGCGAGCGCGAGCAGCGTGGACGATGCGGCGGCCGCCGAGCGCTCGAACTTCTGGCGTTCGCGGCCGACGCCGCCCGCGACCATGGACACGCCGAGCACGAGCAGGATGTTGCCGATGATGCTCCCCGTGAGCGACGCCTTGACCACGTCGTAGAGCCCGTTCCGGAGCGCCGCGAGCGCGATGATCAACTCGGCGGCGTTTCCGAACGTGGCGTTGAGGAGCCCGCCCACGCCCGCTCCGAGCCGCGAGGCGAGCTGCTCCGTGGCGCCGCCCATGATCCCGGCCAGCGGCACGATCGCGAGCGCGCTGCACAGGAACACCGCGAGCGGACCCCCGTGGAAATACCGGGCGAGCGGCGCCAGCACCACGAACACCAGCAGCAGCTGCATCGCGCGATGCGGCGTGAACGCGGCGGGGAGGAGAGGGGTGCGAGCGGACATGTGGGCGGCAATGTGCACGAGCGCGCGCGGGGGCGCAATCGCCCGCGCGCGCGCGGTGCCCGGGCGCGCGCACGGCGGCCAGCTCGGTGTCGGGCTTGGCCTTTGCGGCTCAAGTCGGGCCCGACAGGTGCCGATTTCTGGCAGTGCGAGCGGGACTCGCCCTGTTCCACGGAGCCTCGGGCTTCGACAGGTCGCTGCGAAATCGAAACGCCGCGGTCGGCCGGTCCGTCCCTCGCGGGCCGATGCCGGGACATCCGCCGGTGCCCGTGCTCCCCGCCGCGGAGCCCGGGCGAGCCATGCGCGGCGGCAGGGAGGCAACCATGGCAAGGGACGGCTCCGGGACGAGCGGCTCCCCGGCGGAGTTCGACTTCGACCGGCTGGCGTCGATCTCGGACGGCGATGACACGTTCGAGCGCGAGATCGCGCGCGACTACCTGGCCCAGGCCCGCGAGCTCGTGAGCCGGATGGGCGTGTCGCTCGAGCGGGGGGATACCCCCGCGCTCCGGCGGGACGCGCACACGCTCAAGGGCAGCAGCCGGACCATCGGCGCCGAGGGCCTCGGATCGATCGGCGCGGAACTCGAGCGACTGGCGGCCGGACCGGACCCGGCGGCGACGCGCGCCGCGCTCGACCGAGGGCAGAGCTGCCTCGTGGCGACGGAGCAACGGCTCGACGACTACTTCGGAACGGATGACTACCGGAAGGCCGCGTGATGGAAGCCTCTCGCCCCGCTCCGCCTGACCCCGCTCCGGGGCTGGACGGGGGGCTGGATCACGAGGACCGGAAGGAGCTCGCGCACCGGGCGGATCGCGAGCTGGCGCGTCGCGGCGGCGCCGGATCGTTCGTCTACGCCGGCATCGCGCTCCTGCTCATCCTGGTGTCGAGCTTCGAGGGGACACCGTCGCTGGTGCTCTACGTGGTCGCCGCGGCGTGCATCGGGTTCGGCGCACTGCGCGCGCACCTCTCGCACGCGTTCGAGCGACAGTACGTCTCGGATTCCGAGGGCTGGCGCCGCAAGTGGGCCGCCTGCACGCTCGGGCTCGGGCTCGCGTGGGGACTCCTCGCCGGGAACACGATCGGCACGCTCGGGCTCCGTTGGTCGTCGCTGCTCGTGATCCTGAGCGTCTCCGGCATCAGCGCCGGCGCGCTCACGAACATGGCGACGCACCAGCGGATCTTCCGGCAGTTCCTGATCCTGCTCCTCGGGCCCACGATCCTCGGCTTCCTGCTGCCGGGGAAGGGCGCGAGCTGGTCGATCGGGCTCACGTTCGCCGCCTACGGGGCGTACCTGGTCGTCGAGGGCTCGCGCCTGCAGGCCCAGCTCCGGGAGGCCGGGCGCAGCCAGTGGCTCATCGAGAAGCGGACGCGCGAGCTCGAGACCGCGCGCGCCGCGGCCGAAGAGCAGGCAAAGCAGTTGCGCGAGCAGGCGGAGCAGCTCGCGATCGCCCGCGACGCCGCGGTCGAGAGCACCCGCGTGAAGAGCGAGTTCCTCGCGAACATGAGCCACGAGATCCGCACGCCCATGAACGGCGTGATCGGGATGGCCGGGCTCATGTTCGACACGACGCTCACCCCCGACCAGCGCGAGATCGCGGGCACGATCCGGCAGAGCGCGGAATCCCTGCTCTCGATCATCAACGACATCCTCGACTTCTCCAAGATCGAGGCAGGCAAGATGACGATCGAGGTGGTGGACTTCGATCTCGGCCAGGTGATCAACGAGGTGCTCGACCTGCTGGTCACGCGCACCCGGGAGAAGGGGCTCGAGCTCTTCGTCGACCTCCCGCCCGGCACCCCGACCGACCTCCGCGGCGATCCCGGGCGTTTGCGCCAGATCCTGCTCAACCTGCTCGGGAACGCGATCAAGTTCACGGAGCACGGCGAGGTCGGGATCCACGTCTCCTGCCTCGCCGACTCGGAAACGAACGCGGTGATCCGGGTGGGCGTCAAGGACACCGGGATCGGCATCCCCCCGGAACAGCAGGCGGCGGTGTTCGAGAGCTTCACGCAGGCCGACGGCAGCACGACGCGCCGCTACGGCGGCACCGGACTCGGACTCACGATCACGCGACAGTTGATCGAGCTCATGGGCGGCCGCATCTGGCTCGAGAGCGAGCCCGGGAAGGGCAGCACGTTCTGGTTCGAGCTGACGCTCGAGAAACACGCCGTCGCACCCATCGAGGCGCAGAAGGTGCCGTTCCAGCTCTGGGGATTGCGCGTGCTCGCGATCGACGACAACCCGACCAATCGGAGCATCGTGGAGCGGCACCTGCGCTCGTGGGGATTCCGCGTGGAGTCCGTGGCCTCGGGCGAAGCCGGCCTCGAGCGACTCGAAGAGGAGGCCGCCGCCGATCCGTTCGGGCTGGCGCTGCTGGACCTCCAGATCCCGCTCATGGACGGCCTCCAGATCGCGAAGGCGATCCGCTCCCGGCCCGGTCTCGAGAAGCTGCCGCTCGTCCTCCTCACCTCGTCTTCCGTGCGCGAGCGCGAGCTGGAGCTGCGAAGCCTGGGGTTCGCCGCGTGGCTCATGAAACCGCTGCGGCCCATGCAGCTCTTGAACACGCTGCTCGGCGTGCTCCAGAGTCCCGAGACCGTGCCCGAGTCCTCGAAGCGCTACCCGGCGCACGAATCCGAGCCCGAGGAATTGCCGGCGCTCCCGCCGCTGCGCGTGCTGGTCGCCGAGGACAACGCCGTCAACCAGAAGGTGGCGCTCCGCATCCTCACCAAGCTCGGAGCGCGGGCCGACGCGGTGGGCAACGGGCTCGAAGCGCTGGAGGCGCTGGAGCGGGTTCCCTACGACGTCGTGCTCATGGACGTACAGATGCCGGAGATGGACGGGTTCGAGGCGACGCTGGAGTTGCGGCGTCGTGAAGCCGGCACGACCCGCCACACGCCGGTGATCGCGATGACCGCGCACGTGATGCAGGGGGACCGCGAACGCTGCCTCGCCGCGGGGATGGACGACTACCTCACCAAGCCGATCCGACCCCAGCCCCTCGCCGTGGCGCTCCTGTGCTGGACCGCGGGCCGGGCGGAGCCGGCCGCGCCCACCGCGCCTCCCGCAGACGAGAGCGAAGCGTTCGATCGGACCCAGTTCGAGGAGGCCTCGTGCGGAGACGAGGCGTTCGGACGCGAGCTGATCCGCGAGTTCCTGGTATCCGCGCCGGAGATCCTGCGCCAGGCCCACGAGGCCGCCGCGGCCGGCGACGTCGACCGCCTGGGCGCCGCCGCGCACGCGCTCGCGGGG
>DATDEX010000308.1:0-20877 GCA_036522895.1 Candidatus Eiseniibacteriota bacterium | reverse complement strand
GTGCGCGATCTCGCCCGGCGACATCGCGGCGAGCCGGGCGAGCGCCCAGCGCAGGCGGCTCACCCGCGGCCCCGGCGTGCGAGCAGCTCGCGCACCGCGGCCACGATCGTCGCGCTCACCCGGTCGGGGTGGTACGAGGCGACGTCGAGCTTGAGCCGCGCCCCGAACCGCGCGCGCAGCTCGGTGTCGGTGACGAGACGGCGAAGCGCCCCCGCGAGCGCCTCGACATCGCCCGGCGTGACGAGGAATCCGTTCTCGCCGTCGCGCACGACCGCGGCGACGGCGCCGACGGGCGTGCTCACGACGGGCAGCTCGAACGCCCCGGCCTCGTAGAGCACGACGGGGAGGCCCTCGTTGTAGCTCGGCAGGGCGAGGAGATCGTGGGTGCGGTACTGCTCGTAGAGCGCGTCCCCGTTCAACGCGCCGGTGAAGCGCACCGGACCGTCGAGCCGGAGCTCGGTCGCGAGCGCGCGGGCGGCCTCGAGCTCGCCCTCGAGCTTCGAGGGGCCGACGACGGAGAGCTCGACCGCGAGACCCTCGTCGCGCAACTTCTTCACCGCGGCGAGGAGGTCGAGCACGCCCTTCCGCCGCCCGACCTGGCCCACGTAGAGCACGCGCGCCGGCCCGTCACGGCGCGGGACACGCGTGAACGCTGCGCCGAGCTCGAACACCTCGCGCCGGGTCGTGGAGGGGCAGATCCCGATCGGGCAGCGCAGCCCCCAGCGTTCGAAGAGCGCTCGCCAGGGCTCGCCCAGCACGAGCATCGAGTCGAACTGGGCGAACCCCGCGCGCACGGTCCGGCCGAAGCGCCCGCCCCGCTCGAGCACGTCGCGGATGTCCCCCGCGTGCTGGTGGCCAATGACCAGCGCGCCCGTGCGCCGCGCGATCGCCGCGAGCGCCAGGTCGCGAAGCACGCCGGACCGCGTTCCCGAGACGGGGATGTAGATGACGTCCGGGTGGAAGCGGCGCGCGGCGCGGAACAATCGCGAGAAATGCACGAGCGCCCACGCGAAGTTGAGCGCGTCGAAGCGGCCCTGCGTGGCCTTCGCGCGCCGCTTCGTCGTGTCGCAGTGAGCGACGTCGAACGGCGCGAATTCCTTCGACTCGAGAATCGCCTGGGTGAAGGTCTCCACACCGCCGATGGGCGGGGGCAGGGGACCGACGATGAGCAGGCGGGGCTTGCGAGCGGCGACCGTCACGCGGGCGAGTGTACCTCTTGCCGCACTCTAGCGGCGCTCCCTGCGGGGCGGGGGCACGAGCCAGACCCGCACGTGGCCGTCCGCGCCCACCGTGGCGAGCCTCCGGCCATCGTTCGAAAACGCCAGGTCGCGCACCATCGAGCCCTCGTGGGGCGACCAGTCCGCCAGCTTGCGTCCGGTGTAGGACCAGCGGATGCGCGCACGGCCCTCGCGAGCGGTGGCCAGGTACCAGGTGTCGGCCGAGAGCGCCATGCGGTCGAACTGCTCGCTCCCCGGGAGCTCGAGCCGCCAGAGCCTGCGGCGCTCGCGGGTGTCCCAGTACGAGACGAACGAGGTGGACTCCGCGACCGCCAGCGTGCGGCCGCTGCCGGAGAACGCGAGTTGCGTCGGCGCGGCCTCGAGGAACGGGCCCAGGTCGCCGGTCACACCGCCGATCGTGCTGTCCGCGTGGCTCGAGTCGGCGCGGGGGCCGGGTACCCGGTGGGGATCGACGAAGAACACCCGCCGCCCGTCGATCCACGCGAATCCCCCTCTTGCGGCCGACCACGCGAGGCCGTTTCGGCCCGCATGCATCTCGCCCTGTCCCAGGACACGCCCGGTGCCCGCGTCGAGCACACGCCCGTACATCCCGTCGCCCCACGCGAGCAGGTGACCGTCCCCGGAGAGCGCGAGCGCCACCCCACCGCCGGGAACCGCCATGGTCTCGACGCCGTCGCGCGCGCGCACGACGTGTACGCTGTCGTCGGTGGCGAAAGCGAGTGTCTCGCCCCCGGCGCTCGTGGCGAGCCCGTGCGCCGCGTGCGAGGGCAGCGTCGGCAATCTCCACGCCGCGCGCTCTCCGCCGGTCGCGGCGTCCACGATCGCGACGCCGCGGCCGAGGAGCGCCACCGCGAGGAGCGAATCGCCCGCGAGCCACCGCACCTCGGAGCCGCCGACCACGGTCGTGTCGAGTGCCAGCTTCGGTGTGCCGGCACAGCCCGCGCACGCGAACCCGCATACCACCCGGGCGACCATCGCGAGCGGGGCGCGACGTCGCGCCGCGAGTGGGGTGCGCTCGCGGCCGGTGGTGGCGTGGGCCGTGACGGTGCTCAAGGAGTCGGGAGCCTGCCTCGGGACGGGCGGTGCGCGTGAGCGAACGGTCGGCGCGAGGAAAGCACCGGCACGCGGGGGCGTCCAGCCCGCGGGGCCGACGTCGGGCCGATGCCGAGCCACGCGACCCTGCACGCCTCGCCGAGACGG
This sequence comes from Candidatus Eiseniibacteriota bacterium, assembly GCA_036522895.1. Taxonomy (GTDB): domain Bacteria; phylum Eisenbacteria; class RBG-16-71-46; order RBG-16-71-46; family RBG-16-71-46; genus JAIOPA01. Next base: position 18,439 of record DATDEX010000308.1, on the reverse strand, counting down.
AGCGAGCCGGCGGAATCGGCTACGCTGCGCGTTCCATGGCCTCGGCAACGACTCCGCTCGTCTGGCTCTTCGACATCGACGGCACGCTCCTCCTTACCCAGGGGGCGGGACGCGAGGCGCTGTCGCTGGCGCTCCGCGACCAGATCGGCGTGGACGACGATCTCACCGGCATCCCGTTCGGCGGCCGGACGGACCGCCTGATCGTCGCCGAGATCTGCGAGCGACACGGGATCGCGTTCCCCGACGGCGAGCTCACGCGCTTCTGGGACCGCGCCGCATTCCACATGCGGCGGCTCATGGATCCCCCGCGCGGCTCGCTCCTGCCCGGCGTGTCGGCGATGCTCGAAGCCGTGGCGGCGGAGCCGGGCTGGGTGTGTGCGCTCCTCACCGGGAACGTGACCGAGATGGCGCGCATCAAGCTCTCGGCATTCGGCGTCTACGAGCGGTTCGCATGGGGCGCGTTCGGGGACGAGGCACCGGATCGCGATGCGCTCGCGCGCCTCGCGGTGCGGCGCGCGGCCGAGCGCCATGGCGTGACCCCGGAGCAGTGTGTCGTGGTGGGCGACACGGAGCACGACATCGCCTGCGCGCGCTCGGCGGGCGCGCGCGTCGTGGCGGTGGCGACCGGGGGGCGGACCCGGGCGGAGCTGGAGGCCCTCCGGGCCGATCTCGTGCTCGACAACTTCGCCCAGCATGCCGCCATGCTCCGCTGGGCGCGTGAGCTCTGACGCGGCTCAGTTCCCGCCGTTTTCGTCCACGCGGCGGCGTGCCTCCTCGAGGAGCGCGAGCGCGTCGTCGAGGTTGTAGACCGGCTGCACGCCGGGGAACTCGCGGGCGAGGCGCTCGACCGGGCGGTAGAGCACCGGGTAGTCGCAGCTCTTCAAGAGCGAGAGGTCGTTGAGCGAGTCGCCCATCGCGGCGACCTTGTAGCCCGCGCTCTTGAACCCGGAGACGATCCGCTCCTTCTGCCCGCGGATCCGCAGCTTGAAGCCCTTGATGTGCCCCTCGGCGTCGAGCTCGAAGCGATTCGCGAACAGCGACGCGTGCCCGAGCTTGGCGACGAGCGGCTCCGAGAACTCGTGAAACGTGTCGGAGATGATCACGACGTTCCCGAGCATGCGCAGTCGCGCGAGGAACTCGCGCGCCCCGAGGAACGGCTCCACGGCGTGCGCCAGCCTCTGGAGGTCCGCGAGCTTGAGGCGCTCGCGGGTCGCGGCTCCGACCCGGCGGCGCATCAACTCCTCGAAGTCGGCGATGTCCCGGGTCGTGAGCGAGAACTCGGGCACGCCGAAGTGGGCCGCGAGCACCGGCCAGATCTCGGGCGCCAGCACACCCTCGAGGTCCAGGGAGAAGATCATGGGAGCCGACCATAGCACGGGGCGGAACACCTTGCGGGGCAGCGGGTTCCGTTCGATGCCCCAGGCCGGGCGCGGGCCCGGATGGCGTCATCTCAGAACTATTTCAATTCGCAATGCCTGTGGACAAGAAATAATTCAGTTGAAAGGCCATCCTGCCGAAAATACACTCACCACATGGTCACCCGAACCCTCGCCTCCCGCGAACTCGACCGCACCGACCGCCGCATCCTGGCGCTGGTGCAGAAGGACGCTTCGCTCGCGCAGGCCGAGATCGCCAAGCGGGTGGGGCTCTCGACCGCCGCGGTGCACGAGCGGGTCAAGAAGCTCGAGGCCGCGGGCGTGATCCGGCGCTGGACCGCGGTGGTGGATCCCGCCGCCGTGGGCGCGCAGGTCACGGCGTTCATCGAGGTGTTCTTCGAGCACCCGCGCTTCGAGAAGGGGTTCATCGAGCGGGTGAAGAAGCTGGACCCTGTGCAGGAGTGCCATCACATCACCGGCGAGTTCTCGCTGCTCTTGAAGGTGCGCGTGGCCGATATGCCTGCGTTACAGGCGCTGCTGCTGGAACAGCTCTCGGGTCACGAAGGGGTGCGCCAGACGCGCACGGTGATGGTGCTGTCGACGGTGAAGGAAGAGACGTTCGTCGAGACCACGGCAAGGGGAGAGGAATCATGAAGACGCCGAAGATCGCACCCGCCGCGGTGCACGCGACGCTCGCCCGCCACATGCTGGCGGACGGCTACGACCTGGTGCTCGACCTCGAGAAGAGCCAGGGCCGCCGCCTCCACGACTCGCGCACCGGCCGCGACTACCTTGACCTGTTCTCCTTCTTCGCCACGCTGCCGATCGGGTTCAACCATCCGAAGATGAAGGACCCCGAGTTCCTCGCCACCCTCACGCGCGCGGCGCTCGTGAACCCCACGAACTCCGACATCTACTCCACCGAGTTCGCCGAGTTCGTCGAGGTGTTCGGGCGGGTCGCGATGCGCCCGTACCTGCCGCACGCGTTCTTCGTCGCTGGCGGCTCGCTGGGCGTGGAGAACGCGCTCAAGGCGGCCATGGACTGGAAGGTGCGCCGGAACTTCCGCAAGGGTCTGAAGCAGGAGAAGGGGCACCAGGTCCTGCATTTCCGCGAGGCGTTCCACGGGCGCTCGGGCTACACGGTGTCGATGACGAATACGGCGGACCCGCGCAAGTACGAGTACTTCGCGAAGTTCGACTGGCCGCGGGTCTCGAACCCGCACCTCGTATTCCCGGTGAACGAGGCCGAGCTCGCGCGCGTCCAGAAAGCCGAGGCGGCGAGCCTCGCCGAGATCCGCAAGGCGTTCGCCGATCGGAAGGACGACATCGCCGCCGTGCTCCTGGAGCCGATCCAGGCGGAGGGGGGCGATCACCACTTCCGCCCCGAGTTCCTCGCCGCGCTGAGGGCCGTCGCGCACGAGCACGACGCGTTGCTCGTGTTCGACGAGGTGCAGACCGGTGTCGGCCTGACCGGCCGCTTCTGGGCGCACGAGGCGCTCGGGGTCGAGCCCGACCTGGTGGCGTTCGGCAAGAAGATGCAGGTGTGCGGCATGCTCGGCGGCGGCCGGCTCGACGAGGAGCCCGACAACGTGTTCAAGGTCTCGAGCCGCATCAACTCCACCTGGGGCGGCAACCTGGTCGACATGGTGCGCTCGATGCGCTACCTCGAGATCATCGAGGAGGAGCGCCTGGTGGAGAACTCCGCCCGGGTGGGTTCGCACCTCCTGGCGAAGCTGCACGCGATGCAGGCCGCGATGCCGGAGTGGGTGTCGAACGTGCGCGGGCGTGGCCTCATGTGCGCGCTGGATCTTCCCGACACCGACGCGCGCAACCGCATTGCCGACAAAGCCTACGACCTGGGCCTCATCATTCTCGGCTGTGGGCACCGTTCGCTCCGCTTCCGCCCGCCGCTCGACATCACGGCGGCCGAGGTGGACGAGGCGCTCGAGATCCTGACGCAGGCGATGCGCCAGACGCAGGCCAAGAGCGCCTGAGGCCGGCGGCCGGCGGAGCTCGAGGGAACCGGGAATCAGGGAGCCCCGAGTACGAATTCCCTGAAACTCGTCCCCGACCGGGTGTATGACTGCACCGTGCCGCCCTGCTGGTCTGCCGCCCTTGCCGGCGGACATCCCCGTCGGAGGTGTCCATGCGTGCCCGCCTCGTGCCGTGCCTCACCGTGCTGCTGCTCTCGACGCTTTCCTCGCCCGCGACGGTCCTGGCCCTACCTCACGATGGACCCCCGCCGGCCGACGCCGGACGCGCGGTCGATTACCTGATCCTCACGAGCGACCAGCTGGCGCACGAGTTCCAGGCTTTCGCCGACTTCAAGCAGCGACATGATGGTTTCGCAGCGGAGGTGCACACGCTGTCCGAGGTCCGCGCCGCGATCCCGACCGCGGTGGACGACGTCGAGCGCATCCGCCAGTTCCTGATCCAGTACCGCGACCAGCACGGCACGCGTTTCGTGCTGCTGGGCGGGGACGTGAGCGTGGTGCCGGCGCGGATCGAGCACGCGGACGACGCGTGGCGCTCCCAGTTCGAGCCGCAGCCATCCGACGTGGCGAGCGATCTCGTGTTCGTGTCCCCGGACGGGGACTGGGACTCCAACCACGACGGGCTCTTCGGGACGACGGCCGACGCCGTGGTGCTGCAGCCGACGCTGGCGGTGGGAAGGGCCCCGGTGCGTGATGCGGAGGAGGCGCGGCGGTTCGTCGCCAAGACCGAGCGTTACGAGGATGGCGTCGGCGGGGCACACGCGTCGCCGGGTGCGGGCGCCGGGCAGGATCGTCGCGGGACCGCGCCGGACGTGCTGCTCGCCGCGGGGGACGGCGCGTATTTCCGGTCTTTCCCGACGGAAGCCGCGGAGTACATCGGCAGCCGGATCGCGACGTTCGCGACGCTCGGGATCGCCCGGCTCTACGATTCCGAGACGCCGATCGCGGGCGCCGGAGCGCTCACGGAGGCGTCGTGGCTCGGCGCGCTCGACGAGGGCGCCGACCTCGTGGTGGCGGTGGCGCCGAGCGGCACGCCGGATCGGCTCGAATTCCTCCAGCCCGCGGACGGGCCCGCGCCGTCGCTCGACGTGGGGCAGGCGCTCGCACTCGAGAATCACCGGCAGCCGTTCACGTTCTTTACGATCATGAACATCAACACCCCCGGCATCCCGGGGACCGCGGGTACCGTGGGGGAGGCGCTCGTGCGCGCGCCCCGCGGCGGGGCGGTCGCCGCGATGGCACCCGCCTCGACCGAGCTCGTCAGCGAAATCCTCCAGCTCCAGGAGCAGATGATCTTCCATCTCTACGACGGGACGGCGCCGGCGCTGGGGAATGCCTTGAACCTCGCCATCGCGGACGTCGCCCCCCAGTACCAAATCATCGGCTTCCCGCCGAGCCTGCGCGCTCAGGTGCTGCTCGGGGATCCTTCGCTGCGGCTGCGTTCGGCGACCGCCGCCCGAGGCGCCACGCGCCCGGCGGCCACACCCCTTCCGCTTGCGGCCCTTCCGCCTGGCCGCGAGCTGACGACAGGCGTGACGCGCCCGGTCACGCGCACCGCGGGAGCCGGGCTCCAGGCGGACGCGGGCCGCCAGGCCGCGGACCTCGTATTTGCGGCGCCGCGGCGCGCGTCCTCCGGCGCAACGCTCGAGTGGTCCGTCTCCGTTCCCGCCCGGCTCGCCGGCCAGCCGATGGAGCTCGCGTTGTTCGACGTCAGCGGCCGGCGCGTGGGCGGAATCTCCGGCGCGATCGCGCGCGCCGGCGCGAACGTGCTGCGTTGGGCGCCGCGCGAGCCGGGTGCCAGCGCGGCGGGCCCGGGGCTCTACTTCGCCCGGCTTCGCGTCGCGCAGGTCTCCCGCGTCCAGCGCGTGTTCCTGGCGCCCTGACCGCCGGCGGCCCCGGCGGGTTGCCGAAGCGCCGCGGTGTCGATTGCCGCGGCGCTTCGCCTGTCCGGCCCGACGGCGCTATCGTGCGGGGATCAGCGCCGAGCTCGATTCCGCGCACGAGGGGGCCCGCATGCAGTCCAAGGCAAAGACCGTGACCGAATGCCTCGCCGAGCTTCCGAAAGATCGCGGCGCCGCGCTCGCGAGCCAGAAGAACTACATGTCGCTCTACCTCCTCTGCGGGGTCGACAACGCGCCCGTGAAGGCGAGGCTCCAGGCGGGGTTCGAGGCCGCGGGGAAGGAGCTCGACATGGGCGGGTCCTGCGTGCGCTTCAAAAGGCTCGACGACCTGCCGCTCGAGCTGATCGGCGAGGTCGTCGGCGCCGAGCCGGTGAAGGCTTACGTGGCGAGGGCCCGGAAGGCTTACGCCGGGAAGAAGTGAGCGCGCCCCGAAAGACGTTCCGCGATGCCGCGTGCGTGGTGCTCGTCCGCGGGCAGGGCCCCGCGCTCGAGGTGTACTGGGTGCGTCGCGGGGAGGCCGTGCCGTTTCAGCCCGGCTTCATGGCGTTCCCGGGCGGGAAGGTGGACGCGGCCGACGCCGAGTTCCCCGTGCCCGGCGTGCCCGACGAGTTCGAGCGGGCCGCACGTGTGTGCGCCGTGCGCGAGGCGCTCGAGGAGACCGGGGTGCTGGTCGGCGTCCGGGGCGACGTGGCGCCCGGCTCGCTCGCGACCGCGCGCGAGGCGCTCCTCGCCGGCCGCGCCACGCTCGCCGACGTGACGCGGGAGCATGGCTGGACGCTCGCGCCCGAGTCGCTCACGTTCGCGGGCCGCTGGCAGACACCGGTGTTCGCGCCGGTGCGGTTCGACACGCTTTTCTTTCTGGCTTTCCTGCCCCCCGGGCAGGAGGCGAGCGTCATTCCCGGCGAGCTCGCGAGCGGGGAATGGGTCAAGCCGCTCGAGGCGCTCGAGCGCTACCGCCACGGCCAACTCACGTTCGCCGCCCCCATCTTGTGGACGCTCATCGCGCTCGCCGAGGGCGAGGCGGGGCTTGCCGAGCGCATCGCCGAGGGGCCGGCGCGCGCCGCGCGCCCGGTGCGTCGCGTCGAGCTCCAGTGGGGCGTCGTGCTCCACGCGATGCCCACCCAGCCGCTGCCGCCCGCGCGCTACACGAACGCGTATCTGATCGGCGAGCCCGAGCTGGCGCTCGTGGACCCGGGGAGCGGGAATCCCGAACACCTGCGCGAACTCTTCGCGCTCACCGACCACCTCGCGGCCGAGGGGAGGCGGGTCACGATGATCGTGGTGACGCATCACCACCCGGACCATACGGGGGGTGTCGCCGCGTGCCGCGAGCGCCTCGGCGCGCGCGTCGTGGGCCACCGCGACCTGGCGCCGCACGTTCCGCTGGACGTTGTGGTGAAGGACGGCGACTGGCTGCCGCTCGCACCGGGGTTGAACGACTGGACGTTGCGCGTGCTCGAGACGCCCGGCCACACGCGCGATTCGATCTCGCTCTGGCACGAGAAGCGCCGCACGCTCTTTTGCGGCGACCTGCTGGCGGGCGGCGCCGGCAGCGTCGTGATCGACCCGCCCGACGGGAACATGCGCGACTACTTGGGCTCGCTCGAGCGCTGCGCCGCGCTCGGCGCCGAGACGCTGTTTCCCGCGCACGGCTCGCCGTCGGGAGCCGCGGTGCGCCGCATTCGGGCGCTGATCGCGCACCGCATGGAGCGGGAGGGGAAGGTCGTGGCGGCCTTGGGCGAGACCGCGCGAACTCTCGGCGAGCTCCTGCCCGCGGTCTACGACGACACGCCCCGCGAGCTCTGGACGTGGGCCAGGCGATCCCTGCTCGCGCACCTCGAAAAGCTCGAACGCGACGGCCGGGCGATGCGTGCAGGCGATGCCTGGCGCGCGATCGCCGATTAGCCCCGTCGACCAGGGAGGCTCCAGGATGCCGTTCGTGCTCGCGCTCCTCTCGTCGGTGCTCTACGGCGCGGCCGACTTCCTGGGCGGCCTGGGCTCGCGCCGCGCGCCCGTCGTGACCGTGACCGCGCTCTCGCAGGCGGCCGGCCTGGTGGTCCTGCTCGCCGCGGCGCCGTTCGTGCCCGGCGCGACGCGGGTCGTGGACCTCGCGTGGGCGGCGGGCGCGGGGCTCTCGGGCGGCGCCGGTGTCCTGCTCCTCTATCGCGCGCTCGCCACCGGCGTCGTGAGCACGGCGGCACCGCTCATCTCGATGATCGCGCTCACCGTCCCCGTGGCGGTGGGCCTCCTCGCGGGCGAGCGCCCCGGCGTGCTGCCCATGCTCGGCGTCGCGGCGGGAGTCGGAGCGGTGCTGTTGATCGCCGGGGGGAGCGACCCGCACGCGGGCGATGGCCCGGCGGGCCCGCGGCCTTCGCGGCCCGCCCCGCTACGGTCGCTCGCCCCCGCGTACGCGAGCGGCCTCCTGATCGGTGCGTTCCTCGTCTGCCTCGGGCGGATCGGTGCGGGTGCCAGCCTCTGGCCGCTCGTCGCGGCCCGCGCGGTGGGCACGCTGGGACTCTTCGCCACCGGGCTCGCGTGGCGCGTGTCGTTCCGGCCCGCGGCGGCGGCGGTGGGCCCCATCGTCGGGGCGGGGTCGGCCGACGTGGTCGCCAATCTCCTCTACGTGTTCGCGGTGCAGCGCGCACCCTTGAGCCTCATCGCCACGCTCGTCTCGCTTGCCCCCGCCAGCACCGTCGTCCTGGCGCAGCTCGTGCTGCGCGAACGGCTCTCGAGCGGGCAGCGCGCGGGTGTGGCCCTGGCGCTCGTCGCGGTGGTACTGCTCGCGCAGGCGCGGTGAACCCACGGGAGGTCTGATGCAGCCACTCATCTGGATCGCGTGCGGCATGCTGGCGGGTGCGTTTCTCTCCGCGCTGTTCGGCAGGCGCGGCGGGGTGCCGTCGTCCGGAAGGTCGGGACCGCGGACCGCGGCCACCGAGATCGAGGCCACGCTCCGGAAGATCGGCAGGTGGGAGCGGGCGGCCGTGGACCGCTTGATCCAGCGCGGCGTGCCGCCGGATCCCAACGCCGCGTTCGACGAACAGATGACGTTCGGCCAGCGCATCGCCGACCGCGTCGCGCAGTTCGGCGGAAGCTGGACGTTCATTGGATTGTTCCTGTTCGCCATGGCGGTGTGGATGACGATCAACGCGCTCGAGCGAAAGCCGTTCGACCCCTACCCGTTCATCCTGTTGAACCTCGTCCTCTCCTGCCTCGCCGCGCTCCAGGCGCCCGTCATCATGATGAGCCAGAACCGGCAGTCGATGAAGGACAGGCTCATGGCGACGCACGACTACGAGGTGAACCTGCGCGCCGAGATGGAGATCCAGACGCTGCACGCACGCTTCGACGAGCTGCGCGAGCGCGACTGGGCCGCGCTCGTCGCGATGCAGCAGCGCCAGATCGAGCTGCTCGAGGACATCGTGCGCGACCTGAAGACCGGGCGAGCGGGCGGAGGCTGACGGCGGGGCCACGGGGTGCTAGGTTCCGCGGACTTCTTGCATGCCGTGCGGCATTCGTGTCCACTTCTTCGAGATCCCGAGCCGTCCGCAGTCCATCCGCCAGGGGAGCCCCGTCCATGGAAGACCGGAGAACGCGGAACACGGAGACGCTCGCCACGGCGGGCGCACCGGCGATGGCGGCGCCCAGGCGAGGCCTCGGGGCGCCCCCCGGCGCCGATCGCGGCCGGGGCCTCGGCGAGCGATTCGGCGCGACCGAGCGCACCGACGCGTGGTGGCTCCAGCCCGTCGTCCAGGGACTGGCGCTCCTCGTGCTCGGAGCCTACGCGACGTGGGCCGCGTTCCAGGGTCGCGACTACCAGATCGGCAATTATCTCTCGCCGTTCTACTCGCCGCTCATGAAGCCCAAGTGGTGGCCGCTTTCGCCCGCGCTGCTGGTGCTCGGCGCGCCGCTCGGCTTTCGCGGCACCTGCTACTACTACCGCAAGGCCTACTACCGCGCGTTCTTCGCCGACCCGTTGGCGTGCGCGGTGGGCGAGCCGCGCGGGAGCGGCTACACGGGCGAGGCGAGCTTCCCGTTCGTGCTCCAGAACATCCACCGCTACCTGATCTACCTCGCCATCCCGATCCTGTTCTTCCTGTGGTGGGACATCGTGAAGGGCTTCACGTTCGACGGCCACTTCGGGATCGGCGTGGGCTCGCTGGTATTGCTCGCGAGCAACACGCTGCTCACGATGTACACGTTCTCGTGCCACTCCATCCGTCACCTGGTCGGCGGCCGCGTCGACTGCTTCTCGTGCGTCGTCGCGGGCGGCCCGCGCCACGGCGTGTGGCGGACGTCGAGCTGGTTGAACGCGCACCACATGGCGTGGGCGTGGTGGAGCCTGTTCGCGGTGTGCTCGGCCGATCTCTACGTGCGCCTTTGCGCCATGGGCGTGCTGCACGATCCGAGGCTCCTGTGAGCGAGCGCTACGAGACGCACGAGCACGACGTGCTCGTGATCGGCGCCGGCGGCGCGGGACTCCGCGCGGCGATCGAGGCCTCGGCCGCGGGCGCGCGCGTGGGCCTCGTGTGCAAGTCGCTGCTCGGGAAGGCGCACACCGTGATGGCCGAGGGCGGCGTCGCCGCGGCGCTCGCGCACCTCGATCCGCAGGACAACTGGCAGACGCATTTCATGGACACGATGAAGGGCGGCTCGTTCCTCAACCACTGGCGCATGGCGCAGCTCCACGCCCAGGAGGCGCCCGATCGCGTGCGCGAGCTCGAGCAGTGGGGGGCGCTGTTCGACCGCACACCGGACGGCCGCATCCTCCAGCGCGCGTTCGGCGGCCACACCTGGAAGCGGCTCGCGCACGTCGGCGATCGCACCGGGCTCGAGATGATCCGCACGCTGCAGGACCGCGGCGTCCACGCCGGGCTCGACGTCTACATGGAGTGCACGGTGACCCGGCTCTTGAAAGACGGCGACCGGATCGCCGGCGCGCTCGCCTACTGGCGCGAGTCGGGGCGGTTCGTCGTGTTCCGCTGCAAGGCGGTCGTCATCGCGACCGGCGGGGTGGGGAAGTCGTATCGGGTCACGTCCAACTCGTGGGAGTACACGGGCGACGGCCAGGCGCTCGCCTACGACGCGGGCGCCGAGCTGATCGACATGGAGTTCCTGCAGTTCCACCCCACCGGCATGGTGTGGCCGCCGGGCGTGATGGGCCTGCTCGTGACCGAGGGCGTGCGCGGCGAGGGCGGGATACTGCGGAACAGCAAGGGCGAGCGCTTCATGTGGAAGTACCTGCCCGACGCCCGCCGCCACGAGTACGCCGAGAACGACGAGGAGGCGCGGCAGTGGGTCGAGGACACCGTCGCCGGCCGCCAGTCGAAATCGCGTCGCCCGCCGGAGCTTTCGACCCGGGACAACGTCGCCCGCGCGATCTACACCGAGGTGAAGGAGGGCAGGGGCACGCCGCACGGCGGAGCGTTCCTCGACATCAGCTATCTGCCGGCCGATCGCGTGAAGCGGAAGCTTCCCTCGATGTATCACCAGTTCACGGAGCTCGCCGACGTCGACATCACGAAGCAGCCGATGGAGGTGGGGCCCACCACGCACTACATGATGGGCGGCCTGCGCGTGGATCCGGACACCGCGGCGGCGACCGTGCCCGGGCTGTTCGCGGCGGGCGAGGCCGCGGCGGGGCTGCACGGCGCCAATCGACTCGGCGGGAACTCGCTCTCCGACCTGCTCGTGTTCGGGCGCAGGGCGGGCGCGGGCGCGGCCGCGTACGCGAAGTCGCTCGCGGCAAATCCGAGCCCCAACGACGCCGAGATCGAGGCCGAGACGCGCGCGCTGCTCGCGCCGTTCGAGCGCGGCGCGGGCGAGAGCCCGTACGAGGTGCACCGCGCGCTCCAGGACTGCATGGACCGGCTCGTCGGCATCTACCGCCTCCAGGGCGACCTCGAGCGGGCGATCGAGGAGCTCCAGAAGCTCAAAACCCGCGCCGCGGCAGCCCGCGTGGAGGGCACGCGCATGTTCAATCCTGGCTGGCACTTGGCGCGCGACCTTCAGAACATGGTCACGGTCTCCGAAGCCATTGCGCGCTCGGCGTTGCTGCGCAAGGAGAGCCGCGGAGCACACTCGCGTCTGGACTTCACCGGCGTCGACCCCGAGCTCGGAAAGGTGAACCACTGCGTCACGCGTGGCCCGGGCGGCATGCAGGTGAGCGCCACGCCGCTGCCGCAGATGCCCGCGGAGTTGAAGCAGCTCTTCGAGCCCGCGGCCGGCCCCAAGCAGGAGGTCGCGCGATGAGCATGGAGGCCAGCGGCTCCCGCGAAGCCATCGTGCGCGTGTTCCGCGGCGACAAGACGGCCGGGCAGGAGGTGGAGTATCGCGTCCCGATCGAGCCCGGCATGGTCGTGCTCGACGCGATTCACTGGATCCAGGCACACCGGGCGCCCGACCTCGCGGTGCGCTGGAACTGCAAGGCGGCCAAGTGCGGCTCGTGCAGCGCCGAGGTGAACGGCAAGCCGTCGCTCATGTGCAAGACGCGCATGGATCGATTCGCGGCGAACGAGCCGGTGAGTGTGCGGCCCATGAAGACGTTCCCGCTCATCCGCGACCTGGTGACCGACGTGTCGTGGAACTTCGAGGTGAACAAGCGCATCGCGCCGTTCAAGCCGCGCGAGGGCGCGGAGTGGAAGTGGCAGCAGTCGGACGTGGACCGCGTGCAGGAGTTCCGCAAGTGCATCGAGTGCTTCCTCTGCCAGGACGTGTGCCACGTGCTGCGCGCGCACGAGCTCAAGCACAAGTTCGCGGGCCCGCGCTTCTTCGTCCGCATCGCCGCGCTGGAGATGCACCCGATCGACGGGGAAGACCGGACGAAGTTCTTGAAGGAGACGGCGGGGCTCGGGCTCTGCAACATCACCAAGTGCTGCACCGAGGTGTGTCCCGAGGACATCCACATCACCGACAACGCGATCATCCCGCTCAAGGAGCGGGTCGTGGACCGGCACTACGATTTCCTGCGGCTGGTGTGGAACAAGCTGCGCGGTAAGCCGAGCGACGCCATCTAAAGAGGCTCCGGCGGCCGCGGGCCTGACCGCGGGACGAGGGAGGGCGGGATCTCATGTCACAACCCACCGCGTGTATCCGCTGCAAGGGCACGGACCTCGTGGACGCCACGTTCGCGGGTGCCGAGGCGCTGCGACTGGTCGTGGACGAGCGCCACACGAGCCCCGCCGGCGCGCGCGTCTGCCTCGCGTGCGGCGCCGTGCTGCTCACGGCGTCCGAGCCCGGCGCGCTGCGCGTTCGCGAGCTGCCGGAGCGGCACGTGCAGGAGTTCGATTTCTAGGTTGCGCGCCGGGCGGGCGCGCCGCGGCTACCGTCATCCGTCCCGCAGCGCCTGCACCAGCAGCTGGTGGAAGCGATGCACGCCCGTCTCGCGCGCCGGCGAGTAACGCCCACGCTCGTACGCCCGCGACCGCGTGCCGCGCTGGACGCTCTCCACGATCACCTCGTCCTCGCGCTCGACGCGGTCGAGGCCCATGCCGGCGCCGCGATCGAGCCTGCCCGGGTCCCACACGAACGACAGGAACGCCACCTTCGTGCGGTCCACGGCGAGCGGGCGGACGACGTTCAACGACACGCCCCACGGGTAGAGGTTCAACATCGTGTTGGGGAAGAGCCACCAGTAGTAGGCCCCCACGCGCGTGCCCGCGTCGGCGTGGCCGGCGGGGACCGCGAACGCCTCGACGCCCGGCTGGGTGACCCCGAGCTGGAGCGTGCTCCAGCGGAAGAGCTCGCAGCGATAGCTCGAGTAATCGATCGCCTGCGCGAGCCCGGCGTGCACGTAGGGGATGTGGAAGCCCTCGAGGTAGTTGTCGCAGTAGAGCGCCCAGTTCGCCTGCACCAGGTACTCGCGCGAACGCGACGCGTCGTACACGGCGCGCTCCCAGGGCAGGAACCCGCAGCGCGCGCGCAGGTCCGCGACCAGCTCGTCGAACGGGCAGGCCGGCGCGAGCGAGGCGAACATCAGCTTCCCGAGCAGTCCGAACGGCACCCGCGGCAGATCGTCCGCGGGGCTCGGGAAGCCCTCGACGCCCTCGAACTCCGGCATCGACAGGAATCGCCCGTCGAGGGCGAAGCGGCGGCCGTGGTAGCGGCAGCGGAGAAAGTTCTCCACGCCCTCGCGCTCGCAGACGAGCGTCCCCCGGTGCGTACAGACGTTCGAGTAGCAATGGAGCGCGTCCTCGCGATCGCGCGCGAGCACGAGCGGCTCGTCGAGGCCGCCCTCGAGGAGCGTCACGGGGCAGACCGCGCCCGGGACCTTGACGCGATCGGCATCGCCCGCCCACTGCCAGCTCCGCGCGAACACGCGCTCGCGCTGGAGCGCGTGCACGGTCGGGTCGGAGTAGACCCACGCCGGGAGCGTCCGCGCGCGGCGGATGTCCGGATCGATCGCGAGCGTGGCGAGGCGGTCGCTCATGCCGGCGAACCGCCGCGGCGAGCAGAGCGGCACCCCGATCGCGCGGGTGCGGGCGCCGCGACACGCTCGCGCGCGTGGATCACGGCTTCCGCCCCAGCGTGAACGCCACGCCCGGGTAGCCGACGAAGTGATACAGGTTGGACGGCGACGTGGGCGACATGCCGACGTCGCGAAGCGGCAGCTCCGGCCCGGCGATCGACGTGCTGTAGGCGACCGGGTGCCCGACCGCGCCGCCCTCGGCGCGCGCGAGGCGCTCGAGGATCAGGAGCCCGAGCGGCACCGAGAAGCGCCCGCACCAGGTCCAGCGGTAGGTGTCGGGGTGCTCCGGGTCCACGAACGTCTCGTAGAGCTGGCGGATCCCCGCCTCGGTGAGTGGACCCTTGAGCGGGCCCGACAGGAGCCCGTGGTCGCGCGCCACGGCCTGCGCGTAGGCACCCTCGCCGCCGGCGCCGAACGCCTCCTGGTGGAAGTCGGGCCCGTAGTGGATCGCGTCCGCCGAGATGGCGATGGCGACGTCGCGGCCGAGCACCCAGTGCCGGGCGCGCATCTCGGCCGCGAGCGAGCTCGCCAGGTGATCCGCCAGCTCCTGCAGCCGCTCGAACCGCGCCGCGGGCACGATCACGGGCACGATCTCCAGGTTCGGGTTCGCGTGGCGGAGCCAGCAGACGATCGGCTCGAGCGAGTGTTCGAGGTCGTGCGCGATCGTGTCCTGTGTCCAGTCCGCGCGGGGCAGTCGCGCGAGCAGCGCGCCGCGCAGGCTCGAAACGGGCACGGCGCCGTCGGGTGCGGTCCAGCGCGCGTAGGTGTCGAACACCATCCGGTCGTGCTCGCCGAAGCGCGCGTAGCGGTGGAACACGCCCACGAGCAGCACCGTGCGCGCGGTGACGAGCGGGATCACGCGCCGGTAGACGCGGCCCGCGAAGCTCCAGTCGTCGTGCGGGCAGAGGATCGCCGCCACGCCGGGTGCGGGCACCGCATCGAGCGAATCCGGCGCGGGCGGCGCCTCGGCGAGCTCCCAGGCCTTCGCCATCTGCGTCGCGTGGAGCGCGTAGCCGAGCGAGTCCTGCCGCCCGCGTGTGTCGCCGCTCGAGGGCACGGCCATCGCCGCGCGCACCTCGGCGAGCGTGGGTCGGGTGGGCGCCGGCGCGGCGGCCGGGGGCTGGGCGGAGGCGTGAGCGGCGACGAGCGAAAGCAGGGCGCAACAAGTCACGATCGAGCGTCGCATGGGGGCCTCGAAGCCGCGGCAGGAGACGGACGCGGGGGAGACTAGCACGCCGTCCGATCCGGCCCGGTGGGTCAGTCGTCCCGGTCGGGCGCGGCGGGCCCGAGCCCCAGCGCGAACCCGCTGCGCACCGGCGGCGGGGGCGGCGCGGCCGCGCCGCGCACCGAGTGCCAGAGGATGCGGTTCAACACTTCGTACGGCACCCGATCGGCGACCGAGAAGTCCATGGCATCGCTCTCGGCCTGTCCGAACGCGCCGGCGAGATTCGTTTCGTTCACGTCGAGGTTCGCCTCTCGGTGCCGGTAGGGCCGCGCGTCGGGCCGGCGCGCGAAGATGCCCTCGAGGCCGTTCGCGCGCGCGTCGAACTGCGACATCGGCGGCAGCCGGAACACGTCCTCGATGCAGCGCAGCACGCTGCAGCTCGTATAGAGCGTGTGGTCCACGGCCGCGCGCCTGACCCACGGGCCGGCCGCGAGCGCCACCGTGCGGTGGCCGTCCACGTGGTCCTGCCCGTTCGCCGCGTCGTCCTCGATCACGAGGATGAGCGACTCGTTCCAGTAGCGGCTGTGACTGATGCGCTCGACCATCAACCCGAGCGCGAGATCGTTCTCGGCCACGTGCGCGCGCGGCGTGGGCCGGCCGCTGCACGTGCCCTCGGTGTGGTCGTTCGGGAGCCGGATGATCGAGAGCTGCGGGAGCCCGCCGTCGCGGTCGTAGCGGTCGAACTCCTCGAGCCACGCTCGCTCGCGGTCGAGGTCCGAGTAGTGGGTGTCGTAACCGAGGTAATGTGGCGCCGTGTGCGCTTCCAATGCCGGGACGCCGGCGCGCACGGTGTCGTCGAACGTCGTGCCATTGAACACGAACTCGCCGTAACTTCGGTACGTGATGCCGTGCCGCGCGCACAGGTCCCAGAGGTAGCCCGCGCTCGGATAGGCGAGCGGGTTGCCGCCCTCGAAGTCGTAGATGCGGTTGTTGGGCTCGCCCTTGATGACGTAATCGGTGGCGTACGCCCCCATGCCCCAGTTGTGACCGTCGGCGCTCCCGTCCGAATCGCAATAGATGTTGTCGAGCAGCACCCATTCGCGCGCGAGCGCGTGATGGTTGGGGCTCACCCGCTCGCCGAAGAGGCAGAGCGTCGAGTCGCCGTTTCCACGCGGCAGGTCGCCCAGGACCTGATCGTACGAGCGATTTTCCTTGATGACGTAGAACACGTGCCGGATCGGCGGACGCGGGCTTCGCGGGGCGGGCCGGCGAATCGGCGGCGTGTTCGCGAACACCTGGCCGGTGAGGCGGGCGAGCATCGCCGGCGAAGGACGCGCGATGAGCGACACCACCCCGCGCGAATCGGGCGAGTACGACACGTAGCGGCACCAGGCGCTCGTGTCCCGGTCGCCGCCCGTGCTCGGCGCGGACCCCAGGCCTTTGCCGTTCGCCACCACCAGCGTGTGCGACCGCGGCAGCACGCGCGCCGCGGTCGGGTACCAGCCGACCGGCACGAACCCCAGCGCGCGCGAGCGCCCGGGCTCGGCGACGTCGAACACGGCGACGTGATCCGCGCCGGCGTTCGCCACGTAGAGCCAGTGGGCGTCCGCGTCGAGCGCCAGGCCGTCGGGGGTGTTGCCCGCGGGCTCGTCGGGCGTGCGCGAGGTCCGCAGCGTCTCGGACAGGCGGCCCTCGGCCAGGTCCAGCACGGCAACGCTGTTCTCGTTCGCGTTGGCGACGAAGAGCCGCGCGCCGTCGGACGATTCCGCGAGATCGGTGGGGTGATCGCCAACGTGGATCCGGCGCGTGATCGCGAGCGAGTTGGCGTCGAGCACCGCGACGCTCGCGCTGCTCCAGAGCGAGACGAACACGTGCGACCCGTCACGCGAGACGAGGCAGGTGTACGGCACCGCCCCGAGCGGCACGCGCTGCCGGAGCCGGCGCGCGGCCACGTCCAGGACGTTCAACGCGGAGTCGAGCCGCGACACCACGTAGAGACGCCCGCGCGCGTCATCCGCGACGAGCCCGGTGGTCCAGATGGCGCCGGGGCCGTAATCGATCGACTTTCCCTGCGGGTACTGCCCGCCCGCAGACCAGCGCGGACCCACGACGATGCTGTCTTGGAGCGCGGCCCGCCCGTCGCGTATCCCGTAGAGCAGCACCCGATTCTCGTGCCCGGCGGAGACCGCGAGCTGCCGCCCGCCGTCGAAGAACGCGACGCCCAGCCACGTGTCTTCGAGCGCCAGGCTCTGGACCCGTCTCGCCCCCACGAGGTCGACGAGGTCGAGCCCCTTCCCATGCCAGCCGCTGTGCGTCACGGCGGCCAGCCGTTCGTCGGGGCTCACGGCGAGCCCGAGCGGGAAATCGCCGACCTTCACCTGCATGCCGGTGGGCGTGAGGTACCAGCCGTTAGGCAGCCGGACGCGGCCATCGCGCAACTGTCCGGGGCGGAGGACGCGTGAGTTGGAACTTCGGGGGCCGCGCGTGGACGCCGCGTTTGCGAGCGCCACGAGGGCGACGCAGAGCGCGACGCCAATGAGCAGGATGCGACGCGCGAGCTGGGAAGCGTGGGACATGGCCGCGAATCTCGCACAGCACGGCGGCTGGTGCACGTGCAGCCGCTTCCCTGCGGAGCCCGCGGCGGAGCCCCGCTGTCGCGGCGCCCCCACGTCGCGCGCCTGCCCCGTTCAGTCCGCCAGTGCCGCGGTTCCGTCCCCGAGCATGAGCGGCGGGAGCGGGCAGTGGAGCGAGCCGCAAATCGCGCGCAGCAGCTCGGCCTCCTCCACGTCGAGCCTGCCGTCCTCCGAGACCACCGCGGCGAGTCCCTCCACGAGCCGCGCCTTGTCGTTCAACCGCATCGTGTCGAGCCGGGCAAGCGCGCG
Source organism: Candidatus Eiseniibacteriota bacterium (assembly GCA_036522895.1). Taxonomy (GTDB): domain Bacteria; phylum Eisenbacteria; class RBG-16-71-46; order RBG-16-71-46; family RBG-16-71-46; genus JAIOPA01. The sequence goes on along the minus strand of DATDEX010000308.1, from coordinate 657 downwards.
ATCCATGGCGGGCACCCAATCGGAGGGCGGCTCGTAATGCACGTGCGGCACAGCGACGACCTGCGTCATGCCACGATCGAACGCCCGGCCCGCGAAGCCGGGGTCACCCTGGCCGCAGTGCGCGAGCACCGAGAAGACGATCTGGAGCTCGGCTTCGAGTTGGTCCGCCGGCAGCTCCGACGCGGCCGCGGGCGGCGCCACCTGCTCGTCGAGATGGAGGCGCGCGAGCCGCGCGAACGCATACTCCGAGATGCTGATCGCGCCGTCGGCCGCGATGACCCTGCCCATGAGATCGAGCAGGGCCTGGCGCTCGGCGACCGGCCGGCGGCCGAGCGCGGGGAAGAGCCGCATGAGGAGTGGCATGCGGAGCGCGGGAGACACGGCGGCGAGCGTGTCGCGTCGCTGGCGCACGCCCAGGAGCGTGTCGGGCGGGTACGCACTCCCGAGCACCTCGAGCTGACGTGCACTCGCCGTCTCATCCGCGCTCAGGAGCAGCGCCCACAGCGCCTCGACGGCGCGCCGCGGATCGCCGGCGTCGGCGAGCAGCGCCGGCGGGAGCGCGGCGCGAAGCTGGGCCGCGTAATCGAGGTGGACGAGTCGCGGCCGCGCGACGAGATCGGAGAACCCGGAGCCCGCGAGCACGGCGCCGGCCGCCGC
>DATDEX010000307.1:0-3896 GCA_036522895.1 Candidatus Eiseniibacteriota bacterium | reverse complement strand
CGGCCCGCCCGCCTCGAGCCGCTCGAGCGCCGGCGCCAGGCTGTCGGCCGGGAGCGAGGCCGGAAGCCTCGCCCACACCGATTCGAGCGCGAGCGCCGGGGCGGCGACGAGCGCGAGCGCGACGAGCCCCGAGCTCAAGCCTATCGTGATATGGCGCATGGGCGACGGAGTGTAGGCCGCGCGGGCGACGCCCGCCAGCGCGCCCCGAACGCGCCACGGGCCGGCTCGTCTCGCGACAGACCGGCCCGTTTCGTGGCTTCCGAGCTTCACACCCATACCAACGCTATTCCTCGTCTCCTACCTCCTCGCGCACCTTGACCGGAGCGGGCTCCACGGCGGGCGGATTCGCCGCGATGCGCGCGCGAACCTGGTTCCGCTTGGACGTCCACTCGGCCAGCGCGATGTCGTCCTGGTCCGAGAGCCACGCCTTGACGCTCAGGATGAGCCGGTGATTCGGCACGTCCACGCGCGTCACTTTCATCGTGAGCGACTCGCCGACCTCGAACGCGTCGTTCGGACGCTTCAGGTCGTCGATCCCGAGCTGCGAGAGCGGGATGAAGCCCTCGATGCCGTCGCCCAGGTCCACGATCGCGCCGCGGTCGAAGAGCCGGTTGACCGTGCCGGTGAGCTCCAGGCCGGACGGGAACCGGTCCGCCAGCAGCGGCCACGGATCGTCCGAGACCTGCTTCAGCCCCAGGCTGATGCGGCGGTGCTCCTTGTCGATCGAAAGCACCACGACCTCGATCGCGTCACCCTTCTTCAGCACCTCGCTCGGGTGCGCCACCCGCTTCGTCCACGACATGTCGGAGACGTGCACGAGCCCGTCGATGCCCTCCTCGAGCTCGACGAACGCGCCGAAGTTCGTGAGGTTCCGGACCTTGCCCTTCACCTTCATGCCCGGCGGGTACTTGTGGTCGAGCGTCAGCCACGGATCCGGCTCCACCTGCTTCAGGCCGAGCGAGATCTTCTCGTTCGCCTTGTCGACCTTCAGCACGACCGCCTCGATGATGTCGCCGATGTTGACGATCTTCGAGGGGTGCCGGACGTGGCGCGTCCACGACATCTCGGAAACGTGGATCAGCCCTTCGATCCCCTTTTCCAGCTCGATGAACGCGCCGTAATCGGTGATCGAGACGACCTTGCCCTTGATCCGGTCGCCGACCTTGTACTTCTCCTCGACCCCTTCCCACGGGTAGGCATCGAGCTGCTTCAGGCCGAGCGAGATGCGTTCCTTCTCCGGATCGAAGTTCAACACCTTGACCCGCACCTTGTCGCCGATCTTCACGAGCTCGGACGGGTGCGCGACGCGCCCCCACGACATGTCGGTGATGTGGAGCAGGCCGTCGATGCCCCCGAGGTCCACGAACGCACCGAAGTCGGTGATGTTCTTGACCTGGCCCTCGCGGATCTGGTCCTTGGCGAGATCCTTGAGGATCGTCGCCTTCATCCGGTCGCGCTCCTCCTCGAGCACGGCCCGGCGGGACACCACGATGTTCCGGCGGCGCTTGTTGAGCTTGATGATCTTCACGTAGACCGACTGGCCGAGCAGCGCGTCCACGTTCTGGACCTGGCGCAGCGCGATCTGGGAGCCCGGCAGGAACGCCTCGACGCCGTAGAGGTCCACGACCACGCCGCCCTTGATCTTCCGGATCAGGCGGCCTTCGACCACCTGCCCGGAGTCGTGGGCTTCCTTGACGCGATCCCAGACGCGCACGAAGTCGGCGCGCTGCTTCGACAAGACGACCAGGCCGTCCTGGTTCTCCATCTTCTCGAGGAACACCTCGAGGATGTCCCCGACCTTGATGCTCGAGGGATCGGAGAACTCGGACAGCGAGATGATGCCCTCGCTCTTGAATCCCACGTCCACCAATACGTCCTTGTCGTCGATCGAAAGGACCGTGCCGCGCACGATCTCGCCTTCGCCGATGGAACGCATGGACTCCTCGTAGGCGCCGAACATCTGCTGGCGTTGCTCGAGGGTCAGTTCCTCTTCGTCATCGTAGTTGAGAGGGACGAGTGGAAGCGCGGGTACCCGCTTGTTGCTGACGGGGTTCGGGATTTGCTCCTGGACTTCGGACATGCAGCGACTACCTCCTGAGATATGGAATATGCGGTGACGGCTAGGCCGCCCCGCGTGTTGCCGAGCTCGACTGGCTGGCCTTGAGCGCCGCGATCTCGCGCATGATCCCGGTGCTCACGCTCTGGTAGAGCGTGCGTCCCGGCTCGAGTTCGGCGTCCGGACCGGCCAGTTCCCGCCAGGTGCGCGGCGGGCCGAACCACACCCGCAGCCTCCCCAGCCGGAACAGCCACTTCCTGGGTTGATTGCTGCCCGAAATGTACACCGGCACGACGCGCGCGTCGGTCGCGACCGCGAGCATCCCGACGCCCGGACGGGCGTCGTGCAGCTCGCCATCGCGCGCGCGCGTTCCTTCCGGGAACACGATGAGCGCGCGCCCTGCGCGGAGCACGTCCATGGCCTTCGTGAGGCCCCTCAGGTCCGCGACACCACGCCGGATGGGGAGGGCGTTGTAGGCGCGGATGAGCGGGCCCAGGACCGGCGTCTCGAACAGTTCCCCCTTGGCGAGGAAATGCAGTTCGCGAACGGCGGCGGTGCCGACGAGCGGCGGGTCCCAGAACGAGATGTGGTTCGAGGCCACGATCACGGCGCCCGTAGGCGGGACGTGCTCGCGTCCGCGGACCTCCCAGCCGCTCAGGACACCCACGAGGCCCCCGAGCAGGAAGCGGGACGCACTATAGTGCAGGCTCAAGATCTCTCCAAGTCGTATTCGGACTCCGATTTGCCGGCCCGCCCGGGCAGGCTGGCCCTCCGCGAGGCGGTGCCGCCCCAGGGCCCGGGTGCGATTCTTGGCGCCCCCCGGAGGCCGTGCGGCGCCGCCCCCGTTCGCGCCGCCCCGGCGGGGAACCCGCGGCTCGAGAGCGTCCCCGACTTCATGCTATCGGCTTGGGCGCCGCGGGAGGACAGCGCGGATGTGCCCGGATCACCGCGAGCGCGGCGGCCACCTGGTGGTCGAGATCCATCCCGCTCGTGTCCACGACGGTCGCGTCCGCCGCCGGCTTGAGCGGGCTGTCGGCGCGCGAGCGGTCGCGCTCGTCGCGGGCCCGCATCTCCTCGCGCACCGCCTCGAGCTGGGCCGGGATGCCGCGGAGCGCGAGCTCGATCGAGCGCCGCCGCGCGCGCGTGTCGAGGTCCGCGTCCAGGTAGAGCTTCACCTCGGCGTCGGGAAACACCACGGTGCCCAGGTCGCGCCCTTCGCCCACGAGCGGCTCGCGCTCGCGCAGCGCGCGCTGCCACTCGACCAGGAGCCGTCGCACCCCCGGGAACGCTGCGATGCGCGAGGCGCCCTCGCTCACGTCCGGGGTGCGGATCGCGTCGTGGACGTCGTCCCCGTCCAGGCGCACGTGCGGCCGGGCGGGATCGCCCGAGAGCTCGATCCGCGTCGCGCGCGCGAGCGCCGTCGCGGACGCGTCTTCGAGCTCGAGCCGCGAGCGCAGCGCCTTGAGCGCGAGCGCGCGGTAATAGGCCCCGGTGTCGAGATAGCGCCAGCCCATGAGCTGGGCGATCGCGCGCGCCGTGCTGCTCTTCCCCGCCGCGGCCGGCCCGTCGATCGTGACGACGAAGCTCACGCGTCGCCCTCCGGCGAGCGATCGGCGACCACCTCGCCGCCGAGTGCCACGAGCGTGTCGAAGAACCCGGGATAGGACGTCGCCACGCTCGCCAGGTCGTCGAACCAGACGGGCTCGCGGGTGCGGCAGCCGAGGGCGGCGAACGCCATCGCGATCCGGTGGTCGTGCTGGGTGGCGATGCGGGCGGCCCCGCGCGGCGAGCCCCCCGTCACCGCGAGCGCGTCGGCGGCGGGTTCCGCCGCGATCCCGAC
>DATDEX010000306.1:0-2386 GCA_036522895.1 Candidatus Eiseniibacteriota bacterium | reverse complement strand
ATCCGCGCGGACGCGGGCGCGGCGCTCGCGGCGTTGCGCGCCCGGGGCTGGCGGCTCTCGCTCCTCTCCGGGGACGATCCCGAGATCGTGCGGCACGTGGGGGCACGGCTCGGCTTCGAGCCGGCCGCGATCGAGGGCGGGGCCTCGCCGGAGCGAAAGCTCCGCGTCATCGAGGCCGCGGCCGCGCGTGGGCCCGTCGTGATGGCGGGCGACGGCGTGAACGATGCCGCGGCGATCGCGCGGGCGAGCGTGGGGATCGGTTTGCGCGGCGGTGCGCAAGCCTGCCTCGCCGCCGCCGACGTGTTCCTCGCGCGCCCCGGGCTCGACGGCCTCGCGCGCCTCGCCGACGGCAGCGCCCGCACGCTGGGCGTCATCCGGCGAAATATCCTCTTCTCGCTCGTCTACAACGTCGCGGGTGCGGCGCTGGCGATCTCCGGCCGGCTCGATCCGCTCGTCGCCGCGATCCTCATGCCGGCGAGCTCGCTCACCGTGGTGGTCGCCTCCTGGCGCGCCCGGACGTTCGAGCCGCCCGAGCGCGCCGGGGTCACGGCCGACGCCGGGCGAATCCGCCCCGTCCCGAGTCGAGCGACGCGATGGGCGTGATGTACGTGATCGTGCCGATCGCGCTCGCGGTCGTGTTCGCGGCGGTGCTCGCGTTCCTCTGGGCGGCGTCGCGCGGCCAGTTCGACGACTTGACGACGCCGGCGCTCCGGGCGCTCCACGACGACCCGGCGCCCGGCGACGACGCGGCGGCCTCGGCCAGCGCTGGCGCGGTCCGCCCGGCGCCGGTAACATCGCCGCGCGCCGGCGAGCTCGATCCCGCGAGCCGCCCGCCGCCGACCGCGTCACCAGGGATGGCCGACATGCGCGTGGATCACCCAAACCAACGATGAGCGCAGCGGCCCCGGCGGCGGTGCGCACGGCTCGCACCGGCCGCAGTCCCTGGCTCGTGCCGATCGCGCTCTCGGCGCTGATCGTCGGCTGGCAGGTGAGCTTCAACTCGGCGACGTTCGGGCCGCGGAGCCCGTTCCGCATGACCGCGAGCATGGGGCTCTGCATCGACGCGCGAAACTTCTTCTACTTCTTCCATCACTACGGCGTCTTTCCGGTCGGCGCGCGGGAGGTCCCGGCGCTCGGACCCTCGAAGCGCGCCGCGGACGAGTTCGTGGCCCGGCACGGCGACCGGCTGACGATGGATTTCGGCCTGCCCACCAACACGTCGCGGTTCGGCGACTACGGAAAGTTGTTCCTCCTCTACCCCGACGTGCTGATTCGCGGGGATCCCGGCAATCCCTCGACGATCCCGGCCGACGAGCTGCTGTTCGTGGCCGCGCTGCTCGCGGTGTTCTGGGCGTTCTGGCTCGGGGGCCACGGCCTCCTCGGTACGCTGATCGTGGCGCTCGTGGGCTCGGACCCGTTCCAGGTCTACGAGACGTACGGCCGGGGCAACGTGTTCTCGATCCCGATCACCGTCACGCTGCTGGCGCTCGCGGCACACGTGCGGTTTCTCGAGCGCCGCCAACCGGTCGATCGCCGCGCCTGGGCGATCGCGATCGCGAGCGGCGCCGTGCTCGCTTCGGCCCGCGAGATCCGGGCCGAGGCGGCGCTCGTCACCGCCACCGTCTTCGGAGCCTACCTGCTCGCCCGTGCGCCGTGGCCCCGGCGGCTCGCGCTCGCGGCGGCGTTCGTGGCCGCATTCGCGCTCACCGGGTTCGCCTGGTCGCGCTTCTGGGCGAGCGAGTTCGCGCGCGCCGAGCAGTTCGTGGCCCGGGCCGGCGGCCAGGTGTTCCACGGCCGCCGCGACACGCACCACACGCTCTGGCACGCGATCTACTGCGGGCTCGGCGACTACGGGACCGATCGCGGCTACAGTTGGGACGATCGCGACGCGTTTCGCTGGGCGACGACGCGCGATCCGGTCACGAACCCCCACCCGCTGCCCTATCACTACACGACGGGCGGCTATTACTTCGAGGAGACCTATGACGGCGTCAACCACATCGCCCCGACCGATCTCCCCGAGTACAACCGGCTCGTGCGCGGGCGCGTGCTGAAGGACGTCCGCGAGCACCCGGGGTGGTACGCCGGAATCCTGTGGCAGCGGCTCGGCGCGATCCTGCGCGACGCGACGCCGGTGGGGTTTTCGATCGGATCGAGCATGGCGGGCCTGTTCGGGCTCGGCTGGCTGCCGATCCCGGTGCTGGCGTTCGCGTTCTGGCGCCGCAATTACTTTCACGCGATGCTCGTCCTGTTCGTGCTGCCGCTCTCCGCCACGGCGCTGCTCGTTTACAGCGGCAAGGGCATGACTTTCTACGGGATCGCGCACCTGATCGCGCTCGCGGTCGCCGTGGACCTGCTGGTCGCCGCGGCGCGGGTCGCGGCGGCG
>DATDEX010000305.1:0-11647 GCA_036522895.1 Candidatus Eiseniibacteriota bacterium | reverse complement strand
GCGAGACCGTCGACGCGATGAAGTCGATCGCCGAGAAGATCTCCATCGTCGAGGAGATCGCCTACCAGACGAATCTGCTCGCGCTGAACGCTGCCATCGAAGCCGCGCGCGCCGGCGAGCACGGACGCGGCTTCGCGGTCGTGGCGACGGAAGTGCGCAAGCTGGCCGAGCGCAGCCAGTCGTCCTCGCGCGAGATCAGCGCGCTGGCCTCGTCCAGCGTGCGCGTCGCTGACCGCTCCGGCACGCTGCTCGCGGAGCTGGTACCGTCCATCCGCCGCACGGCGGAGCTCGTGCAGGACGTCGCCGCGGCCTCGAACGAGCAGGCCACCGGCGTGTCGCAGATCAACCAGTCGCTGGCCCAGGTCGACCAGGTCACGCAGCGCAACGCCTCGGCCGCCGAGGAGCTCGCGGCGACGGCCGAGGAGATGGCCGCGCAGGCCGAGGGGCTGCAGAATCTGGTCAGCTTCTTCCGCATCGGCAACGAGCCGCGCAACCTCGTGCACATGCAGCACGCGCAGCCCGCGCGCACGCCGATGCACGTCGCGCCGGCCGTGGCTCGCAGCGGCAACGGCCGTTCCCTCTCCGACTTCCACGCGTTCTGATCATGAATCCGCAGCCGCTTTCGACGAAGGAGTTCCGGCTCTTTCAGACCCTCGTGCATCGCGAGGCGGGGATCTTCCTGTCCGACCAGAAGCGCGCCCTTCTGGTCGGACGCCTCGCCCCGCGCATGCGCGCGCTGGCCCTGACCTCGTTCGCCGCGTACTACGACCGCGTCCACGCCGACCGGGAGGAGCTCGTGTCCATGCTCGACTCCGTCTGCACGAACGAGACGCACTTCTTCCGCGAGCCGAAGCAGTTCGCCTTCCTGGAGCAGCAGGTGCTGCCGGCGTGGCGGGCGGCGGCGGAGGCGGGGCGGCGCGCGAAACGGGTCCGCGTGTGGAGCGCCGGCTGTTCGACCGGCGAAGAGCCGCACTCCATCGCGATGTCGCTGGCCTGGCACCTGCCCGACTGGTCGATCGAGATCCTCGCCTCGGATTTGTCGACGAAGGCGCTCGGCCGCGCGTCGGCCGCGATCTGGCCGCTGGAGCGCGCAGAGGAGATCCCGCAGCACTACCGCCGCACGTTCATGCTCCGCGGCCGCAGCGCGCACGACGGCAAGATGGCGGCGCGTCCGGAGCTCACGTCGCTCATCCGCTTTGCGCGCATCAATCTGCATCACGAGACGTACCCGGTGGCCGGCCGCTTCGATCTCATCTTCTGCCGCAACGTCCTGATCTACTTCGACGCGCCGTCGAAGAGACGCGTCATCGAGCGCCTCCTCGACCGGCTCGATCCGGCCGGCTATTTCTTCCTCGGGCACTCCGAAAGCCTCAGCAACTTCGACCGCGTCCGCGTGGCCGGCCCCACGGTGTACGCGCTCAAGGAGAGCGTGTGAGCATGCGCGAGCACGTGCTCGTGGTGGACGACTCGGCGGTCGTGCGCCAGGCGTTCTCGATGTTGCTGTCGCGGCAGTTCTCGATCGACACGGCGGCCGATCCGCTCATCGCCGAGCGCCGCATCCGCAAGCAGCGGCCGTCTGTGATCGTGCTCGACCTGCAGATGCCGCGCATGGACGGCTTCACGTTCCTGCGCCGCATCATGCGCAGCGATCCGATGCCGGTGGTGATCTGTTCGACCGCCGCCGCGCAGGGCAGCGAGACGGCGATGCGCGCGCTGGAGGAAGGGGCGGTGGACGTGATCCTCAAGCCGTCCGTCGGCGTGCGCGAGTTCCTGGAGGAGTCGGCCCTGCTGCTCGCGGACACGCTGCGCGCCGCGTCGCAGGCGCGCGTGGGCAGGCGCACGTCGATGGCGGTGACGAAGCGGCTGTCCGCCGACGTCGTGCTGCCCGCCGCGGCGCCGCGCGCGGTGTCCTCGACGCAGCCGATCGTGGCCCTCGGCGCATCGACGGGAGGCACCGAGGCGCTGCGCGCGATCCTCGAGTCGCTGCCGCCGAACGCGCCGGCGACGCTCGTGGTGCAGCACATGCCGGAAGGCTTCACCGCCGCGTTCGCGAAGCGGCTCGACTCGGTGGCGCGGGTGGAGGTGAAGGAGGCGGCGCACGGCGACGTCGTCGCGCCGGGACGCGTGCTCATCGCGCCGGGCAACAAGCACATGCTCCTCCGCCGCAGTGGATCGCGGCATACCGTGGAGATCGTCGACGGCCCGCTCGTCTCCCGCCACCGGCCGAGCGTGGACGTGCTCTTCCGCTCCGTCGCGCAATCCGCCGGCAGCAGCGGCCTCGGCGTGATCCTCACCGGCATGGGCGACGACGGCGCGGCCGGCCTCGCGGAGATGCGCGCCGCCGGCGCGCACACCATCGCGCAGGACGAGACGAGCTCGGTGATCTTCGGCATGCCTAAGGAGGCCATCGCGCTCGGGGCGGCGGTGGACGTGCTGCCGCTGCAGCACATCCCACTGGCGATATTGCGGCAAATGCAACGACCGTAGAAGCCGTGCGGTGTTGCACAATAGAGCGGCGGTAAGAATGCAGCGGGAGTTGAGCGGTACGCGAGGCGGATCATTCGCTGTATGGTTGCAGCTGGCGAAGCCGATCCCCGCGACTTTCGGCGAACAGCGCGTGGTCGTGCTCGACATCGGGGCATCGGGCGCCCTGCTGTCCGGGCAATGCGACTACGAGCAGGGCACCGAGCACGAGCTGTCGTTTGTCGACGGCGGCGGAAACGTGAAGGTGCGTGGTCTCGTCACGGCGATCGCGGATCATGGGCTGTCCGCACATCGAGACCTGCTGGTGCGGTTTCACGAGCCGGGCACCGGGCTTTCGGAGTTCATCGCCAGATACCGGGAGCAGATTCACCGCGCACGGGTGGCGAACGCCGAGGGCGAGATCGAGAACAACGTCATCGACGGTGATCGGATGCTCTCCGACCTCGGGGCGGCCGCGCGCTCGAACGAGCCGTTTCTGCGCTGCCGCCTGAATGCGGGATTGTGGACGCGCGAGATTACGGCCAGCCGCGAGCAGCCGCCGGACGGATTCACGATCTCGGCCGCGGAAACCGACGATCAGGTGACGCTCCTCCGCCTCGCCTACGAAGAATCCGACGACGATGGGCGAAACGCGCTGCGCGAATTCGCGGCCGCGAGTCTTCCGACCGGGCGGGCGTAGGCTTATCGTTTCTACGCGTGCCCTCTCCATTGCCGGACGCCATCCGCCTCTTCTTCACCGAGCGCCGGCTCGAGGCGGGGCACGTGCTCGTCGCCTGCTCCGGCGGGCCGGACTCCACGGCGCTGCTGCTCGCGATCGCGGAACTCGCGCGCGTCACGTGCGCGCACGTCAACCATCATCTGCGCGGCGAGGAGTCGGACGCCGACGAGCGCTTCGTGCGCGCGCTGTGCGAGCGCATCGGCGTGCCACTGCTGGTCGCGGATGGCACGCTGCAGGACGATGCGGTGAAGCGCGGCGGCGTGGAGGCGGCGGCGCGCGAGGTGCGCTTCGCGCGGCTGCAGGAGCTGCGGCAGGCCGCCGGCGCGCAGTGGATCGCGACCGCGCACCAGAAGAACGATCAGGCGGAGACGATCCTCATGCGCCTCTTCACCGGCACGGGCCTCGCGGGTTTGCGCGGCATCCATCCCATGCGCGAGGACGGCGTGATCCGGCCGCTGCTCGGCGTCACGCGGGCGGAGGTGGAGGAGTTTCTGCGCGAGCGCGGCACCCAAGCGCGCTTCGACCGGTCGAACGACGATCCTCGTTTTTTGCGCAACCGCATCCGCGCGACGCTCGCGCAGTACGGGCCGGCGGTGATCGAGAACCTGGCGGCGGTCGCGGAGCAGGCGCGCGGGCAGTGGGAGCTCAACGACCAGGCGCTCCTCCACCGCGCCATCCGCACGCTCGACCCGGCCGCGCGCGAGGTCTCCGCCGCCGACCTGGCACGCCTCGCCGCGGACATGACCGAGGCGAAGCGCGTCAGCATCACGAAGACGCTGGAGCTCTTCCGCCGCGGCGAGGAGATCGTGCTGCGCCGCGTATCCCAGGAGGTGCCGGAGTTTGAAATTCCGCTACAAGCGGAAGAGCCGGGCGTCATCCCCGAGCTGGGCCTGACGATCCGCGTCACGAGCCGTCTAACCGGCAAAGGGCAGCTTTTCCGGTTACCGGAGGGTGCCGCGCCGACGTTCGTGGTGAGGAACCGCCGCAAGGGCGACCGCTTCCAGCCCCTCGGCATGCAGCGTGAGAAAAAGCTGAAAGACCTCCTGATTGATCGTAAGATTGCTGCTGAGCTTCGCGATCGCATTCCGTTGCTCATCTGGAACGGTACGATCGTCTGGGTCGCGGGCGTGGAGATCTCCGAACAGTTCAAAGCGACGGACGGCGCCTCTCTCTACGAGGTCGTGATTGCGCAAGAGCAGGATCAGGAAAGCCTTCAGCGCTAAGGAGATCGCCAAGCGCGTGGCGAAGCTCGGCGCGGCCATCCGGGCCGATGCCGGCGACTCCGAGGTGTTCCTCCTCGGCATCCTCAAAGGCACGTCCTGCCTGATGGCCGACCTGCTGCGCAGCATCGAGGGCGACGTCAGCTACGGCTTCATCGACGTCATCCGCGACCCGGCTGACAGCCAGATCGCCGACGCGCTGGAGATCGACTTCCTCAGCCACACCGCCATCAACAGCCGGCAGGTCTACCTTCTCAAAGACGTCGTCTCTACAGGCGTCATCGAGACCTACCTCATCAACCAGCTGCGCCAGCATCGTCCGGCGAACCTGCGCCTGGTCGCTCTCCTCGACCGGCCCGATCTACGAACCGTGGAACTCGAAGCCGATTACCGCGTATTCAAGGTCGGCGAAGGGTCGTTCGTGGGATATGGGTTGGAGCTGGAAGGACGGCACGGCAACCTGCCGTATATCGGACGAATTTGATGGGTGGGAGCGATCGGCGAGCAGCGATCAGCGATCAGGAAAAGCCGGTCCCTCCTGATCGCTGATCGCCGATCGCTGCTCGCTGGCCCCGAGGAACAATCCCCTCGCGCCACCAGTTAGGCATACAGCAGTAGTGTCGGATGGCACGGCCGAAGCATTCCGTGCACTCCGTGGAGGCTAATCGTTGAATTCCACCGTTAAAACAGCACTCCTCTGGGTCGTCATCATCGTGCTGGTCTTCCTCCTGTGGAGCCTGTTCCAGACGACGAAGGGCACCAGCGAGCAGATTCCCTTCTCCCGTTTCATGGACTGGGTAGCGCAAGGGCAGGTCGAGAAGGTCACCCTGCGCGGCGACGACATCCGAGGGGAGACGCGGACGACGCAGCCCGGCGGCAAGAAGGAGTTCCATCTCACCGCCCCGCAGAACTATCCCGCCATGATCGACCTCCTGCGCCAGAAAGGCGTGACCGTGGAGGTCGAGCCGAAGGGAGATGCCCCCTTCATCACTGCGCTCATCACCTGGGCGCCCGTTCTCTTCCTCATCGGCCTCTGGATCTTCTTCATGCGCCAGATGCAGGCCGGCGGCAACAAGGCGCTCTCCTTCGGCAAGTCGAAGGCGAAGCTCCTCTCCGGCAGCGCGAAGAAGGTCACGTTCAAGGACGTGGCCGGCGTCGATGAGGCCAAGCTCGAGCTGCACGAGATCATCGAGTTCCTCAAGGAGCCGCAGAAGTTCACCAAGCTCGGCGGCAAGATCCCGAAGGGCGTCCTCCTCATGGGCCCCCCGGGCACCGGCAAGACGCTCCTCGCCCGCGCCATCGCCGGCGAGGCGAACGCGCCGTTCTTCTCCATCTCCGGCTCCGACTTCGTCGAGATGTTCGTCGGCGTCGGCGCCTCCCGCGTGCGCGACCTCTTCGAGCAGGGCAAGAAGAACGCGCCGTGCATCATCTTCATCGATGAGATCGACGCGGTCGGCCGCCATCGCGGCGCCGGCCTGGGCGGCGGTCACGACGAGCGCGAACAGACGCTGAACCAGCTGCTCGTGGAGATGGACGGCTTCGAGTCGAACGACGGCGTGATCCTGCTCGCCGCCACCAACCGGCCCGACATCCTCGACCCGGCGTTGCTGCGGCCCGGGCGGTTCGACCGCCAGATCGTCGTGGACATGCCCGACGTGAAGGGGCGGGAGCAGATCCTGCGCGTCCACACCCGCAAGATCCCGCTCGCGACCACCGCCAACCTCGAGCGCATCGCCAAGGGCACACCGGGGCTGTCGGGGGCGGAGCTGTCGAACGTGGTGAACGAGGCGGCCCTCCTGGCCGCGCGGCGCAACAAGGCCGTCGTCGACATGAACGACCTCGAGGACGCGAAAGACAAAGTCATGCTCGGCCTCGAGCGCAAGAGTATGGTCCTGACCGAAGAAGAGCGGAAGCTCACCGCGTATCACGAGTCGGGACACGCGCTCGTCGGGCTCAGCGTGCCGGGGATCGATCCCATTCACAAAGTCACCATCGTGCCGCGGGGCCGGGCACTGGGGATCACGTTCTTCCTGCCCGAGAAGGACCGCCGCAACGTCACGAAACAGTGGTTGCTGGGCCAGCTCGCCATGTCATACGGGGGGCGCGTAGCCGAGGAGCTCGTGTTCGGCCCCGACAAGGTGACGACGGGCGCGTACTCGGACATCCAGCAGGCCACGGAGATGGCGCGCCGCATGGTGACGCAGTTCGGGATGAGCGACGTGGTGGGGCCGATCGCCGTAGGCGACCGCGAGGCCGAGATCTTCCTGGGGCGGGAAGTGGTGCAGCGCCGCGAGGTCTCGGAGCGCACCGCCGAGCTGGTGGATACCGAGCTGAAGCGCCTGCTGGGCGAGGCGTACGAGCACGCGCGGGACATTCTCACCAAGCAGCGCGACCAGCTCGACCGGCTCGCGGCCGCGCTGCTCGAGCGCGAGACGCTCGACCGTGAGGAAGTCGATCTCGTGGTGGCCGGGAAGCGGCTGCCGCCGGTCGCGCCGGCGTCGCCACCGCCCGCGGTGTCGACGCCCGAAGGCACGGCGCGAGACAAGCAGGCCGCGACGCGCGGGCCGGTGCTGGGGAGCCCCCCGCCCGAGCCCGCCGGCGCGTAGGCCCGGCAGCACCAACACCCAAAACCGAACGAACGGCCACGCCTCCTCCCGCGCCGGGCCTCGCGCCCGCGCGGTCGCCGGAGGTGTTAGGATTGGGGCCATGGAAGCGAAGAACGCGGACCTCGCCGGGCTGCGGATCAACCGCTCAGCCGAGTCCGCCGGAGCGGTGCCGTTGCGCCGCGCCGGGCGGTGGCTCGCCATCGGCGTGCCCGCCGCGGTCATCGTGGTTCTGGCCGTGGTGTTGCTGACCAGCGGCGGCGCCTTCGGCTCGGCGCTCCCGGTGCACTTGACCCCGGCCACGATGGTGTCCCCGCTGCGCGCCGGCGCGGTGCTCGTGGCCAGCGGCTACGTCGTGGCCCAGCGCAAGGCCGCCGTCGCTTCCAAGGGCACGGGCCGGCTCGTGTACCTGGGGGTCGTCGAAGGGGACCGGGTGCGGGCCGGCCAGGTGATCGCGCGCATCGAGGACGGCGACGTCAAAGCGCAGCTGGCCCAGGCGCAGGCGAACGTCCAGGTCAGCCGCGCCGAGCTGCACGACGCCGAGCGGTCGCTGGCGCGGGAGCGGCTGCTGGGCGACAGCGGCTTCTCGTCGCAGGCGAGCCTGGACGCCGCGGAAGCGCGCTATCAGCGCGTACAGGCCGGGATTGCCTCGGCGGAAGCAGCCGTCGCAGCCGCCCAGGTGGCGCTCGAGAACACCGTCATCCGGGCCCCGTTCGACGGCACGGTGCTGACCAAGAACGCGGATGTGGGAGAAGTGGTGGCGCCGCTCGCCGCCAGCGCGTTCTCCAAGAGCGCGGTAGTCACGATCGCCGACCTGGGCTCGCTCCAGGTGGAGGCCGACGTGGCCGAATCGAACCTCGAGGGCGTCGGCCTGGGCCAGCCGTGTGAGATCGTGCTCGACGCCTATCCCGACGTGCGCTACCCTGGGGCCGTGGCGAAGATCGTGCCGACGGCCGATCGCGCCAAGGCGACGGTGCAGGTGAAGGTCGCGTTCCGCTCGTACGACGCGCGCGTGTTGCCGGAGATGAGCGCGAAGGTGCATTTTCTGCCGCGCGCGTCGCACGCCGCGGCGGACACGCAACCCCTGCTCGTGGTCCCGAGCAGCGCGGTCGCCGAGCGCAACGGCCGCAGCGTCGTCTTCGTCGTCGAGCAGGGGCGGGCCGCCGAGCTCCCGGTCGTCACCGGCCGGCGGCTCGGCTCGTCGGTGGCCATCCGCGAAGGCTTGCGTGCCGGCGTCGAGGTGGTCGACAGCGTCGGCACCCGCCTGCGTGGCGGCGTCAAAGTCACCGTGCAGTAGAGGAGCGCATGCCCAATCCGATCGTCCAGATTCGCGGTCTCTCGAAGGCCTATCGACGCGACAGCATGGAGATCCCGGTGCTGCGGGACATCACGCTCGAGGTGCCGGAAGGGGAGTTCCTCGGGTTGATGGGTCCGTCCGGCTCCGGCAAGACCACGCTCCTGAACCTGATCGCGGGGATTGATCGGCCGGATACCGGGACCGTCACGGTCGCCGGCACCGACGTCACGAAGCTCAGCGAATCGCAGCTCGCCCGCTGGCGCGCCACCCACATCGGGTTCGTGTTCCAGTTTTACAACCTGATCCCGGTGCTGACCGCGTTCGAGAACGTGGAGCTGCCGCTGCTGCTGACGTCGCTCTCCAGGGCCGACCGCAAGACGCACGTCGAAACGGCGCTCGCGCTCGTCGGCCTGGCGGACCGCATGCGCCACTATCCGCGCCAGCTGTCGGGTGGCCAGGAGCAGCGCGTCGCGATCGCGCGCGCCATCGCCACCGACCCCACGATCCTCGTCGCCGACGAGCCCACGGGCGACCTCGACCGCAAGTCGGCCGAGGAGGTCTTGACCCTGCTGGAGCGGCTGAACCAGGAGTTCAAGAAGACCATCGTGATGGTGACGCACGATCCGCACGCCGCCGAGCGCGCGCACCTGGTGCGCCACCTGGACAAGGGCGAGCTACAGTGAGGGCCCGGCCGTGAAGCTCTTGCGACTCGTCTTCAAGAATCTCTTCCGGCATCGGCTCCGCACGGCCCTCACGATGCTCGGGATCGCCACGGCGGTGATGGCGTTCGGCCTGATCCGCACGATCGTGGGCGCCTGGAACGCGGGCGTCACGGGAGCGGCCGAGAACCGCATGATCACCCGCCATCGCGTGTCGCTGATTTTCCCGATTCCCCTCCCGTACCGGGACGAGATCGCCAGGATCCCGGGCGTTACCGGCGTCTCGTGGGCCAACTGGTTCGGCGGTGTGTACGGCGATCCCAACGACTTCAAGAACTTCTGGCCCCGGTTCGCGGTCGACCCCGAGACCTATTTCACCCTCTACCCCGAGTTCCAGCTGCCGCCGGACCAGCTGGCCGCCTTTAAGAAGGAGCGCAACGCCTGCGTCATCGGCCGCAAGCTCGCCCAGCAGCACGGCTTCAAGCTGGGCGACCTCATCACGATGGAAGGCGACATCTTTCCGGGGACCTGGCAGTGGGTGGTGCGCGGGATCTACACCGGCCGCGACCCGTCCACGGACGAGACCCAGATGTTCTTCCAGTATCCCTATCTCTACGAGCAGGTGCGCCAGCGGGAGCCCGGCCGGCCGGTGGACGCGGGGTGGTACGTCCTGCGCGTCGGGTCTCCGGACGCGATGGCCCGCGTCGCGGCGGCGGTAGACACACAGTTCGTGAACTCGCGCGCGCCCACCAAGACCGAAAGTGAGCGCCAGTTCCAACAGAGCTTCGTTCAGATGTCGTCGGCG
Source organism: Candidatus Eiseniibacteriota bacterium (assembly GCA_036522895.1). Lineage (GTDB taxonomy): Bacteria > Eisenbacteria > RBG-16-71-46 > RBG-16-71-46 > RBG-16-71-46 > JAIOPA01. The sequence continues at coordinate 1,861 of DATDEX010000305.1, read as the reverse complement.
ATCATCACGTCGCTGCAGGTGATCTCGGTCGTGATCGTCGGGATCATCCTCCTGGTGCTCGCCAACACCATCGTCATGTCGGTCCGGGAGCGGACCCGCGAGTACGCGGTCTTGAAGACGCTCGGCTTCTCGGGGCGCCAGCTCGCGGGCTTCGTGCTGGGCGAAGCGCTCGTGATCTCGCTCTCGGGAGGCGTGCTCGGGCTGCTGCTCACCTTCCCGGTCGTGCAGGGGTTCGCGAAGGCGCTGCCGACGTTCTTCCCGGTGATCAACGTCGCTCCCCTCACCATCGCGCTCGGGCTCGGGGCCGCTCTCCTCGCCGGGCTCGCGGCGGCGGCCATCCCCGCGAACCGCGTGGTGCGCATGCCGATCGTGATCGGCCTGCGGACGGTGGGATAGTCCCGCCCCATGATGCGGATCCCGTTCTCGTATGTGTGGCGGAGCCTGTGGGCCCGCCGCCTCACCACGGCGCTCACGGTCGGCGGCGTGGCACTCGTCGTGTTCGTGTTCGCCGGTGTGCTCATGCTCGCCCGCGGCCTGGAAGCGACGCTCGTCGAGACCGGCTCGCCCGATAACGTGATCGTGCTCCGGCGCTCGGCTACATCTGAGCTCTCGAGTCAGGTCGACCGGGCGACGGCGGACGTGCTCGAAGCCGACGGCGGGGTGGCGCGTGGGGCCGACGGTCGCGCGCTGCTGTCCCGCGAAGTGATCCTCGTGATCGACCTCTACAAGAAGAAGAGCAACGCGCTCGGGAACGTGTCGATTCGGGGTGTGTCGAACCGTGCGCTGGAGCTCCGCCCCGGGGTCCATATCGTCCAGGGACGGCCCTTCCAGTTCGGCACCCACGAAGTGGTGGTGGGCAAGGGCATCGCGACGCTGTTCAAGGGCGTGGCGCTCGGCGCGGAGCTCGGCTTCGGCGGCGACCGCTGGACCGTGGTGGGCATCGCCGACGCCGGGGGCACGGCGTTCGACTCGGAGATCTGGGGAGACGTCGACCAGTTCATGCAGGCGTTCGGACGCCCGGTATATTCGTCGCTGACCTTCCGCCTCGCCCAGCGCGGCGGCTTCGACCAGATCAAGACCCGACTCCAGGCCGATCCCCGCATGCAGTACGTCGAGCTGAAGCACGAGCGGGACTACTACCAGGAACAGTCCAAGACGCTCGCCATGTTCATCCGGACCCTCGGGATCATCGTGACCACGATCTTTAGCTTCGGCGCGATGATCGGAGCGATGATCACGATGTACGCGGCGGTCGCCAACCGGACGGTCGAAGTGGGCACGCTGCGGGCCCTCGGCTTCAGGCGACGGAGCGTCCTGGGCGCGTTCCTGGTCGAGTCCGTGATGCTCGCGCTCGTCGGCGGTGCCCTGGGGGTCGCGCTCGCCGCGCTGCTCTCCTTCGAGCGGATTTCGGTCGTCAACTTCCAGAGTTTCTCGGAGATCGGCTTCGGGTTCGCCTTGTCGCCCGGCGTGGTCACGCGTGCCCTGATCTTCGCCGTGGTGATGGGCGTGGTCGGCGGCTTTCTTCCGGCGGTGCGGGCGGCGCGCCTCAACATCGTCAACGCCCTGCGGGCGTCGTGAAATTGACCGCGCTCGCCGCGCACACGCCCGAAGCGGTGCGCGCGGCGCTCGCGACGCGGGGCTGGGATGCCCAGCCCGCCTGGTTCGCTGCCACCGGCGTGCAGTCCCTCGTCGTCCTGCTCGAAGAGCTCACCGAGTCCGAGCGCGAAGCGCTGGTGCGCTGGGGTGCGAAGGCCGGCGCCGACGTGCTGACCGGCGAGGGCTGGGCCCTCGTGAGCGCCGCCGCGAGCCGGCTCGCGCCCCTGGCACGCCCCGACCGGCTGCCGGCGGGGCTCGAGCGCCT
>DATDEX010000304.1:0-5272 GCA_036522895.1 Candidatus Eiseniibacteriota bacterium | reverse complement strand
CGCGCGAGCGGGCGCGGCCCGAGGCCGGGTGGAGGCCCGGGGCGGCCGCGGACGGCAAGAAAATCGTCGCGCGGTAAGCAGCGCTGAGCATACACTTATAGCTGTGCACTCAAGCACTGCTTAAGGGCGTCTCTCGCGCCCTCGAGCCACGGCCCGCTCCCCAGGGCCGGCACGTGCGATCGAGCGCCACGAGGCAGCCGTCGGAACCATCTGGAGGGTTCCGGTTCTCGCCCCCACGCGGGATCGGACAGGGACGACCGCTCCGGCTCATCACCGTACCCCCGGTCCCTTGCGCCTCGAGCTCTTCGAAGTCCCTTACCGTGACGCCGGAACCCCCGCGGCGGACTCCGGTGTAGAACCGGCAGGTCTCGTCCTTCCGCGCGCAGGCAACCGGCTCGGCTGGCGTGGCTGGCTGGCGGTGCTCACGGTGGCGTGCTCGCTCCTCGGACAGGGAGAACACGGTCGCGTGGATCGGCGCTTCCGCTCGCCCAGCACCACGCTCACCATGTACTGGGAAGCGCTGCGGGCAGGGGACGCGGACGGCGCCTGGAGCTGCTACGCCGAAGGGCGGCGCGACGTGCCGATGCCCGGCTCGGTGTGGTTCCTGCCGTCGACCGACGACCTGTGGTTGAGCGGGTATCGCCAGCTGCCGATCATGGCGGATCGCGTGATGGTGTCTTACGAAGTGCACTACCGTGACGGTCGCTCGGGCGACGAACGCATGTTCCGGTTCGGAAACGAGCTCGTCCGCGCGCACGGAGAATGGCGCATCGCGAAGCCCGTCGGCGAGGCGAGCATGCCCGAGTGGAAGCCCAAGAACCGGCCGGTTGACAGTTGATCGAGCCGGCTCCTAAGGTCGCTGTCGGCCGTACGTCCACGTGGACAACACAGGGAGACGCATGCGCAAGAAGCCGATCGGAGCCCTCGTCGCCGCATGTTTGGCGCTGCTCGCCGCAGCTCCCGCCGGCGCCACGAAGTACGCGGCCGAGTTCCTGAAGATCCCGGTGGGCGCGCGCGCCGTCGGCATGGGGGGCGCGTTCGCGGCGGTCGCCGACGACGCCACCTCGCCGTTCTGGAACCCCGCCGGCATGGTGTACCTGCCCTATAAAGAGGCGTTCCTCCAGCACGCCGAGCAGTTCGGCTCGCTCGTCAACCACAACTTCGGCGCCGCCGTGTGGCCGATGAAGGCCGATGACGAGCGCCGCTCGGCGGTGGGCGTGGCGCTCACCTGGGTCGGCGTCGACGACATCCCGATCACGCCCCGCCCCGGCGGCCTGAAGCCCGGGGACTGGCTCGACTACGGCACGGACAACGATCCCACGACGGGCGGAGACGGCCAGGGGAACGGCAAGTGGGATCCGGGCGAGCGGCTGCTCATCTCGTCGGACGATCTGTTCATGGCGAGCAGCGCCGACATGGCGCTGGGGATTTCGTACGCGCGCCAGCGCGGCCGCCACCTCGCGTGGGGAGGCACGGTGAAGTTCGTCCGCCAGAGCCTGCCGGACACGATCCCCGGCGAACACGTCACGTCGTTCGGCGCGGGCGTCGACGGCGGTGTGCTTTACATGCCGAGCGACGCGATCACGTTCGGCGCCGTCATGCACGACCTGACGACGACCTACCTCACGTGGAGCAACGGCACGCGCGAGCTGGTCGCCCCGAGCCTCACGACCGGCGCGGCGATCAACTTCTACCCCGGCGAGGGTCACGCGCTCACCTGGGGCACCGACCTCGCCTGGGATTTCGACGGTCGCAAGCTCGACAGCGAGTTGAAGCTCGGGTTCCTGAACGCCGACCTGCGCACCGGGCTCGAGTACTGGTACCGGAGCACGCTCGCGCTGCGCGCGGGCCTGAACGGGAAGGACCTCGATTTCGGCGCAGGCGTGCGCTACCGGCACTTCGGCGCCGACTACGCCGCGGCGCTCCATCGCTTCTTCGCCGCGGACGATCCCGCCTTCCCGGACGACCACAACCTCGACACCACGCACCTGCTCTCCGCCTCGTTCAGCTGGTGAGCGGAAGCGCTCCCGCGGCGGGCGGCGTGCCACCCGCGGCCGCGGGCCGTGCGCCGACGGACCCGGGGTCTTGACCGCCTCAGGCTCGCTCCCTACCGTGCGCGGTTCGCCTGCCGCCCGTCGGCCGATCCCGTAGACCCGGCCCGGAACTCCTCGGCGGTGCGCGTTCCAGCGGAGACGCCGCGTGCGTGATGTGCTGGGGTTGATCCTGTCGGGCGGTGGCGGAGAACGCCTCGGTGTGCTGTGCGCCGAGCGCGCGGTGAGCGCGCTGCCGTTCGGCGGCAAGTACCGCGTCATCGACTTCGTGCTCAGCAACTGCTGCCACTCCGGCATCGGCCGGGTCGGCGTGCTGGCCCAGCACGCGCCCGCATCGCTCAACGACCACATCGGCGCCGGCCGCCCCTGGGACCTGGACCATCGCTCGGGCGGCATCGCGATCCTCCAGCCCTACCAGACCCGCAGTCACGCCGGCTGGTACCGCGGCACGGCCGACGCGATCGCCCAGAACTGGGGCTGGATCGAGGAGCACCGTCCCGACCGCGTGCTGGTGCTCTCGGGCGATCACATCGTGCGGATGGACTATCGCCCCATGCTCGCGGCGCACGTCGACCGGCAGGCGGCCGTCACGGTCGCCGTGACCCCGGTCGCGGCGCTCGAGGCGCACCGCTTCGGCATGGTGCACGTCGAGACGGACGGGCGCATCCGGAGCATCGAGGAGAAGCCGCAGCGCACGGACGCCGCGCTCGCGAACATGGGCATCTACCTCTTCGAGACCGGGCGGCTTGCCGAGATGCTGCGCGCGCGCCCCGTCGACCTCGTGCTCGACGTGCTGCGGCCGCAGGTCGCCGCGGGACACCGCGTGTTCGCGCACGAGTTCGGCGGCTACTGGGAGGACGTGGGCACCGTGGCGTCCTACTACCGCGCCAACCTCGAGCTCGTGCGGCCCGATCCCCGGCTCATGCTGCACGACGCGCGCTGGCCGATCCTCACCCGCGACGAGGAGCGCCCGCCGGTGTGGCTCGGCGAAGACGCCGCGGTCGAGGACAGCCTGGTCGCGAACGGCTGCCGGATCGAGGGCCGCGTCACCCGCTCGATCCTGTTCCCGGGCGTGCACGTCGGGCCCGGCGCCGCGGTGGAGGAGTCGGTGATCATGGCCGACACGGGCATCGAAGCGGGGGCCCGGGTGACCCACTCGATCCTCGACAAGTACGTGAAGGTGGGCGCGAATGCCGTGGTGGGCGAGGAGCGTGCGGCGGGGGACGGAGGCGCGGGGGGGGAGGACCACGGCGCCGCGGAGCTCGAGTGGCTCGCCGGCCTCTCGCTCGTCGGCAAGGACACGTGGATCCCCAAGGGGGGCCGCGTTCGCCGGCCGAGCGCGATCGGCGTGGGCGGGCGCTACGAGGACTTCCGCGAGGGCGTGCTCGACGCGGGCACCGTGGTCCCGAACCGGCGCTGGTACGAGGAGCTCCGGTGAGCCGTTACCGATGAACGGCCGCTACGCGTTCATTCTCGCCGGCGGCGTCGGGAGCCGGCTCTGCCTGCTCTCCGAGCGGCGCGCGAAGCCGGCGGTGCCGTTCGGAGGCAAGTACCGGATCATCGACTTCACGCTCAGCAACTGCGTCAACTCCGGCATCTTCGACGTGGGCGTGCTCACCCAGTACCGCCCGACGTCGCTCAACCAGCACATCGGCATCGGCCGGCCCTGGGACCTGGACCGCACGCGCGGCGGGATCCAGCTCCTGCAGCCGGCCCCCGGGCTCTCGGCGAGCGACTGGTACCAGGGCACCGCGGACGCGATCTACCAGAACATGGTGCACCTGAAGCGCCGGCGGGCGGAGGAGGTGCTGATCCTGTCCGGGGATCACGTCTACCAGATGGATTACAACGTGCTCTACGCGTTCCACCGGCGCAACAACGCGCGATTGACGGTCGCGGTCACCGAGGTGCCGGTCGACGAGGTGGACCAGTTCGGCATCCTCGAGACCGAGCCGAACGGCCGCGTCACCGCGTTCAAGGAGAAGCCGAAGGGGCCGGTCACGTCCCGCCTCGCGTCGATGGGGGTGTACCTGTTCGACCGCGAGGCGCTCATCCGCTGGCTCGTCGAGGACTCGAGCCTCGAGGCTTCGTCGCACGATTTCGGCAAGGACCTGCTGCCGCGACTGGTCGAGCGCGGCGATCGGGTGTTCGCCTACCGGTTCCCGGGCTACTGGCAGGACGTGGGGACGCTCGACTCGTACTACCGGGCGAACCTCGAGTTCGTGCAGCCCCGGCCGCCGCTCGATCTCGCCGACCCGGAGTGGGTCGTGCACACGCAGACGGCCGACCGCCCGCCGGTGCGCGTCGAGTCGGGCGCCCGCGTCTCGCGGAGCCTGCTCGCGAACGGCTGCTCGGTGCAGGGCGAGGTCGTGCACTCCGTGCTCTTCCCGGGGGTGGTGGTCGAGCGCGGCGCGACGGTGCGCGACAGCATCGTCATGCACGACACGGTGGTGGGGGCGGCCGCCACGCTGGACCGCGCGATCATCGACAAGGAGGTGCGCGTGGGGCGCGGCGCGCACGTCGGGCACGGCGACGAGCTGACCCCGAACCGTGCCTGCCCCGAGCACCTGTCGAGCGGCCTGGTGGTGGTGGGCAAGCGCGCGCGCCTACCGGAAGGGATCACGGTGGGGCGGAACGCGAGGATCGGCGCCAGCGTCCTCGAGGCGGACTTCACCGCGCCAGTTCCTGCGGGCGGCGTCGTCGACGGCCCCGAGAGCATGCACTAGCCCGCGGCGTCCGGACCGCGGCGGGCTCAGGCGGGCAGCAGGATGCGCTGGCCGGGGGTGACGCGCGAGGTGCTGAGCTTGTTGAGCTTGCGCAGCGCCTTGACGCTCACGCCGTGACGCGTCGCGATGTCCTCGAGCGTCTCGCCCGCGCGCACCGTGTGCGAGGGGCGGGCATCGGCCGGCACGCGGAGCGCGTGCGAGTCCCGGCCACCGGCCGGCCGGTCGAGCGACGTCTCGTCCGCGAGCGCGCCCCCCGACACGCGGAGCACCTGGCCCTCGCGCGCCTTCTTGATGTGGTTCCACGCCTTCAAGTCCGCCTCCGTGACGTGGTAGCGCGTCGCGATGGAGGCCAGCGTCTCCTCGTGGCCGACGGTGTGGAGCTGGATCTCGGTGTCGTGGCTCAGCGCCTCGCGCGGCACGGCGATCGCCACCGCCGACGCCTTGGTCGGGGAGGCGGTGCGCGCCGGCAGCGGGCGCCCGGCGTCGTGCGCCACC
>DATDEX010000303.1:0-4593 GCA_036522895.1 Candidatus Eiseniibacteriota bacterium | reverse complement strand
CGCTGCTCGAGAACCGACCCGCGGACGCGGTGGCCGCGATCGGCGACCATCCGCAGCAGCCGGCGGCGGCGTACGTGCGCGCGCTCGCGCTCCGTCAGCAGGGCGCGCTCCTGAAGGCCGCGGCCGGGTTCCAGGACGTGGCCGACCGCTGGCCCGACTCGCCGCTGCGCGATGCCGCGCGCTTCGCCAAGGCGGACGCGTTCCTGTCCGCGCGTCAAGACAAGAGCGCCTCCGAAGAGTTCGCCCGCGTCGCGGCGCGTGCCCGGGACGACGGCATTCGCGCGGAAGCGGAGCTGCGGACCGCGGGTGCGGTGCTGCTCGCGGGCGCGCCCGATTCGGCGCTCGCCCTACTCCGCGGCATCGTCGCGCGGCGGGCCGGAACCGACGTCGCGGCGCGCGCGCAGTTCCTCATCGGGCAGACGCTCGCCGACCAGGGCCACGACGCGGAGGCGATCGTGGAGCTCAACAAGGTGCTCACGAGCTACTTCAAGCACTCGGTCGCGGCGAGCGCCCAGTACCGCGTGGCACGCTCGCTCGACGCCATGGGTCGCCACGCCGACGCCACCGGCAGCTACGAGGCGGTCGTGGCCGGCTACCCGCTCGAGCCCGAGGCGCCCGCCGCCGCCTACCTGGCGGGCGTGGGACTGCTCGAGCAGAACCGCCCGCGCGCCGCGGCGCCCTACTTCCAGATCGTGCTCGACCGCTACGCCGCCCGCCGCGACAGCACGGGCTCCGTCGTGTTCGCCGCGCCCCGCGACGCCGAGATGGTGGAGGCCGCACTCTGCATGCTCGAGGTGGCGTGGCACCGCGCGGGCGATCTGGGCCAGCTCGCCGGCGCGCCGCACCTGCTGCTCCACAGCATGCCCCCGAGCCGCTCGTCGTGGCGCGCGTGGGCGCTCCTCTTCGATGCGGACGCGCTCGCGTCGCAGGGCAAGTTCGACGACGCGCAGGCCTCGCTCGAGCGCATCGCGACCGAGTTCCGCGACCATCCCGTCACGGCCTCCGCGACGCAGCTCCTCGCCTGGACCTATGGCCAGCAGGGGCGCGACAGCCTCGCGATCGCGACCGAGGAGCGGTTGCTCGCGCGCTGGGCGGCCGTCGCGCCCGCACCGATCGTGAGCGCCGCGCTGCTCGACATCGCCCACGAACGCTTCAACCAGAAGCGCTACCTCGACGCCGCGGCGGCATACGAGGACTTCCTCCGCCGCTACCCGGCCCACGCCCAGCGGCTGACGGCGCTCTACCAGGCGGGGCTCTGCTACCTGCGGCTCGACCGCGCGGGCGACGCGGTCGATCGCTGGGAGACGATCGTGCGCGACAGCGCCTCGTCTCCGCTCGCGGAGCGCGCATGGGCGCGTGCCGGCGACGCCTACTTCCAGGCCGACCGCTTCGAGGACGCGACCCGCAGCTACCAGGGCCTGCTCGAGCACTTCGCGGGCAGCCCGGCGGCGGCGCTCGCTTCGCTCCGGCTCGGCCAGTGCGCGTACAACGCCGGGCACGACACGCAGGCGCTCGAAGCGTTCGCGGCCACGCTCCAGAAGTACGCGGGCACGCCGATCGCGCGCGAGGCTTCGCGCGGGCAGGAGCTCGCGCTCTACCGGCTGAGCCAGCGCCCCGACGGGGAGGCGCAGCTCGTGAAGCTGGTCGAGCAATACCCGTCGAGCCCGTTCACGGCGGACGCGCAGTTCCAGATCGCGCGGCGCGCCTGGCTCGGGAAGCGCTGGGAGGAGGCCGCGGAGGGGTTCCGCAAGGTCGTCGTGCAGTTCCCGGGCCACCCGGCGGCGCAGCAGGCGCAGTTCCTCATGGCCGACGCGCTCGCGAAGGGCGGCCGGCCCGACGACGCGCGCGGCGCCTACGAGCAGTTCCTCACGTTCTTCCCGGAGAGCGAGCTCGCCCCGAGCGCGGCGTTCCGGCTCGGCCTGCTCCGGTTCGAAGCGAAGGATTACGCGCAGGCGGCGGTCGCGTTCACCCGCACGCTCGACGACAGCACGGCGGACGACGTTCGCTCGGCGGCGCTCTACGACCTCGCGATCTGCGAGCGGCTCACCGGGGACACGGCTTCCGCCCGCTCCGGCCTCGAGCGCCATCGCGCCGAGTTCCCGGCCGACGCGCGGGCCGCGGACGTCGCCTGCCAGCTCGGCGACCTTGACGAGAGTACCAGCGCCTGGACCGAGGCCGCGGCCGAGTATCGGCGCGGGCTCGACGCGCATCCCGCGCCGGCGCTCGCGCCCGAGCTGGCGTTCCGGCTCGGACGCGTGCGCGAGCAGCAGGCGGACGCCGCCGGCGCGCTTTCGGCCTACCTGCTCGCCGCGGGCAGCACCGATCGTGCGCACCCGTACCGGCTCTCGGCCGTCGCGCGCCTCGCCGCGCTTTATGAGTCGAAGCACCAGGTTCGGCTGGCCGTCGCGGCGTATCGCGACCTCATGGCGAACTCGCGCGACCACGAGCTCACGGCGGCCGCCGCCGGGCGCGTCGCGCAGCTCGAATCCGGAACCCATCGGCGCTGATCCGCCGTCACCCATCCGAGGAGGAAGGCATGTTCGAGAACTTCGACTGGATCGGCGCGATGCGCACGAGCCCGATCATGGTCGTCATCCTGATCAGCAGTGTCGTGACGATGGGGTTCGCGATCGAGCGCGGCTGGTACTTCTGGCTGCGCCGCAAGCGCCCCGATCGCGTGCTCGCGACCGCGTTCGAGCAGGTGCGCGCCGGCAAGATCCGCGAGGCGACATGGACCTGCACGGGGACGAATCACCCGGCCGGGGCCGTGGCGGGAGCGGTGTTGTGCCACCTCCACCTGTCCGCGTCGGAGATCGAGGAGAAGCTGCAGATCGCGTTGAGCGAGCAGCGCCTGCTGCTCGAGCGAAACCTCGGCGTGCTCGGGACCATGGGCAGCACCGCGCCCCTGATCGGGCTCCTCGGCACCGTCTGGGGCATCATGCGAGCGTTCCACGACATGGCGAGCACCGGCTCGGCCGGTCCCTCGGTGGTCGCCTCCGGCGTCGCCGAGGCGCTGTTCACCACGGCCGCGGGCCTGCTCGTCGCCGTGCCCTCGGTGCTCCTCTACAACCAGTTCGTGCGCCGGATCGCGGTCATGCTGACCGTGGCCGAGAACCAGGCCCGCCAGCTGCGCCTCGCCGCCCGGGACCACGCCGCGCGCGAGCACGCCGCGACCGGGCGGATGGCGGAGGCGAGCTGACATGGGCGTACCCTCGGGCCAGCGCCGGGACGGCATCACCGATCCCAACCTCACGCCGCTCATCGACGTCTCCCTCGTGCTGGTCGTGATCCTCATGGTGGCCACGCCGCTCGTGTTCCAGTCCGGCATCGCCGTCCAGACCGCAGGGGCCGCGGGCAAGACCGCGGCCGCGGCGACGCACGAGGACCGCATCGAGCTCACGGTGCTGCCGAACGCGCAGGTGCGGTTGAACCGCGTCGTCGTCGCGCGCGAGCACCTGGCCGCGATCCTCCGCCCGTTGCTCATCGAGAGCGCCACTCGCCTCGTCGTCGTGCGCTGCGACGACACGGTCTCGCACGGCGAGTTCGTGAGCGTGCTCGACGAGGCGCGCGCGCTCGGCGCCGCGCGCCTCGCGATCGTGGAGAACTGACATGCGGCGCGCCGTTCCGACCCCCGAGCTTCTCACCATGGTGAACGTCACGCCGATCATCGACGTGGCGCTGGTGCTCGTCATCATCCTGCTCGTCACCGCGCCGATGATGTCGGTTGCGGACATGCCCGTGAAGCTGCCTGCCGCGCACACCCGCGGCGCCGAGGACCAGCGGAACGTGAGCGTGACGCTCTCGTCGGCGGGCGAGCTCGCGGTGGACGAGTTGCGCGTGAGCCCGGACCGGCTGCAGGCGACGCTCGCCGGGCGCCTCGCGGAACCGGGAAACGCGAACGTGCTCGTGGTGATCCGGGCCGACTCCGGCGCGCCGTACGCCCGGGTGCGCGAGCTCCTGCACGAGGCCCGCGCGGCGGGCGCCCAGCGCCTGGCGATCGCCACCCGCCAGCAGGCCAAGGAGACCGTGCGATGACTCTCGAGGCGAAGAGCGTCTAATGTCCATCGCCCTTCCGACGCTCGATCGGAGCGACCTGCGCGACGTCGCGCGCACCACGCGCGTGGCGATGAGCGTGAGCCTGGTCGTGCACGCGCTGCTGCTCCTCTGGCTCGTGCTCACGAAGGCGGCGCCCCGGGTGCAGGATTCCCTCACCGAGGTGACCCTGCTCGACGCGAACGAGGCGGCGGCGAGCGCCGCGGCGGGGGGTGCTACGGGCGCGCCCGCGGCGGCAAGCGTGCGGGTCGCGGAACCCGGGAGCGAGTCGCCGTCGAACGAGGACCAGCGCTTCCGCCGCGAGTCCCGCGCCGACGTCGCGCCGCAGCCGCAGAGCGACGTGGCGCTCGACGACCGGATCCAGTCGCGGCTCGCCGAGCTCCAGCGCATGCCGTCGCTCGCCGCGGCGTCCGGCGCCGGGGGCGGACCGGTGGTCGCCGAGTCGCCTTCGCTCGCGGGTGTCTCCGGGTCGGGAGGGCTCGCCGGCAGCGGCGACGGCAACCCGCTCGCGCTCACCCGCGGCGTGGCGACGGGCAGCGC
>DATDEX010000302.1:0-5280 GCA_036522895.1 Candidatus Eiseniibacteriota bacterium | reverse complement strand
CTCGCGCTCGCCGCGCGCGCCGTGGAGCGGCGCGAGTTCGCGGGCGGCTGAGCCCGCGCGCCGGTTGACGCCTGCGCGCCGCACGACGCACTCTCGGTTCGACGTGACGCGTCGGATACCGCCCCCTTCCCGAGCGCCGTCGAGCCTCGACGGCGGAACGCGCGCGTACGTCGCGAGTCCCCGAGTCCCCGAGTCCCCCGGCCGCCCGGAGTCCCCGGCGTCCCCAGCCTCCCGAGCGTCCCGAGCGTCCAATGAGTCCCTCCGTCGCACGCCGCGTGCTCGCGGTGATCCCCGACATGTTCTTCGCCACCAAAGTCGCCGCGACCGCCGAGGCGGCCGGCGTCGCGCTCGAGCTCGCCGCGCCGGAGCGCGCCGCGGAGCGCGCGGGCGAGGCGTCACTCGTGCTCGTCGACCTGCATGCGCCGGGGAGCGTGGCGCTCGTCTCGGCGCTCAAGGCCCGCGCCCCCGCGCTCCCGGTGGTGGGGTTCTTCTCGCACGTCGAGACCGCCCTCCGCCGCGACGCGCTCGCCGCCGGAGCCGACGCGGTGCTGCCGCGCTCGCAGTTCGTCGGGCGTCTCGCCGCGCTCCTCGCTCGCGGCCTCGATGCGCTGCGCGAGCCGCCGGCGGCAGCCGCCCGGCGCGGAGAGTTGGTCGAGGATGAGGCCGCGCTCACGGCGATCGCCCACGGGATGAAGAGCGTGGCCGTGGTGGGGATCAAGGACGGTCGCGATCCCGACGCCCCCGCATACGAGATCCCGAAGCTCTTCGCCGATGCGGGGGTGCGCGTGATCGGCGTGAATCCCAAGGTGAAGACGGCGCTCGGGCAGCCGACGCTCGGCTCGCTCGCCGAGCTCCGCGAGGCACCTGACGTGGTGGACGTGTTCCGCCGCCCGGAGGCCATTCCCGAGCTCGCGGAAGAGCTGCTCGCGCTGCCCGCCGATCGCATGCCCGGCGTCGTGTGGCTCCAGTCGGGCATCCGCCACGACGCGGCGGCCGCGCGGCTCGTCGCCGCCGGCTATCGCGTGGTGCAGGACCGCTGCCTGGGCGTTTACTCGAGGCGGACGCGCCGCGGGGGCTGATTCACCCGTCTCGCCGTCCGCGCGGTGCGCCCGGGACCTGCCCGTGCCGTGGGCCCCAGCCCGCTCGGCGGGCGCCCGGCACCTTCGCCGCCCGCGCGGGCCCCGCTATACTCCGCCCCTCGGTCTCCCGCCCCGCAAGGAAGGTTTCCAAAGGAAGGTCCCGATGAGCACGCCCTCCAACAGCACGTCGAGCTCCGGCGCGAGCGGCCGCGAGCGCATCTCGTGCCCCGGCTGCGGCCGCCACGACTGGGTGTCATGGCCCGCGGCGCAATCCACCTTCCACTGGAAGTGCTTCAACTGCGAGAAGGAGTTCGATCTCCAGCGCGCGGGGAGACACTGATGCGCGCCCCACGGTCCCTGCGCGCGGGCCTCGTCGGGATCGCGCTCCTCGCCGGCGCCTGCGCCCCGAACGCGCCCCAGGACCGGAGCGGCTCCGATCCCAAGGCGGTCGCGATCGCCGACCAGGTCATGGCGTCGCTCGGCGGGAAGAAGCAGTGGGATTCGCTCCGCGGGCTCCGCTGGTCGTTCGGTTCCATGGTCGGCGACTCCATGCGCTCGTCGCGCCGCCACGCGTGGGACAAGCTGACCGGCTGGCACCGCGTGGACGGCGTCAACCGCCAGGGCCAGAAGTACACGCTCATCCACATGCTCGGCGACAGCACGAGCGGCAAGGCGTGGGTGAACGGCAACCCGATCGAGGGCGATTCGTTGAAGAAGCTCATGCAGCGCGCGAACGCGCTCTGGATCAACGACACCTACTGGATGCTCATGCCCTACAAGCTCCGCGACCCGGGCGTGAAGCTGCAATACGCGGGCGACACCACGATGGCCGGAAAGTCGTACGACCGGATCGCGCTGTCGTTCGACCACGTCGGGCTCACGCCGGGCGACCGCTACTGGGTGTACGTGAACCGCGCCGACCATCGTGTCGAGCGCTGGGAGATGGTGCTCGAGGGCGACCAGCCGCCGCCGGTGGCCTACACGTGGGAGGGCTGGGAGCAGCACGACGGCCTGTGGTTCCCCACCGCACACATGCGCGATTCGACCAACGTGTTCACGAGCAAGGTCGAGACGGTGCACGCGTTCGAGCCCACGGAGTTCCAGCACCCCTGACCGCCCCTGCCGCGCCAGACGCACCCCCGCACCGCGTGACGCTCCGCGTCGCCGAACTCTTCCGCTCGCTCCAGGGCGAGGGCCCCTCGGCCGGCACGCCCGCGCATTTCCTGCGGCTCCAGGGCTGCGACGTGGGCTGCGCCTGGTGCGACACGAAGTACAGCTGGGACGCGACCCGGGGCCGCGCGTGCACGATCGCCGAGGCGTTTCGCGAGTTGCGCGCGCTCGGCGACGCGCCGCTGCTCGTCGTCACGGGCGGAGAACCGCTCGCCCATCCCGGGGTCGATCGCCTGCTCGCGGCCGCGCTCGGCCAGTGGCCGCGGCTCGAGGTCGAGACGAGCGGCATCGTCCCGCCGCCGCTCGCGCACGAGCGGCTCCACTACATGTGGTCGCCCAAGCTGCCGAGCGCGACCGGGCGCTGGGCCGACACCTGGGCGCACGCCGCGCGCTTCCTCGGCGATCCGCGCACGACGGTCAAGCTCGTCGTGGGGGACGGCGACGAGGAATCCGCCCTGCGGCTGATCCACGACTACGCGCTCCCCCGGGCGCGCGTCCTGCTGATGCCGGAAGGGATCACGGACGCGGCGCTCCGCGCCCGCGCGCTCGCGCTCGCCGAGCTCTGCCAGCGCGAGGGGCTCCGGCTCTCGCCGCGGCTCCACGTCTGGCTGTGGGGCGCGAAGCGCGGGGTATGACCGTGCCGCTGCCCGACCGCCGGCCGGAGGCCGGCACCATGCGAAATCCCGGGACCGCGTGCGTGCTCCTCCTCTCCGGCGGCCTCGACTCCGCGACCTGCCTCGCGTGGGCGCGCGCGCAGGGCTTCGAGTGTCACACGCTCGCGGTGGACTACGGCCAGCGACATCGCGTCGAGCTGGAAGCGGCGCGGCGCGTCGCCGAGGCGCAGGGCGTGGCCGATCACCGCGTCGTGCGCGTGGACCTTCGCGCGATCGGCGGCTCGTCGCTCACCGCCGCGCTCGCGGTGCCGAAGGGCCGCGACGAGGCGACCATGGCCGAGGCGATCCCGAGCACGTACGTGCCCGCGCGCAACAGCGTGTTCCTGAGCGTCGCGCTCGGCTTCGCCGAGACGCTCGGCGCCACCGACCTCGTGGCCGGCATGAACGCGCTCGACTACTCGGGCTACCCGGACTGCCGCCCCGAGTTCGTGCGCGCGTTCGAAGCGCTCGCGAACCTCGCCACGCGCGCCGGCGTCGAGGGCGCGCGCTTCACGCTCCACGCGCCGCTCATGGCGCTCGACAAGGCCGGCATCATCCGGCTCGGCCGATCGCTCGGCGTGGACTATGCGCTCACGCATTCGTGCTACGATCCGTCCCCCGCGGGGCTCGCGTGCGGTGCGTGCGACAGCTGCCGGCTGCGCGCCCGGGGCTTCCGCGAAGCCGGCGTCCCCGATCCCACCCGCTACGCCACCCCCGCCTGAGGACCGAGCCCCCGTGCGTGTCGAGCTGGTGAAGGAGTTCTGCTTCGAGTCCGCGCATCGACTGCCCATGGTGCCGCCGGACCACAAATGCTTCCGCATGCACGGTCACTCGTATCGCGTCGAGGTGTGCGTCGCGGGCGAGGTCGACCCGGCGCTCGGCTGGCTCGTGGACTTCGGCGAGATCGCGGCGCGCGTCGAGCCCGTGCTCAAGCGCGAGCTCGATCACCGCGTGCTGAACGACGTCGCCGGGCTCGAGAATCCCACGTCGGAAGTGCTGGCCCACTGGCTGTGGCAGCGCCTGGGTCCGCTGGTGCCGCACCTCGCGGCGATCACCGTGCACGAGACCTGCACGGCCCGCTGCACCTACCGCGGCGAGTAGCCGGAAAGCTCGCGCCTCACGAGCCCTCCCCCGCCGCCCGCGTGCGCGGCCGCGCGTTCGCACCGCCCGGACGCGTGACATACCCGCGCGCACCCCGCGCGGCGCGGGTACCACTTCGCCACCCCCCATCCGAATCGCGGTGGCACCCGTATCCCACGCAAATATCGAGTGTTCCCGGCGTGCGGAGATTTGCCCACACCTGACGCCCGGTCGGGAATACCTCGGCATCAGAGGGCGTGGATCGTGCATCCACCACGATCCAAGTACAACGTGCTCAAGCCGCGCGCCCTCGCGCCGAAAACCTTGCGGGGAACGAGCGGGCCTGAGGGAACAGGACCATGAGTCGACGCATCTTCGTCACGGGAGCCACCGGATACATCGGAAGCGCGGTCGCCGCGCGCCTGGTGCGTCAGGGCCATCAGGTGTTCGGGCTCACTCGCAACGCGGACAACGCCCGCTCGCTCGCGGCCGCGGGGATGACGCCCGTCGTCGGCGACCTCGCCGAGTTGGACGAATGGCAGGGTGTGTTGCAGAACTGCGACGCGGCGGTGCACACCGCGTTCGAGGGCGAGAATGGCGCCGCCGACGTGGACCAGGCGGCGCTCGATGCGATGCGTTACGCCGCGCTCGACGGGCGCGTCCGCCGGGTGCTCTACACGAGCAACGTCTGGGTGCACGGGCACGGCGCCGAGGGCCTCGCGGACGAGACGACGCCGCTCGCCCCGCTCGCCGCGGTGCAGTGGCGCGCGGCGCACGAGGAGATCGCGCTGGACCTCGGGGCCCACGAGGTGGACGTGGTCATCCTGCGTCCCGGCATGGTGTACGGCGAGCAGCGCGGCATTCTCGGCGGCTGGTTCGCGGAAGCGAACGATTCGCACACGGTCACCTACCCCGGCGACGGGGCGCAGCACTGGAGCCTCGTGCATCGCGACGACCTCGCCGACGCGTACGCGCTGGCGCTCGAGCACGCGCCGGGCGGGGAGCGCTACCTGCTGGCCGACGAGTCTCGCCACACGGTGAAGGAGCTGGCCGAGGCCGTGGCGGCCGCCACCGGCTCGAAGGCCGTGTCGTGGCCGGCCGCGGAGCTCGTGCGGGCGCACGGCGGCTTCGGCGAGGCGCTGCTCAACGACCTGATCGTTTCCTCGGCGCGGGCCCGCCGCGAGTTGGGTTGGGTTCCGCGCCACACGTCGTTCGCGGCCGAGGCGGGCGACCTCTGGCGGGACTGGCAGTCGGAGCGCGCCGAGCCCGTGCGCTGACGGCCGCGGGGCGCGGGCGCC
>DATDEX010000301.1:0-3877 GCA_036522895.1 Candidatus Eiseniibacteriota bacterium | reverse complement strand
CGACGCGCGCCGCCTCCCGCAGCGCGTCGGGCGCGAAGCCGTCCGCGTAGGCATAGCCGGTCTGCTCGCCGCGCACCGCGCGGACGCCGACGCCCTGCAGCACCGCGTAGGCGGCGCTCTTCAGGCGGTCCTCGTCGAGCGAGAAGCTGGTGACGATCGCGTGCTCGGCGAAGAGATCGGAAAACGTGGCGCCGGAGGCGCGGGCGAGCCCCAGCAGCTCGGCCACGAGCTCGCGCGGCAGCAGCGTAGACAGGGCGGGCATCGGCAGGTCGGTCATGAACTCGTCCGTGAGATGAGATCGCAGCGGGAACGGCGACGTGCGAAACGCGAGTCCGTGAGCTCCCGGCGGGGAGCTCGCGGAGCGAAGTTCGAAGCGGTGCGGCTCGAGCGAGAACCGAGTCCCAATGTAGCAGGGGGCGGGGGCGGCCGCAGCGTCCGGCGGGCGACCGCCGCGCGGGGTGCGTGTCGGGCTTCCGGCTGTGCTACGACTTCACGCGTGGACACGAAGAAGATGATCTGGCTCGGAGCGATCGTCGGCTCCTCGCTCGGCGGTTGCGTTCCCAACCTGTGGCACGCCTCGGCGTTCTCGCTCATCGGGCTCCTCTTCTCGACGCTCGGTGGGCTCGCGGGGATCTGGCTCGCGTGGCGGCTCACGCGCTGAGCGTTCCCGGGAGCCCGACGCGCTTCGGGTTAGACTTCCGCCATCGAGCCCGCGTGGGCTCCTGTCCCCTCGGAGACGCCGCCATGACCCGGAGCATCCCGCTGCCGCGCCCCTTGCGCCCCCTCGCCCCGGCTCGACCCGTAATCGCTCGGGCCGGGCTCGCCTGCGCGGTGCTCCTGGCACTCGCGATCGGCGGCGCGCCCGCGCTCGCGGCGAGCGGGCCGCTCTCCTCGCCGCCCCGGGCGGCGCCCTTCCGGGTCCAGGACGTGCAGGGCCACACGCTCGACCTGGCCCTACTCCTGCAGCACGGCCCCGTTCTGCTCGACTTCTGGGCCACGTGGTGTGCGCCGTGCGTCCAGGCGCTCCCGGAGCTCGAGGCCTGGCATCGCCGGTACGGTCCGCGCGGGCTCGCGGTCGTCGGCGTCTCCGTCGACGGTCCGCGGAACTTCGCCCGCGTGCGCCCGTTCGTGGCGAGCCGCGGGCTCACCTACCCGATCGTGCTCGACCGCGATGGCCGGCTCCAGCAGTCCTACCAGGTGGTCGCGGTGCCGACGGCCGTGCTGATCGACACGTCGGGCGCGATCGTCCAGGTGCGCGTCGCCTACCGGCCGGGCGAGGGGTCGAAGCTGGAGGAGGCCATCCGCGCCCTGCTCCCCGAGACGAAGACGCCGTGAGGCCGCGGGATCGCCGCCCGGCGCCGCTCGCGACGCGCGTGGCGCTCCGGCTCGCGCTGCTCGCGCTCCCCGCAGGCTTCTGCGCTCCGCTCTGCGGGCCGGCGGCGGCGCAGGTGAGCGGCACGAACCTGCTGCTCGGCCAGGTCGGGAACCAGCCCGGGCTGGTACCCAAGAACCGGCAGGATCTCTACGACGAGCTCGAGCTCGACGGCAGCTTCGGCCAGGCGCGCATCGGGCTCCGCTTCGAATCCGATCGGAACAGCGAGCTCCGAAATCCCTACGCCGGGATCAGCCAGCGCTGGGTGGACTGGAGCGAAGGCCCGGCGCGCGTGCGGGTGGGGAACTTCTACGCGATCCTCGGCCGCGGGCTCGTCCACCGCTCGTTCGAGCTCCCGGGCGTCGTGCTCGACGCGGTCGGGCTCCGCTCGCGATTCGCGTTCGCGCGCGACGTGGACGGCGCGCTCGCCGAGTGGGGTGCCGGCCCGGTGCACGCCCTGGCGTTCAGCGGCGCGCCGAACGCCGGCGAGAACTCGCTCGCCACGCCCACCGAGCAGCGCTACCGGGGGCAGCTCTCCGGGGCCGAGGTCTCGGGGAGCGCGGGCACGCATGCGCGGCTCGGCGCAACGTACGCCCGCAGCAGCGCGGGGCTGTCGGCGGTGGAGGAATCCGGGAGCGGCTTTCTCGACGTGGACCCGCTCGGTCTCCTCGGCGCCTCCACGGTTTCGCTGCCGACGTATTTCGAGTACGCGCAGACGAACGGGACGGTGGGGGACTGGTGGAAGCTCCGCCGCGGGGGCGGAACGCCGCACGCGCTCTACGCCAGCACCGGGCTCCTCTGGCGCCGGCTCGGTCTCTCCGCGGAATGGAAGGACTACGCCGGGTTTCGCAAGGGCACGAACGATCCACCCTCGCTCGTGCGCGAGCAGTCGTACGTGCTCTTGAACCGCAACACGCATGTGTTGGACGCCGGCTACGAGACGGGTTACCAGCTCGAGGTGTCGTACGGCCTCGCCGACGCGGTCACCGCCACGGCGAATGTGAGCCGGGCCGACGGGGCGCGATTGAACCGCTACCGCGAGCGGTTCGTGGAGCTGCGGCTCGGTCCGACCGAGGCGCGCGCCTGGGACGGAGCCGCGTTCTACGACGCGGGCGAGGACCGCCTCTCGGCGCTCGACGACAGCCGCGTCGCCGGCGTGACCGGAGGCGCCCGGTTCTCCGGGGGCTGGTCCGCGCACGTCGACCTCGAGGCGCAGCGCGCGAGCCAGACCCGCGGGGCCCTCCCGCCGATACGGTTTGCGGATCTCGCCGCGGCGCTCACGGTGGCGCGCGCCGACCGTGGCAGCGCCTCGGTCACGTGGGACCGCACCTCGGATCCGCTCGTGCGCTCGGTGTTTACCGGCGGCGGCGCCTACCTTCACCTCGTGAACGTCGTCCTCGGAGCCAGGCTTTCGCCGCGGCAGGACGCGACGCTCACGTTCGGCCGCTCGCGCGGCGGCCGCGCCTGCACCGCCGGCACCTGCTACGAGGTGCCGCCGTTCGAGGGCGCCGAGCTGCGGCTCCTGAGCAGGTTCTGATCCCCACGCCCAGCCCGACTGAAAATCGGGAATCGGGCTCGAAATTCAGCATTCCGGTGCTACGCTCGGGGTGCGCGAAGCGCGGAATCGGTTCCTCAGGAGGGCTGCTCATGACCCGGCTCGTTCCCGTCGCCCTGCTCGCCGCCGCGTGCCTGCTCGTCTCGCCCCCGGTCGCACGCGCCATCGTGCACGCGGGCGACGTCCCGCCCGACTTCCAGAAGCAGGACCTGAACGGCGTCACCCAGACGCTGTCCCAGTACCGTGGGAAGGTCGTGTTCATGTTCCTGCTCGGCTACTCGTGACCGTACTGCGTGACCGACGGTCCGTCGGTCGAGACCGACATCTGGGAGTACTACAACGGCCGGAGCCCGGGGCAGATCGTCGTGCTCGGCGCGGACCTGTTCGACGGATCGGCGGCGCAGGTCACCCAGTTCAAGAACCAGACCGGCGCCACGTATCCACTGCTCCTGACCTGCGGCTTCACCCAGGTGGGGGACGCGAACTTCTTCAACGTCTACGGGGATCGCGACAACTACGCCGTGATCAACAAGCAGGGCATCGTGCGGTACAACGCCTACGATCACTGGCCGTACGGGGCCCGCTACCACCTGGACGAGCTTCGCGGCACCATCGACACGCTGCTCACGGTCACGACCGGCGTGGACGACGACCCCTCCCCGCGCGCGTTCGGCCTCGAGGCGAGCCCGAACCCGTCGCGCGGCCGGGTGGACCTGGCCCTCGCGAACCCCGCCGCGGGCGCGCTCGATGCGCGCGTGGACGTGTTCGACCTTGCGGGGCGCGAGGTGGCGGAGGTGTTCCGCGGGCCCGTCCCGCGCGGGGTGACGCGCGTTTCGTGGGATGGGCAGGGGACGGGCGGAGCCGCGATCGCCCCCGGCGTCTACCTCGTGCGCGCGCGGATCGGCGGCAGCGAGCTCACCCGGCGGGTGCTGCGCGTGCGTTGAGCGGCG
>DATDEX010000300.1:0-42662 GCA_036522895.1 Candidatus Eiseniibacteriota bacterium | reverse complement strand
CTCCCCTGCGCGCTCCCCCGCCCGCCGGCCCGGCCGCGTGCCGTCAGCACGTCGCGGAGCCGCGGCGACTGGTCGAGCCGCTTGAGGCACGCCTCGCGGAGGATCGCCGCGTGGTCGGCCACCGTCCCGCGCATCTTCTCCAGATCCTTGAAGACCGGAGCCCCGTCGGGATCCTGGAAATCCGAGCGGCGGAATATGAGGCAGTCGTCGTCGTAATAGCGCTTCCACAGCTCGGGAGACTCCGCCAGCGCGATGAGCGAGGTGTGGATCACGAGCGCGGAGAAGCGATCGACCTTCTCGTCGAAGTCCTTCCCCTCGCGCTGCGGATGCTGGTAGGCGGGGTGACCCTTCTCGTGGCTCCCCTTGCCGCGGAGCGGCGGCACGTACATGCCGTCGTAGTCGATCAGCCGGATGCTGTCCGAGCCGTCGACCAGCACGTTCCCGTGCTGGAGGTCGCAGTGGCCGATGTGCGCGCGCTCGAGCCCGTCGATCACGTCGGCCCAGCGCTCGTCGAGCTTCCGGAGCGCCCGCGCGTCGTTGACGTGCTTGTCGACCCACACGTTCAACGTGTCGCCGTCGACCCACTCCATTTTTAGCACCGGGTGCCACTCGCCGTGGACGAGGATCCCCTCGGGCACGTAGTCGAACCCGACCATCTGCTTCACACGATGCCAGCGGAGGTATCCGCTGATCTTCGCGTAGCGGTCGCGGAGATCGCGGATGTTGTGGAGGAAGCAGCGCACCGCCCAGCGCGACTTGCCGCTCGCGACCTGGTACACGCTGCAGAAGCCACCCGTGACCGGTTGCGGCAGGCCGAGCGCGTTGAGCGCGGGCGTGCCGGCCTTGAGCGCGGAGTCGGAGAAGCAGTTCCCGGGATTCTGGATCGCCTCCTGATAGTCCGACATGGTGGGCCAGCTCACGCCGCCACCTCGACGCTCACGAGCGTCACGTCGTCGTTCCGGAGCGCGCCCCCCGCGCGCAGGCAATCAACGAGCCCGCAGAACGCTTCCTGCGACGCGGCCTTGGCGAGCGCCGCCCACGGCCGGCGTCCCATCTCGGCCTCGATCAGGAACCACTGCGCGAGCGCATCGGTCATGAGCAGGATCCGGTCGCGGTCCTGGAGCTCGCCCTCGTCCGCGGTCACCTCGTCCCACACGCGCAGGTTCGCGCGCGGCACGCTGGAGAGGAGGAGCGGGCTGTTGTTGAATTGCGCCGCGCGCGCGAGCGGGAACGCGCGCTCGAGCCGGCCGCCGCGCACCACGAACAGGCAACTGTCGCCCACCGCGAGCGCGCGCCAGTGCCCGTCCTCGATCTCGAGGCCGAGCAGCGAGGAGAAGGCGCCGTCACGGGCCTTCTCCTCGGCGTACCAGGCGGTGGCCTTCCCCTGCTGCGCGCCCGCCCACGCCATCTGCAGCGGGGTCACCCAACCGGGCAACTCCGCCGCGGTGGGCGGCTCCAGGACGAAACGATCGACCAGGAGCTCGGCCCACTGCTTCGCGAACGACGTCTCGCTCGCTCCGTCGGCCACGGCGAACCGGAGGGCGTCGGGTTTCACCGCGTACGCGTCTTCGTACTCGTCCGCGGCGTTCCCGGACTTCGGCGCCCACCACGCCGTGGCCGAGGTCTGCATCCCGTTACCGGAGGTTGCTGGGACGGGTCCCGATATCGAGGAACCGGATCAGCTCGACGAGGTCCGCGTTGAACGCGAAGCCGCGCGAGTTTTCCGAGACCTCGAAGCCCTCGCGCTGCGCGCTCTCGCGGATCGCAGCGGGCAGGACGCTGGACATGTTGAACAGGAGCTTCGCGAACTGGTCGGGCAGACCCTCTTCGGCGTCCGCGAACAGCACGCTCGTCCCCTGCGCGCTCGAAATGTGACAGTTGAAGAGCAGCACGTTGCCGTCCTGCGTCGTGAGCGCGCGAATGTTCTCGGCGTCGACCGACGGATCGCCGTCCGTCGACTCGCCGTCGGTGATGTTGATCACGATGGGCGGGAAGCTGTACGGGTGCTGGGCGACCCACGGCTGGAGCGTCTCGTGCGCCATCTTGAGCGCCTTGCACATCGGCGTGGCGCCCGCGGCCTTGGCGTCGAACCAGACCGGGAACTTGACCTTCATCTCGGCGACCCCGCCCGCGCCGTCCTCCTCGTGCCGGGAGCGCTCCTCGACGCGCGCCGGATGGTTCGCGACGGCACTGATGTGCGCGAGCGTCTGACCGGCGAGCTCGCCGGCTAGCGCCGGCTCGACCTGCTTGCCGTAGCTGATGACGCCGACGTCGTAGTAGTCACGCACGCCCTCGGACTTCGTGCACTTGATCGAGAGGTTCGTGAGCAGCTTGTTGATGGCGTCCGCGACGCCGTCGGCCTTCCGCTTGCCGTTGGCATACGGGTCCGTCATGGAGCCCGACATGTCGATGAGAAACAGGAAAGCGCTTGGGTTGTTGCGGCTGACCTCGGCTTCGTACGCCATGCTTCCTCCCTTCAGCAATCGGGCTGGACCGCATCCCGTGGGGGGGCGGCGAGCGGGATCGAGGCCGCGGCCGACGTGCGAAGGGCACGGGTGCGGCGATCCTGAGCCGGGGCATCGGCCGGCGGCGCGCCGGGCTTGAGGCGCGTGAACGACACCCGCGTGGCCGTGCAAACGGGTCATTAACCCGGGTCGTGCGCCGAAGATTGTTGCGACGGGGCACTCCGTCTCATTTCGAGGCACGCTTCGACGAACTCGCAACGACTTACCGTCGTGGATCGACGAAGCAACAATCTCCGGCCCACGAGGAAAGCATTGCTGCGGTGTGTGGCCTCTGTTAAGGATTCGATCGGCGATCGACATCGTCCCCACTTCGATCGCGGGCCCGACCACTCGCCGCCTCCCTCCCAGCCCGGGCCGTCCGCACGAGCCTCCACCGCCGGCACCGCCGCATTCCGCCCGCGCCATGACGGATACAGCTCCGCCGGCATCTCCGTGCCTCGATCATGGGAGGTTGCCGTGAAGCTGCCGCATCTCTTCATGCGCGCCATCCTGGCGTGCGCCGCCACCGCGTTGCTCGCCGCGCCCTCGGGCGCCACGACGCTCATCCGCCAGGGGTTGGACCAGCTCACGCTCGAGAACGAGCTGGTCATGCGCGCCACCGTGCTCGACATCCACAGCTACTGGAACGCCGATCACACGCTGATCCTGACCGACGTGCACGCCCGCCCCGGGCTCGTGCTCAAGGGGAGCGCGGCCGGCGACGTCACGTTCACGGTCATGGGCGGAACGGTCGGAGCAGTGACGACGCTGATCGTCGGCGGCGCGGATCTCGCCCCCGGCTCCGAGTACGTGATGTTCCTCGCGCACGCCGACCTCCCGGGCGCGGCCCATCGGCTCACGATCCGCGATCACGCCCAGGGCGTGTTCGACATCGTGAACGGCCGCGCGTTCAGCCAGGCGCTCGCGGACCCGCTCCTGCCGGACGCGCAGGGCGAGACGGCCGCTCCGGGCGGCGAGCAGGGGCTCGCGCTCGACGACCTCGTCCACCAGGTTCACGCGCAGTCCAACCGCTAGCGATAGGAGCGTCGACCATGAAACGTACGACTTTGCTCACGCTGGCTTCCGCGGCCTGCGGACTCCTCGCGCTCGGCGTCGTGGACGCGCGCGCGTATCGGCTGATCCAGAACACGAACGTCGGCCGGACGTCGATCGGGACGCGCGTGACCTGCGACGACCCGCTCGGGTTCGCGCATCGCACCACGGCGACCGTTTCCTGGTGGGTCAATCCCGCGAGCCAGGGCGGCAAGCCGGGCGCGCTCACGGCGTTCCAGAACGCGCTGGCCGCCTGGACCGCGGTTTCGGCCGCGGGCTATCACCTCCAGTATTCGGGCACGACGAGCGCGGGCTTCGCGACCGACGGCCTCAACACCGCGCTGTGGTCGAGCACCAGCGGTTGCACGGGAGGCTGCCTCGCGATCACGGCGCTGGTGCTGGGTCCGGGACAGGAGATCCTCGAAGCAGACATCTCGTTCAACGACGCGGTGACCTGGAACACGAACGGGAGCGACTACGACCTGCAGGCCATCGCGACGCACGAGCTGGGGCACTCGATGGGGATCCATCACACCGAGCTCACGCAGCGGCGCAACCGCCCGACCATGTATGCCTCCTACATCGGGACCGATGGGCGGACGCTCGAAACCGACGACCGCTCGGCCCTGACGTGCGTGCACGACCGCTATCCGCCCGGCTTCGCGGCCACGCTCGCGGTGGGAGGCGCGCCGGCCGCGGCTCCGAACGGTCCCGGATCGGTGCGACTCGTGTCGCGCGCGCGGCCCGGCGTTTCGACGCTGCGCTTCGCGCTCGATGCGCCCGGCCCCGTGCGGCTCGACGTGTACGACGTCGCTGGTCGGAAAATGGCCACGCTGCTCGACGAGGACGTGCGCGATGCGGGTGAGCACGAGCTCGCGTGGAGTGGAACGAATTCTTCCGGTCACGCGCGCCCGGGAATTTATTTCGCGCGTGTCGTCACGCCTCGCGGCAGTGGACACACGAGTATCCTGCTCGAACAATGAACGATGCGTCGCGAGCATCGTGCCCGCCGTGATGTCGTAACTTACTCGTCACTCTCACGTGCACGCGAGTGCAACCTTCAGGTGATTCACCTAACGATTCGCTTTACCGCTAATTCACTTTATTGGAGGCGTTCAGACTGGTAATACTCAATTGGGGCATGCGTGACCGGACAGGAAAGGAGACGACAAGATGCGTCGACTCTGGTTGGTTTCCGTTCTTCTTCTCTCCTGCATGACAGCATCGATGGCGCTGGCCGCGAGGGACACCGCAACCGCGACGTTCGAAAGCCTGACGGCTTCCGGCATCTCGGGGCAGGCGACGCTGCGCGCCGTGCCGACGGGTGGCACGGAGATTCACGCTCAGCTCCGTGGACTCGAGCCTGGCGTTGACTACATGGTGGCGCTGTTCCCGGACAACCAGACCTGCACCACGGGTTCGGTAAGCCAGCAGATCATCCAGGTCACGGCGAACCCCGCCGGGATCGCCACCTTCAACGTGAAGGTGAGCAATGTGATCACTGCAATCGGGTCGCTTTCCGTGCAGCTCGTCAGCGATCAGTCGCTGCAGGCGTGTGCGGCGGTGATCGTGCAGTAGGTGAACCGCGCCGGGGCGTGACGAGGCAGTTCCCGAGCCTCCGACCGGATCGTCACCCCCGGCGCATCCATTCCCGGCACACCCGTTCCGACCCGTAACGACGCGGCTTTTCGCGAGCCTGCGCGCCGTGGAGACTCCCGCCGCGCGGTCCGGCTCGCTCGCACGCGGCGATGATCGGCCAATACAACGTCGGGTCCAACGCATGCCCTGAACGCGCGGCCCGATTCTCATCGCCGCTTCGGGGGGGCAGGCTCGTCGGCTCCGAGTGCACGCGGAGCACGGCGAAGCCGGTCCCCTCTTCTAACTCGAGGAGAACGACGCTGGCGGCATGCTGGAAGACGCTGCGCATGAGTCGCCTCCCGTCGTCGCATTGCGGCCACAGCGCGACATGAGGCAGGGAAGCCGGTCTACCGCCTCGCCCGCGGCAGGTCGGTCGAACGCTTATCTCACCTCGACAACACGATCCGCATCTTCAGCAGCTCTGTGCCGACACGCAGGCGCGCGTAGTACACCCCGCTACGGGCCAGGCCCCCGCCTGCGACGGATCCGTTCCACGGAACCCGGTGTGTTCCGCTCGTGAGCTCCTCGCCCGACAGAATGCTCGCCACCCTGCGCCCACCCACATCGAAGACCTCCAACCACACCGGGGCTTGTGTGGGTAGATCGAATATCAGCTCGGTCGACCTCGAGAATGGGTTGGGCATTCCACCGTAGAAGCTGAGCCGCGTCGCGTGCCGGGCCGGCACATCGAGGGTCCCGCGCCCATAGACGTCGATCCGCTTCAGTTCCGGCGTGGACTCGCAGTCCCCCAGAGCGACCGAAAGGATCGCCAAGTGCGCTCCCGGCTGATCAAACCGAACCGTCGGGTTGGCCTCGGTGGACGTTTCCGGGATGGCTCCCGGGCCGAACATCCAGGAGTACGTTGCGTTTGGCGTGCCGCCCGTATAACTGAAGGACACTTCGCCGCCTTCGGTCACGGTGTCGCTGGAGGCGGTGAAACCCGAAATCGGGACGGGCTGGTCGGTGATCGTATGATGCGTGCGGTTCGTCACGACAGGATCGTTGCGATCGAAGTAGATCGAAGCGGTGTTCTCGATCACGGCTCCCACGGGAACATCCGCTCGTGGACGCACCGCGTACTCCACGTAACCGTGGCTTGCCGGCTCGTTCGCGATGCTGTCGGGCAGCTCGATGCCCCAGAAGCTCCACGCGAGCACCCGGCCATGTCGTTCGAAAACCTGCGGGTGGCTGGAGCCAAGCGTCACCACCGTGTTCGAATCGAGGTCGGCATCCAGCGTGTCGCGCACGACGACGAGGTCGGCCGGCGCCGTCCCCGTGTTGTGGAATTCAACGAGATAGCGGAGCGGCTGCACCGCGGCAATGAGACCATCCACTCCACATCCGGGCGGCGCGGGTGACTTGGCGTTGGGGTCGTGGGCACACAGGGCCCGCTCGGCATGCACGCCATTGGCCGTCAGGGGACAGAAACGATCATGGTACGAGGCGCCGACCACGAGCGTCGGTACGGATCCGGACTGGCACACCGGTGTGAATGTCAACTCGACATCCACTGCTCGCCCGGGCGGAATACCCTCGGTGCTCGTACCGTTGGGATTGAACCTTATGGCTATGCTATTGCCAATCACCACGGGGGGCGTATTGCAGGTGTGCGCGTGCATTTGCGAGTCGAAGTAGCACGGTCCAACGGCGTTGACCACCACGTTGGTTGCTTCGGGCGGTAGTTGAATATCGAGTTGTCCCGAGAGAAAGGTCGTGCCGGTGTTCTCGAGGAACACATGATAGCTATTCGGCACGTCACAGCAGGGCATGCATCGTGGGCCTACCTTCAGTACGTTCGGGCACACGAGCTTGACCACGACTCTTGCGCTGCACACGTCGTGTGTCGGACGGCCTCCGAACACGTACCCAGACAATGCTTGATCGTCTCCGAGCGCAATCACGTAGCCGGCGATATCCACCGGCGCGGACTGAGCCCATAGCGAGTCCTGGGCGAAGGACAGGCGGTAGGAGCCCGTGGCCAGCGAACTGAACGAAAACGAGCCGTCCTCCTTTGTGAACAGGTAGCCGCCCGCGGGCTCGAGATGGACGAGGCGGCCCGGGAATGGCGGTTCGTCCGGGTCCCAGACGCCGTTGGCGTTCATGTCGTTGAAGCATTTGCCGGCGATGGAACTGGTCCCTCTGCTGGCGGTGTTGAGCTCGACGACGAAGAGGTCGCGACCGCCGTTGAAGGTCTGGTCGAAGGCCCCCGGAGTCGTCGGGAAGTGGACGCCGCTGGCGTAGCCGGCGGCGTACACCATGTCTCCGGGGCCCACGGTCACCCACCGCACATTCTCATCGTCGATGCTTCCCAGATACGTGCTGAAGACGAGCTGTGAACCATCTTCGCTCAACTCGGATACAAAGCCGTCTTCGTTGAGGCCGTAAGTATCCTGGATGAAGTTGCCGGCGATCGGGAAATTGGATGATGTGGTGCGTCCGCCGATAACCGCATGCCGGGTGCTTGTGATGCCGAATCCAAACAACACACGGTCCAGACCCGCCCCACCCAGATAGGTGCAATAGAGCAGCGTGGAGCCATCGGGCGAGAACTTGGCAATGAATCCGTCGTCGCCTCCGTTGGGGGTCGGATCGTAGACCCCCGGGGTCGCCGGCAAGTCGCCGGAGATCGTCCGGCCGCCAAAGTAGACATTGCCGAGGTTGTCGAGCGCGAGCCCGGTGAATGACTCGTCGGTTCCGGATCCGCCGAAGTAGCTGCCATAGAGCACGGCGCTGTCACTCAGCCGCAGGAGTGCGAAGTAGACGTCGACGCCGCCGATCGGGGAGCCGCGGAACGCGGACGGCGTGACCGGTGGGCTGCCGCCCGAGTAGCGCGCCAGGAGCCACAACGAGTCGACACCCGCCGAGACCGCCGACACCAAGGGGGCGGGGAAATAACTCGCATAGCTGAGTCCGGTGCCGTCGGCAGCCAGCCTTGCGATCGCCCCGGGACCGGCGACGCTGCTATAGCATCCCGTCGTGGTCGGGAAATCCCCGGAGGAAGTCTGGATGGCCGTCCACAACTGCCCAGCAGGGTCGAGTGCCTCGCCGGCAAATGCTTCCGTCCCGCTCCCGCCCAGATAAGTGCTGTAGACCAATGTGGACCCCGTGGGATCGAGCTTGGTGACGAAGCAATCGCTCGACCCGGCCAGGGTCCGCATGAATGCGCCAGGGGTCGTCGGAAAATCCGGCGCCGACGTCCCACCCGACACGTAAGCATTCCCGTCCGCGTCTACGACCACGCCGGGAGTGGCCTCACTTGATCCGGCGTCGCCCCCGAGGTACGTGGAGTAGAGGAGCGTCGATCCACTGGGATCCAGCTTCGAGACAGACGCGTCACCGAGCCCATCCAACGTCCGGTCGAACGCGCCGACCGTCGTCGGGAAATCCACGGACGCCGTGATCGCGGTAACAAAGATGTTGCCGGCCGAATCGATGGCCCCACTGTTCGGATTCATGTTGGAGGCGTCACCACCGGAGCCACCCAGGAGCGTGCTGAAGACGATGGGATCCACTTCCAGTGCGCGGCTGCGATCGTAGGATCCGATCGCAAGGCTTGCCTCGCCCGAAGGTTCGAGTCGCCACGCCGCCGTGACCGCACGCTCCGGACTCTCACCGGACTGACTTTGGTGCACAATGGGTTGCGTCGTGAGCAAGCGACCAAGTGTCGTCGCCACACTCAGTGCGCCGTTGTCCGTCAGGGCGACCGGCTCGTCGCTCCCCTCGTGCCGAATTCGGATCCGTCGGGGATCCGCGCCAGGATGAACGATGAAGTCGAACTCGAGTTGCGATCCCTTCCCGTAATACACCAGGTCGATACCCGGGTAGACCCCAATGAATCGCACGCGTTGGTAGTTCGGTATCCTTGCATGCCATCTTGATGCGTCGCTGCCCTTGAAGTAGTTGGTGACGCACGCGACGCGATCCTCCCCGAGGGAACGCGGCGAACGGCGAGCCCCGACGAGCGTCGAGCGCACGGCGTAAAGGTGGACGGCCCCGGTCGCTCCGATCGGGCCCATCGCGTCTTCGAGTGGCGATGGTGGCGCGGCAGGGCGCTGCATCATCACCGTGGTCATACCGTCATCCGTGAGGAAGTACGTGGTTCCGCCACTCCGCACTACAAAGCGGACGCGCCTGTCGAACTGACCCGTGTTCTGCTCGAAGAGCAGCGGAGGCTGGATGCTCTTGATCGTGGGAGAGAGCGTCGTTCCCACTGCGGGTCGAACAGCGAACGCGAGGGCTTCGACGACCGCGAGGCCGACAACGAATGTAATTCTTCTCGGTGCCATTGCTGTCGTCTCCGATCGATGAAAGCCACAATGGTTCGGTGGATCAGCCCTGTCTCGTTCGATCACACACGGCATGCGCACCCATGACGCTGCGCGCGATCCGCGGAGGGCTACCGCGGAGGTTTCAATCGAGTGTGACAAGCCTGCGTGTGAGGACCTTGCCATCCACGACCAGACGAGAGAAGTACACCCCGCTCGCGACCGGGTGGCCGGCGGCATCCTTTCCATCCCAATGGAAGACTCGGGCGCCGGCGCTCAACCTGCCTTCGAAGAGAACGGCGATGATCCGTCCCGCAACGTCGTGGATCACAAACGAAACCTCTGCGGGCTGTGGAAGTGCAAGGCTCAGCTCGGTCGTCTGGTGCAGCGGATTGGGATTCGGCTGACTCAGCCACAGCACTTTCGGCAGCGTCCCGCCAGGGACACCGGCGAGCTCCGCCGCGAAGCTGGCGACGATGGTGTGGTCGGCGGTCACGTTGCTGAACGTATAGCTCCGCGGGGCTCCGACTGATGTTCCGTCGACGATTACATCATCGACGCGATAACCCGCATCCGGGGTGATGGCGAAGCTCTGGCTCGAGCTCATGTCGAGGACGATCACCCCGGCAGGTGCGATGGCGCCGTGCGTGCCAGCGGACGCCGCGATCTTGAAGGTGGCTTGTATCGGCAGAATGCCGATCACCGCCACCGGGTCTGGCTGGCTGTCACCGTCGACATCGATCTCGAGCCGAACTTCCTGCACCCTGCTGGGGGCGGGCGACGTCGCCATCGCATTGACGACGACGACTCCAGTGTCAGCAGGCGCGACCGAGATATGCCCGGTTACTGGTGTGCCGGGAGAGAGTCCATTGAGTGTGAGGATGGTGCTCGCCGCGTCCGTGCTCGCGTCCACGGGCCGGACGATGTAGTCGAGTTCAAGGGTGGTGGCGCCCGGGTTGATGACATAGAAGCCGGCGGGAAGCACGGAATGGGCGCGCAGCTCAAACGGAGGCGGGACCTCGTTCGGAGGCAGGACGCCGCTCGGGTTGGGACCAGTGATGGATGCGCCGCCGGCCCGCGCCGGCGGAGTAACAACGGCAGGAGGCAACCCGCCGTTCGGCACGGGTCGAATGCAGATGTAGCCGTAGGACGATGTTTGGATCAGTTTGCCGTCCGCCTTGGCTATGCTGCCATCCGTGGTGTTGGTGACGGTCGCCTGGTAACAGGCGAAAACGCCCATGTCGAGAGGCGCGTAGACGTTCACCTTCGCCGTGCCGTATGACAGGCCGGGAATCGTCAGTGTCTGCGGGCTGCCGGTAACTCCCGCCGCGGGGTCGGGGCACCCGGGCACGACTTGCAGGCCCTCCACCACGACGCGGAACTGAGCCGTTTGCGGGCAATCGTTGAAGACCGTGACCGGGATCGTCTCGTAATCATCTCCAGCACATAGGTCGACACCCTTCGGAACGTAGACATGGTTCGCGTCGCCCGGGGGTTTGGGCCCGTCCGTGTAGCTCGAGAGCACCTCTTCGCTCGTCACCGCGCGCTCGTAGAGCTGCAGCTCGTCGAGCCCGCCCTCGAAATGCCCCGCACCGAGCGGATTGGGCGCAGGTGCCGACCCGCCGACGTAGAGATCCTGGGTGGCGTTGGTCAGAGTCTGGACGGGCCCCAGGTCATGTTGCAGTCGCACCTGGCCGTTCACGTAGACCGAAACGAGATGACCAGCGGAAATTGTCACTGCCACATGGGTCCAACACGCCGCGGTCGTCAATTCGGGAACAGGCACCAGCACCGTGCTCGCGGTCCCTACGCGAAGGTCCAGAACCTGGTGCGCGAGAATTCCGAGCCAGAGGCCTTTCGTTCCATCCCATTTGTCAAGGAGGGTCATCTCTCCGGAATGCGCTACAGAGGGAGCCAGCCACATCATCGCCGAGAAATTACCATCCGGAAACTCGAGCGAGCCGTCGTGCGCGACCCTCATCCGGTCGTTGGATCCGTCAAAGCCCATCGCGATCTGTCCCGGCAGCCCGAGGCACTGCGAGGGGATCGGCTTGCCATTGTTGCATAGAGCCCGATCCGTACCGTCGCAGTCCGGATACCAGGCCACCCGGCCATCGGCCGGCGGGTCGTACGTCCATCCCCATAGTGAACCGCCATCGCATACGAGGGCTCGGCCGCTCGCGTCGTCGGACATGACCTCAAAATCATCCTGAAGTGAACTCGGCCCGGTCGCCGCAGGCGCCACCCGTGACCATTGGCTTGCGTTGCCATCCCATGCCCATGTCTCGGTAGGCGGAGGCCCCCCCAAAGAGCTTTTCCCACC
This sequence comes from Candidatus Eiseniibacteriota bacterium, assembly GCA_036522895.1. Taxonomy (GTDB): domain Bacteria; phylum Eisenbacteria; class RBG-16-71-46; order RBG-16-71-46; family RBG-16-71-46; genus JAIOPA01. The sequence continues at coordinate 30,879 of DATDEX010000300.1, read as the reverse complement.
GATCAGCAACACCCGCCCGCAGCCGGGATCATAAACGAGCCGATGTCCGGATCGCGCCCCGAGCGTCGGTGACTCGTTCGCGAGCGTCCAACTGGCAGTCGACCTGCTCCAGATCCATGTATCCCATGAAGCGTCGTAGTCACCCGATCCACCAAACAGCACGACCTCATCGCGAGATGCATCATATGCCATGGCATGATGGACGCGGCTCGGCGTTGAAACATTCACCTGCGCCCACTCCTGGCCAGCCCACCGATACGTGCTGGTATTGAAACAAACGGTGAAGTTGCCGCCTCCGTATGTCGAGCGAACGTAGGCACCACTGGACATGATGATCCCTTGACCGTCATATACAAGTGTTGGTGTCACCTCATAGCTTTCACCGGCTTGATCGTAGGTCGGCGGCGCGTCATTGCACGGCAGTTCGAATGGCAGGTCTCCGGTGCCCAATGTCGGCACGCTCCAGGTTGTCGCCAGGTGGGTTATGACATCCGTAACCGTCGTCTCGAACGAGGGTGGGGTGGTGGATTGATTGAAGGACGCCGAGACGATGATCTTGTTCACCGGGTCGTACGCGGCGTTCGGCGGCAGGAGCAGCGGATCAGTGCACGGCTGTCCCTGGAGCTGGTGCCAGGCGCGACAGCACGAGGTGGCTGAGCGCACGGGCGAGGATGCCGATAGGGACGATCCGACAATCAAGAGGACGATCGCGCGACGCACGCTCGGTGACATGACGCCTCCCCAAGGAGTTCTGAGCGATTCGATGGGTTGGCCCAGCGTCGACACCCTTGCGCTGCGAGTCATGACGCAGCCACCCAAGGGGACGTCTCAGTCGGCGGCCAAGATCACTCGCGCCTCGGACGGGTTCCGTGGCGAGCCTGTTGCTCATTGAACGTTCGCGAGAACCCGCGATTCCTTACAGGACAGACGACAAGCTGCGGTGGACGCGCAACACAGCGGTCAACAGCGCTACGTTGCGGCTCCCCTGCGGATAAGGCCTTGACGCGGCGCCCCTTAGCCTCACAATTGCCCGATGGCAGACCATCCCTCGATGGATCCCGCTCTCCGCTGGCCGGCACGGCTCCTCGAGTTGTGCCGGTCGTTGAGCTCGAGCCCCGGATCCCGCGCCCGGGCTCACGTCCGAAGCGAGGCCTGGTTGCTCCTCAACACGGCCCTCTGCCACTACCTCCGGCGACACTGCGCGAAGATGGGCCCCGTGCCCCCGGCCGTACTCGAGGACATCGCCTCCGCCAAGGCGTTAGATTTGTTCGTCAAGTCCGAACTCAACCAGTGGAGCCTCGCGGGCCGCACGGCTCCGGAACTCTGCGGCTACCTGTCGGCCGTGGCGAGGAACGGGCTCGTCGAGTACCTGCGGGAGGCTCGTCGGCACGTTCCCCTGGCGGATTCCGCCGGGGGCTCGAGCGATGGCTCGGCGGAGGAGGCCAGGGTGACCCGCGCGTCCGCCGAGCAGGGTCCCGACCGCGTGCTCGAACGTAGGGAATTCGCGCTCGCATTGAGGGACTGTCTCGAGCAGCTCGAGTCCCGGCCTCGACGGATGTGGTTGTTCCGCGTGTTCTACGAGATGTCCAGTAAGGAGATCGCCGTGCACCCGGAATTCCAGCTCACCCCGGCCAACGTCGACGTCATCCTCCACCGCACCCGCGAGGTGGTCTCCCGTTGCATCAACAGCAAGGGCTATGCGAGGTCCGATGTCCGCGAGGGCGTGTTCGCTGAGCTCTGGTCGGCGTTTTCTCTGCCACCCGTGCCTGCCGGCGCCGGGAGCGTAGCGGCTCATCCGGGACGCCAATGAATCGCCAGCAACCGATGCCCGTCCCCGCCGGTTCCGACCCGCACACGAGCGAGGCCGTGTGCATCGACCTGCTCCACGGACTGCTGCCGGATTCCGAGCGCGACGCGATCTTGGAGCACATGAAGGCGTGCAGCGTGTGCGAGGAGACGCTCCGCCGGCTGGCGGGCGAACGCGAGCGCCTGATGGCCTCCGAGCGCTCACGGCAATTCCTCGGGATGGAAGCGCCGGCAGCACAGCAGGCGGGTTCGCTGGCGGGGCAGCCCGCGACCGCGAATGGAGTGCGCTCGCGGCCGTCGGGAGTCCGCGGCCGAGAGCGTCTCTGGACTCCCCGCCGCCTCGGCTTATGGATCCCGGCAATCGCAGCTGCTGCGGCGGCGATCCTGTTCTGGCTTCCGCGCGGAGGCGACCGCGCGCTGCCGAAGCCCCGCTGGTTGCCGCGGGCGACGGACGCCATCGAGTCGCGCGCCACGCCGGGCGTGGCGGACTCGCTGATGCTCGGGCTCTCGTCCTACGCCAGGCACGACGTTCGCCAGGCGATCGCCCGACTCGAGACAACGCCGGAAGCGGACCGTAGCAACGAGTCGCTCAGGCGCATCTACCTCGGGAGCGCGCTCGCATGGAGTGGTGACTACCGGAAGGCGGTCGACATCCTTTACTCCGTGGAGATGAGCGCCGTCCCCGAGCCGTGGAACAGCGAGACGCGCTGGACGCTCTACACCGCCCTGCGCGGCGCCCGGATGGACGCCCCGGCCGACTCGCTGCGACGCGTCCTCGCGCGCGAGCCGGGCGAGCTGGGCCAACGCGCACGGGCCGAGCGGTAACGGAGACCTCCCCGAAGGGCCGCCATGAGACACCGCGTTCCTGGGCCCAGCTTCGCCGTACGCGCGGGACTCTCCGCGGTGCTCCTGCTCGGTTTGCACGCCTGCACGGGCTCACCCCGAGCAACGCAGCAGGGAGCCCAGCTCCGTTCCCAAATCGCGACACTCCGCTCCCGCGGCGAATACGACGCGGCCGCTCGTTTGGCGGACAGCGCGCTCGCCGCGCGGCGGCACGACGCGGGGGCCAAACCGGTCGAGGTCGCCGATCTCGCGAGGCTCTCCTCGACGCTCCGGTACGCGGCCGGCCTCGACGACACGACCCGCGAGCGACTCGCCGAGGCGGACGGGCTGACGTCGCAAATCGATTCGCTCTCGCTGCAGGGCGATTTCGCGACCGCCTTTAAGGACGCGCGGCAACAGCTCTCGACCCGCGAGGCGATCCTGGGAAGCAGTCACCTCGAGGTGGCGGAGAGCATGCTCCGTCTGGGCGAGCTTGCGACCGCGCGTGGCCAGATACCCGAGAACACCGGGTGGTGCGAGCGGGCGCTCGCGATACGTCGTCGTGCCCTGGGGCCGGATCACCCCGACGTCATTCGCGCCGAGATCACGCTCCTGAACGCGCGGCGCAAGGTCGCCGGTGGATACGCGGTCCGCGAACCGCTGCGACGGGTGGTGGAGCGCGCCCGGGTGATCCTGGGGCCGGATGCTCCCGAGGTGGGTGACGCCCTGAGCGGGCTCGCGAACGCGCATCGTTCGCTGGAAGAGTTCGAACGGGCGAAGCCGCTGCTTCGAGAGGCGCTCGCGATCCATCGCCGCACCCTGGGGGAGCGTAGCGTTCAGGTCGCCGCGGACCGCATGGATCTCGGCCTCGTCCTGCTGCGCACGAAGGATTGGCGCGGGGCCGAACGGGAGCTGAGGCGTTCACTCGAGACTCGACAGGCAGTTCTTGGCGCTCACGATCCCAACCGATTCGTCGCGCTGAGCCTGCTCGGACAGAGCCTGCAGGCGCAGGGGCGGTACGCAGAGGCCGAACGCCTCCATCGCGAGAGCGCCGGCATCAGCGAACGCGCCCGGGCCCGGCTCGACCTGGGCGTGGGTCGGATCTTCTCGCGACTCGTTCAGTATGAAGACCTCTCGGCGATCCTCCTGGTCACCGGGCGCGAGGCTGAGGCGTTGCCCACGCTCGAGCGATTCCGTGGCCGATTGCTCGGGGAACTTCTCGGGATACCGGGCGAGACCGCACGCGGAGATACCACCACGAGCGTCCCGACCCCGTCCACGGTCGAACGCATCCAGGGAGCCTTGCCCGAACGCGCCGCGTTGCTCGGGTGGCTCGACGTGACGCCGGGCATGAACGAGCCGCACTCCGCGTGGGGATTCGTAGTCCGGCGCTCGGGTCCCGTGCGCTGGATTCGGCTGCGTACCACGGATGAAGAACTGGGGACGCAGGCCGCGAACCGAATGGATCGCTTTCTCACGGAACTCGGTCGTGCGGCGGCATGGCCGGTCCGTGTCGATTCCACGTCGGAAGCGTCTGCCGAGGGACGTGCGGCCTGGACCGAACGCATCGCACCGCTCATGCCCTTCCTCGACGGCATCGATGAGCTCGTGGTCGTGGGCTCGGGCGGCTTCCGATGCCCCATCGAGGCGATGGTGGATTCCAGCGGCGTGTACCTCGATCGACGCTTCGCCGTCTCGTACGCTCCTTCAGGAACGAGCTTCGCCTGGCTGCGCGAACGCGCGCGCCGGGCTCCGCCGCCGCGCCACCGCCGGGCGTTGTTGGTGGGCGATCCGCCTTTCTCCGGGCCGCAGCTGATCGCGATGCAATCGGAGCGCGCCCATGGCGGCCTCACCCCGTTCGATCACGTCCCGGAACGCGTCAGCCTGCCCGAGGGTCGTGTGATGCGCGCGGCCGGCTCGGGAGATCCGGGGGCACTGGCCCGGCTCCCCCGCCTCCTCGGCACCCGCTGGGAAGTGGAGCAGCTGTCGCGCCTCATGCCAGGAGCCCTGGTGCTCGTGGGGCCACGTGCGTCCAAGCACGAGCTCTACGAGCTTGCCCGCACGGGTGAGATGCGACGTTTCGACACGATCCACTTCGCCTCGCACGTGCTGGTCACGGGGGCCACAAGCTCGCTCGGGAGCCTGGTGCTCGCCCAGGCGGCGAACAGCGGAGACGGCGGGGTCTCGCCGGTCACGGACGGCGTGCTCTCGACGGACGAGGTCCTCAACCGACTTCATCTCGACGCGGACCTCGTGACCCTGAGCGGCTGTCAGTCGGCGCCCATGTCCATCGTCTATGGCGAGGGTCCCACGGGCCTGACGCACGCATTCATCGCCGCCGGTGCCCGGAGTCTGGTCGCGAGCCTGTGGCGGACGGATGATCGTGCCGCAGCGCTCCTGATGCGTCGGTTCTACGAGAATCTGAACGGCTCGTACGATGAGGATCGCGGTCGGGGGCCGAGGGTGGCGATGCGAAAGGTCGACGCCCTGAGGGAGGCGAGGTGGTGGCTCCGAAGCTACCGCGATGCAGCGGGGGCTCGACCCTACCGCCACCCCGGCTACTGGTCGGGCTTCGTCCTGTTCGGAGATCCAGGCTGACCGGGTAAGGCCTCACGAGCGATCGTGACGCGCGACCGGGGCCGCGGTTCGCCGTTCGTGCGTCGCGCGAACCACGACCCCGGTGCTCGATCACGATCGTCCGCTTCCGGCTCGCTACCCCTTGGGCTGCGGCACGATCCGGAGGTACGGCCGCGGCGCCTTCCAGCCCTGCGGGTAGGTCTTCTTCGCGTCCTCGTCCGACACGGAACCGGCGATGATCACGTCCTCGCCCTGCTTCCAGTTCACGGGGGTCGCGACCTTGTGCTTCGCGGTGAGCTGCAGCGAGTCGATCACCCGCAGCACCTCGTCGAAGTTCCGGCCCGTCGTCATCGGATACGCGATCATGAGCTTGACCTTCTTGTCGGGCCCGATCACGTAGACGTTGCGCACGGTCTGGTTGTCCATGGCGGTCCGGCCATCGCACGAGCCCGCGATATCCGCGGACAGCATGCCGTAGAGCTTGGAGACCGAGAGGTCCGTGTCGCCGATCATGGGATAGTTCGGCGCGTAGCCTTGCGTCTCCTTGATGTCGTTCGCCCACTTCGTGTGGTTCGTGACGGGATCGACGCTCAATCCAATGATTTTCGTATTCCGCTTGTCGAACTCGGGCTTCAAGCGAGCCATGTACCCGAGCTCGGTGGTGCAGACGGGCGTGAAGTCCTTGGGATGCGAGAAGAGCACCGCCCAGGAATCGCCGATCCACTGATGGAAGTGGATGCGGCCTTCCGTCGTCTCGGCCTCGAAGTCCGGAGCGACGCTGCCGATCTGAACCGTGGTGCCACCCATCTGGAGCGTCATGGTTCACCTCCCCCGTTGCGGCCCGAGGCTGCCCGGGGCGTGAGATCCCGGGCCCAGACATCGGGTGTCGAGCGAAGAGAGATACCCGAAGAACGCAGGGGTTTCCATGCCATTTTCCAGGCTGCCGGGGCCGGCCGGACCCGCGTGTTCGGCGCCGCGATCCCGCTGATGTCGATCCTCCCCGGGGGTCAAGCCACCGCCCCGCGCGACCGATAACGGTGGGAGCAGGCCGCTCGAAGAACTCGCGACGGACACCGCACGCCTGCGAGGGCGAACCCACCCTCCACGATTTCCACGTCTCCTCCGGACCAGGCGGGCCCGAATGGCGGATCCACCCATCCAGACGCGGACCGGCCCCGCGTCCGCGCGGTTCACCCGCGCGTGTTGCGTCGCCGCGTCGCTCGTGGCGCTCGCCGCGCTCGCCGGATGGCAGCTCGGACTGCCTGCGCTCACGGACATCCTCCCCGGCAGAGCCGGGATGAATCCACTCTCCGCGCTCTGCGTCCTCCTCGCGAGCGCGTCGCTGTGGCCGCGGATGCGGGAGTCGACCAGGGCGCGAACGATCTGGCCCCTGCAGGCGGCGGCCGGCCTGGTCGTTGGATTCGCGTCGCTCCGGTTCCTCTCCGTGATCACCGGCCTCGACCTTCCCGTGGATCAGATCCTGTTCCGCGACCAGGTGCTCGCGTCGCCGTTCCCGGCCCGGATGGCCGCGAACACCGCGCTCGCGTTCGTTTGCCTCGGCACGGCGCTCCTCACGCTCGACGGCCATCCCCGCCGGAGCCAGCGGTTCAGCGAGCCGCTCCTCCTCGCGAGCTTCGCCCTCTCGCTCATGGCGGTGGTGGGCTATCTCTACGGCGCGTCCCCCATCCACGGGCTCATGGCGTTCAACGTGGCGGCGGCGCTGCTGCTGCTGTCGACGTCGGCGCTGTTCGCGCGGCCCGACCGGGGCCTCGTGGGTCTCCTGCTCGGCGATTCTCCCGGCGGCGTCATGACGCGCCGCGTGCTGCCGCTGGCGCTCGCCGCGCCGCTCCTGCTCGGCTGGCTCCGGCTCCAAGGCCAGCGGGCCGGGCTCTTCGGGCTCGAAATCGGGACCGGCCTCCTGGCGCTCACCCTCGCCGGATTCCTCGTCGCGCTCGTGTGGACGACGGCGCTCCACCTGGATGCCGCGCATCGCGCCCGCCGCGCCGTCGAGGAGGCGCTGCACCGGAGCCTCGAGCGGCACAGCCGGCTCCTCGAATCCAATCTCATCGGCGTGCTCACGGCGACGAGCACCGGCACGATCCAGGAGGCCAATCACGCCTTCCTCCACATGCTCGGGTACGGTCCCGAGGACTTGCCGCTCGACTCGGACACGATCACCGCGCCGGAGTGTCGCGATCTCAACGCGAAGGCGCGCCAGGAGATCGCCGAGCGCGGCATGGCCACCCCGTTCGAAAAGGAGTACCTGCGCAAGGACGGCAGCCGCGTCCGCGCGCTCGTCGGGGCGTCGGTGCTCACGGACTCCGACGGCGAGGTGATGGCGTTCGTGGTCGACCTGAGCGCCAGGAAAGAGGCCGAACTCGAGGTCGAGCGCATGCGTGGCTTCCTGGATTCGATCCTCGAAAACCTGCCCACGATGATGTTCGTGAAGGACGCGCGCGAGCTGCGCTTCGTCCAGTTCAACCGGGCCGGGGAGGAGTTGCTCGGCTTCACCCGCGACGAGCTGCTCGGAAAGAACGACTACGACTTCTTCCCGCGGGCGGAAGCGGATTTCTTCACCGCGAAGGACCAGACGGTGCTCGAGACGGGGCAGCTCCTCGACGTCCCCGAGGAGCCGATCCAGACCAAGTCCGGCGAGGTCCGCATCCTGCACACGAAGAAGGTGCCCATCCTCGACCGCGACGGCTCGCCCCGCTACCTGCTCGGAATCTCCGAGGACATCACGGAGCGAAAGCGCGCCGAGCGGCAGCTCGCGGCGTTGAACGAAGGCCTCCGCCATCGCACGGCAGAGCTGGAGGCGGCGAACAAGGAGCTCGAGGCCTTCAGCTACTCCGTCTCCCACGACCTGCGGGCGCCGCTCCGGCACATCGACGGCTTTGCGGATCTGCTCATGCGCCAGTCGCGCGCCGTTCTCGACGACAAGGGTCGCGGCTACCTCGACGCGATCTCCAGCTCGGCGAAGAGCATGGGGCAGCTGATCGACGACCTGCTCGCGTTCTCGCGCATGGGCCGCACCCAGATGCAGCAGGCGAGCGTCGACCTCTCGGAACTGGTCGACGAGGTCCGGCAGCAGCTCCGCGAGCCGGCGGCGAGCGCGGAGTGGCGCACTGCGACGCTGCCCGTCGTGCGGGGGGACGCGGCGATGCTGCGCCTGGTGTTCACGAACCTGCTCTCGAACGCGCTCAAGTATGCCGGACACAATCCGCGGCCGGTGATCGAGGTGGGCGCGCAGGCCTCCGAAGACGAGGTGATCGTGTTCGTGCGCGACAACGGCGTGGGCTTCGACATGAAGTACGCGCACAAGCTGTTCGGCGTGTTCCAGCGGCTCCATAGCGACGACGAGTTCGAAGGAACGGGAATCGGCCTGGCCAACGTGCGGCGCGTCGTGCATCGGCACGGCGGTCGCGTCTGGGCCGAAGGCGTGGTGGACGGGGGCGCGACGTTCTACGTGGCGCTGCCCAGGTCCGCCACCGGCGAAGGGATCCAGGAGGCAGCCTGATGAACGAGCTGAAGCGGGTGTTGCTGGCGGAGGACAGCGTGAAGGACGTGGAGCTCACGCTCGAGGCGCTGGGGGAGCACCGGTTGGCCAACGAGGTCGTCGTGGCGCGGGACGGCGCCGAGGCGTGGGACTACCTGACGTGCCGCGGCAAGTTCGCCTCCCGCCCGCCCGGGAACCCGGCCGTCGTGCTGCTCGACCTCAAGATGCCGAAGATGGACGGGCTCGAGGTGTTGAAATGCATGCGAGCCGATGAGCGGCTCAAGGCCGTCCCGGTGGTGATGCTGACGTCCTCGAACGAGGAGCGGGACGTCGTCAAGAGCTACGAGCTCGGCGTGAACGCCTACGTCGTGAAGCCGGTGGCGTTCGAGGATTTCATCACGGCCATCAAGAACCTCGGGCTGTTCTGGGCGGTCGTGAACCAGCCCCCGCCCGGAAGCGTCCGCCGGGCGGCCTGAGCCAGCCGGCACCCGCTCGTGAAGGAGACCCCGTGAGCGAACCCGTACGCATCATCCATCTCGAAGACCGGCCGAAAGACGCCGAGCTGGTGCGCGCCGCGCTCGACGACAGCGGGCTCGAGTACGAGGTCATCACCGTCTCGACGCGGGAGGCGTTCGTCGCGGCGCTCGAGCGAGAGAGCGTCGACTTGATCCTCTCCGACTACGCGCTGCCCGGCTTCGACGGCCTGGCGGCGCTCTCCATCGCCCTGCGCCAGTCCCCGGACGTGCCGTTCATCCTCGTCTCCGGCACCATGGGCGAGGAGGCCGCGATCGACAGCCTGCGGAGCGGGGCGACCGACTACGTGCTCAAGCATCGCCTCAGCCGGCTCGGACCGGCCGTGCGTCGGGCGCTCGAAGAGGCCGCGGAGCGTCGCACACGGCGCGCCGCGGAGGAGATGCTCGAGCGCGAGCGGAACTTCCTCCGCGCGCTTCTCGACAGCCTCGAGGCCGGCGTCGTCGCGTGCGACCAGGAGGGCACGCTCACGCTCTTCAACCGCGCCACGCGCGAGCTCCACGGACTGCCCGAGCGCCCGCTTCCGCCATCCGAGTGGGCTTCGCACTACCACCTCTTCGCCGCGGACGGCGTCAGGCCATTGCGCACCGAGGAAATCCCCCTCGCCCGCGTCCTCCGGGGGGAACGGCTGAAGAACGTCGAGATTTCCATCCGCCACACGAGCGGCGCGGTGCGCACGGTGCTCGCGAGCGGTCAGCCGATCACCGACGACCGCGGCCGGCACCTGGGTGGAGTGGTCGCGCTCCACGACATCACCGGCCGCAAGCAGCTCGAAGCCGAGTTCCGCCAGGCCCAGAAGATGGAGGCCATGGGCAGGCTCGCCGCGGGCGTCGCACACGACTTCAACAACCTGCTCACGGTGATCTCGGGCTACTGCGAGCTGCTCCACGGCCGCCTGACGCCGGAGCATCCGGGACGCGCCGAGGTGGACGTGATCGCGCACGCCGGCCGGCGGGCGTCCGACCTGACCCGGCAGCTGCTCGCGTTCAGCCGCCGGCAGGTGCTCGAGACACGCATCCTGGACTTGAACGACGTGGTCACGGGCGTGCGGAGCATGCTCCGCCACCTCCTCGGCCCGAACGTCGAGCTCGGCTTCTCTCCCACGACGAACCTCGGCCATGTCCGTGCCGACGCGGGACAGATCGAGCAGGTGCTCCTGAACCTGGTGATCAACGCGCGCGACGCGATGCCGCAGGGAGGCCGGATCGTGGTCGCGACGGAGAACCGCATCGTTCCGGACGAGAGCCCCGTGGCGAGCTCCGGGCCCAGCCACCGGGGCGCTGCCGGTGATGCCCCCGCGGGCGCGGCACCGCTGCCGTTCGAGATTCCCCCGGGGAGCTACGCCACGCTCAGCGTGACGGACACGGGCACGGGCATGGACGCGGAGACGGCGGCGCAGGTGTTCGTTCCATTCTTCACGACGAAGGAGGTCGGTCACGGCACCGGACTCGGGCTCTCGACCGTGCACGGCATCGTGAGCCAGAGCGGCGGCTACATCGGGCTCGAGACGGCGCCCGGAGCGGGGACGACGTTCACGGTCTATCTGCCGCTCGCCGCCGCCGAAAAGGACGGGCGGGAGCCGGAGGCCGCGGAGACGATCGCCAGCCGCACCTCGGGGACGATCCTCGTGGTGGACGACGAGCCGGCCATTCGCGGGCTGGTGCACGAGATCCTGCGCGTCGAAGGCTACACGGTGATCGAGGCCGAGGATGGCCGCACCGCGCTCCGGCTCATCGATCGCGGAACGCCGCCGATCGACCTGGCGCTCGTCGACCTGGCCCTGCCTGGCCTGAGCGGGCGCGAACTCGGCGCGCGGCTCGAGAAGTCCCGGCCGGAGCTGCCGGTACTCTACATGTCGGGGCACGGCGGCAACGATGCCGACGGGGCTCGCTCGAGCCCGGGCCGCGATTCCGGCTTCATCCAGAAACCGTTCTCGCCGGCCGAGCTGCGCCGGAGAGTCCGGGACGCACTGGAGGGCCCGACGGCAAGGGCCGCATGATTCGCGCGGGACTCGGGCGAGGCACCCCCCCCGCACGCACATGCGTCGCACCCGCGCCGAGCCGCACCCCTCCGCGCATCAGCGAGCGCCGATCGGGGCCACCTCGCTCATCAGCGCCAGCTGGTTTCCGTCGGGGTCGGAGAACTCCGCGAGCCAGAGCTCGGACTTGGGGGTGCGGTTCACGACATGCGGCTGCCCGCGGAAGCGGACGCCCTTCTCCGCGAGCGTGGAATGGACCGCGTGGATGTCGGGCACCTGGAAATAGATCGCGGAGCCGCGCTGCGCATTCTGGCCGGCCTCGTGCACCCCGACCAGGAGCCGGACGCCGCCGCAGTTGAAGAACGCCATCTGCGGCGGTGCCGCGAACAGGAACGGGATCCCGAGCACGTCCCGGTAGAAGGCGACGCCCTTCTCGAAGTCGTCGACGGGGATCAGGAGTTGGGCGATCTTCGCGTCTGCGAGCGTCATGGCGGTCTCCGGGCTAGTGGTTGTAATCGAGCGTCGAGGTGTCGAGGCTGACCTTGTTGCGCGGGTCGGGCACGTGGATCTGAGTCTCCACGACGTTCGAGTACCGGTTCTGCCCTTCGGGGAAAGTGCCGGCGGCGTTGATCTCGGCATGGACGATGTAGTCGCCCTCGGGGACGCCCGTGATGTCGATCCACTGCCCGCTCAGCTGCTTGAAGTACCAGTCGGCCCAGCCCGACGTGATGCCCTGGTTGCCGCAGGTGTAGCCGTTGCTGCGGTTCGGACCGTACTTGAGCAGATCCTCGAGACAGAATGCCTGCTTGTGTCCCAGCGCGGCCACGCTGCGGTCCAGGCGCAGGAGCTGGTAGTTCGAGAAATCTCGAATGTGATAGTGGTTGTGACACGACGAGAATACGAACCACGAGGCGTAGGGATTCGTCGGGTCGGTGGGGCTGCCGATCCTGAGATCGGCGTCCGCCGCATTGAGGATCACCATGTCGAAGCGGAGGAGCCGGCGATAGCCGGTGCCGCCCACCGAGCCCTCGACCAGCTCGCAGTCCCCGGCGTTGAACAGGCGGTCCACGATCTCCATTTGCGAGACGAACCGCTTCGGATCGGGCGTCAGGTCGGGCAGGCCCCCGTTCGCGTAGATCGGGACGTCGCCGGAGACCGAGGTTCGCTGAGCCAGCGCGAGCGACGGGGCGAGGAGCGTGAGCGCGAGCGCGATCGGCAGGGACGTTCTCATGGGCAACCTCCGAGGTTGCGGGCCGAAAGTCGTGCCGGGTCCGTGGCGCGGTGTGAGGGCGACGTGCATCCGTTGCCCGCGGAGTCTCGCGTCGGCGTCGGACGAGGTCAATCGCTCAGATGCATCCGGCCGGTCCGCCCGCACCATGCGGGGGGCGAGGGCCCCACGCCTGACGGCCGGGCGAGCGCCACCCCTTCCCGCGCTGCCGCCCCTCCCCCTGCCGCCCCTCCCTCTCGCTATATGATTGACCCTGCGCAACGCGCCGCGTAGCCTTGACCGCGCCGCCGCCAGAACCATGGAGCCTTCGATGTCCCTGCTGCGCCCCGGTCGCGATCGCCGGGTGGCCGCCGAATGAACGATCCCCTCACGCGCGCGCTCTCCCGCCGCGTCACCGGTCCGAGCCTGCGTGCCACCGGGGCCGGAACGAGCGCCGTCACGGAGGCTTCCAGCGGCCCGAGCCTCTCGGCCGGCTGGCAGGAATCGCGCCTCTGGCGCCTGGTCATCGAGCCCACGCTCCTCGCCGTCGTCTATTTCGTGGCCGGCAAGCTCGGGCTTCTCCTCGGCCTCCTCCACCCCAGCGCCTCCGCCGTCTGGGCGCCGACCGGGATCTCCCTCGCGGCGCTCCTCATCCTCGGCTACCGCGTCTGGCCGGGCATCTTCGCGGGCGCGTTCCTCGTCAATGCCGCGACCGCCGGCTCGCTCGCGACCTCGCTCGGGATCGCCACCGGCAACACGCTCGAGGCGGTGATCGGCGCCGCGCTCGTCAACCGGTTCGCGAATGGCCGGAACGCGTTCGAGCGCCCGAAGGACGCGCTCCGGTTCGCGCTCCTCGCCGGTGTCATGAGCCCCGCCGTGAGCGCGACGATCGGCCTCACGAGCCTGGCGCTCGCGGGGTTCGCGCGCTGGGGCGATTTCGGCCCCGTCTGGCTCACGTGGTGGCTCGGGGACATGGGAGGGGCACTCGTCGTGGCGCCGCTCCTCGTGCTCTGGATCGGGCACCCGCGTCCGCACTGGGCGCGGGCGCACGCGATCGAGGCGGCCTGCCTGCTCGTCGCCCTGCTGGTCATGGGCCAGCTGGTCTTTCACTCGACCGCACCGCTCCAGGCAACGGGCCATCCGCTCAAGTTCCTGTTCATGCCGCTGCTCGCATGGGCAGCGTTTCGTTTCGATCAGCGGATCGCGGCCGCGGCGACGTTCGAGGTCGCCGCGCTCGCGGTGTGGGGGACGCTCACCGGGGCCCCGCCCGCGGACCGGCGGCTGCTCAACGAGTCGCTCGTCGTGCTGCAGGTGTTCATGGGCGTGGCCGCCGTCACCACGCTGGCGCTCGCGGGCGTCGTCTCGGAGCGCCGCCGGATCGACGACGCCGTCCGGGCGACCACGGACGAGCTGCACGAGGCCATGACCGAGCTCGAGGCGTTCAGCCACTCGATCACGCACGACCTGCGCTCGCCGGTCGGGGCGGTGCTCAACTTCTCGGCCGTGCTCGCCCAGGATTACGCTGGCCGCCTCGACGACGAGGGCGTGCAGCTGGTCCGGCGGATCCGGATGAGCGCCGAGGCGGCGGCGCGCCTCCTCGACCAGCTGACCCAGTATGCCTGGGTGGGCCGCGAGGAGAGCGAAAAGTCGAGCCTCGACATGACCGCGCTGGCACGTGAAGTGCATGCCGAGATCGTGGTCGGCGGCGAGGAGGTGAGCGACCTCCAGTTCGAGCTCAAACCCCTGCCTGCCGGTCGGGGCAGCCCGGAGCTGCTCCGGTGCGTGTTCCGGAACCTGTTGAGCAACGCGGTCAAGTACACGCGCGGCCGCAAGGAGCGGAGGATCCAGATCGCGGGTGTGGCGGGGCCGTCCGAGAACACCTACTTCGTGACCGATAACGGGATTGGGTTCGATCCGGCGCTGGGAGAGAAGCTGTTCGAACCGTTCCTGCGACTTTCTTCGGCACGGAGATTCGAGGGCTCCGGGCTCGGGCTCGCGATCGTCGCCCGGATCATCCGCAGGCAGCATGGCCGCGTCTGGGCGGAGAGCGACGGCACGAGCGGGGCGCGTTTCTGTTTCACGCTGCCGACCGGGAGGCGTGAGACATGAGACGGCTGGCCGCGGTGCTGCGTGGTGCGAAGGGCTCGGGGGGGGACGGGATGACCCGGTTCTCGGCGCTGGTCGTCGACGACGACGCGGGCTTCCGCGAGAGCCTCGCCCTGCTCGTGGCGCGTACCGGTTGCCAGGTTCGCGAGGCCGCCTCGCTGGCCGAGGCGCGCGAGCGCCTTGCGGAATCGGGCGCCGACGTGATCCTCGTGGATCACGGCCTGCCGGACGGGAGCGGCATCGAGCTCCTGCATGACGAAGCGATCGCCGCGAATTCGGAAGTCATCGTGATCACCGGCAATGCCACCGTGGATTCCGCCGTCCAGGCGCTGCGCGAGGGGGCGCTCGACTACCTCACGAAACCGCTCGATCACGCCCGCCTCGGCAGCGTCCTCACCGGCGTGCTGCGGACGCGCGGCTACAAGGCCGAGGTCCGGAGCCTGCGCGGCGAGCTGCGCGAGCTCGGCCGGTTCGGGCGCCTCGTGGGCCGCTCGCCGTCCATGCAGCAGGTCTACGACCTCATCGCCCGTGTGGCGCCCACCCAGGCGAGCGTGCTCCTCTCGGGCGAGAGCGGCACGGGCAAGGAGTTGGCCGCGGAGACGATCCACCTCCTGAGCAAGCGCCGGGAGTCCCCGTTCCTGGCGGTCAACTGCGGGGCGATCGCCAAGACGCTCATCGAGAGCGAGCTCTTCGGTCACGAGAAGGGCAGCTTCACCGGGGCGGACGCGAGCCGCCGCGGGTACTTCGAGGAGGCGCACGGCGGGACGCTGTTCCTGGACGAAGTGAGCGACATGGCGCCGGAGCTCCAGGGCCGGCTGCTGCGCGTGCTCGAGACGGGCAAGATCCTGCGCGTCGGCGGCTCGGACGCCGTCCCGGTCGACGTGCGGGTGATCGCGGCGACCAACCGCGACCCCGCGACGCTCGTCCGCGAGGGCGTCATGCGCGGCGACCTGTTCTACCGGTTGAACGTGTTCCCCATCCCGCTCCCGCCCCTCCGCGAGCGGGGCGGCGACATCGAGCTCCTGTCCGACTACTTCCTCGCCGCCGTGAACGCGCGCGAGCAGACGAAGAAGCGCTGGTCTGCCGAGGCGCGCGCGGTGCTCCTCGAGTACGGCTGGCCGGGGAACGTGCGCGAGCTCAAGAACACGGTCGAGCGGGCGGCGATCCTGGCGGACGGCGCGATCGGCCCCGAGCTCCTGCCGGGGATCGGGAGCGGCGCCCCGGGCGGACCCGCCACCGCATGGGGCACGGCCGGCGCGAGAGGCGGCTCGGGCGCGTCTCCGGCCCGCGTTGGCGCGGGGCCAGGCCTGGAGCCCACGCTCAACGTTCGCGTGGGCGCGACGCTCGCGGACGTCGAGCGGCGGCTCATCCTCGCCACGCTCGCCGAGTTCAAGGGTGACAAGAAGCGCACCGCGCACGCGCTGGGGATCGGGCTCAAGACGCTCTACACCCATCTCAGCCTCTACCGCGCGGCGGGGCACATCGCCGATCGCGACGGTGGCGCGACGGGTGAAGCGGCGCTCGGGTCACTACCTGATACGCGGAAAAATGTGGAATCGACAATGCCGAAATCACCAGAAGACGATTCCACCGCCGCTGCTGAATCCGAAGACCCGCGGTAAATGCTGGGCCTTTCGCACAACATCGCCGGCGCGGAGAGTGGCACGCGGGTTGCAGACATCAAGCGACAGAGGCCGATTTAGCGGATAGGCGCGGCTCCAGCCCGAGGGGCAGGCCCCTTCGGGAGCGAGTATCATCCAGCGGACATCGCTGGAGCTGCGCCAGAATCTTGCACGCAAAAGCTGCCGCGAGCCTACGGCGGGTGCGGCCCCCGCCAAAGTTCCGGCAGACTGCGCGGGGTGGAGACTCTCTCCCCGCGCCGCGAGGGAAGCCCGTGATCGTTGGGCTTCCCTCCGATTTTTTTTGGGAGGGCCGCGCCCGCTGCCCCCCATGCAGCGGGTCGTCCGCGCCGGGCGACAGCCTCCCGCGCCCCTCGGGGAAACCCCCGATGCGTGTGGCCCAGAGTGAGCGCGTCCAATACTCCTCAATCCATTGCGCCGCAGTGAACTGCGGCTCTGCCGGGGATCGGCAGTCAAGGCCCGCTCAAGCCTCCGGGAGGACCGTCGACTCACCCGAACGGTTGGGGCGCTGACCCCCGATGCGCTCCCTCCGTTCGGTGTGGGTCCATCCCCCGATCGGAGGCTTCCTCATGGCACAGGCTTCGCGAATCCGCCGCCGCGCGTCGCGAACGTCGCGGTGGTGCACCCGGCTCCTGGCCGGCTGCATTTCGGTCGCCGCGCTTGCAACCGCGCCCATCGTTTCGACCGCCGCAGGTCCGAGCCCGTGGCATCCGCCCGCGAGCGCCACCGCCACGACCCCGGGCACGCCGAGGTTCATGAACTTCCCTGCCCCCCCCGGCGTCGGGACCAGCGCGGGCGAGCCGTCCATCGGCAGCAACTGGACCAGCGAGCAGACGTTCAGCAACAGCAACGGTCCGATCCCGAACGGCGGCACCGCGA
Organism: Candidatus Eiseniibacteriota bacterium; assembly: GCA_036522895.1. GTDB lineage: Bacteria > Eisenbacteria > RBG-16-71-46 > RBG-16-71-46 > RBG-16-71-46 > JAIOPA01. The sequence continues at coordinate 13,837 of DATDEX010000300.1, read as the reverse complement.
CCTACTTCGGCGGCTTCCTGCCCTACATGCTCAAGGTCACGTTCAACGACTGCCAGTCGCCGGCGAACGTCATCTGGGATCAGAAGACGCTGCTGACCGCGAACACGACCCGCGTCTACGGCGATCCGATCCTGTTCACGGACAACCTCACCGGGCGCACGTTCGTGACCCAGGAGGAAGGGCTCACGCCGCTCGGCAGCACGACCGACGTCACCGACAACGACGGCGACAGCTTCCTCCCGAGTCAGGGGTCGGGTGCGCCCTCGTGCGTCGATCACGAGACCGTCGGCGGGGGCCCGTTCCACGCCCCGCTCACCGGCACCACGCTCTACCCGAACGCCATCTACTACGCTTCGCAGTGCGTCGCCGATGCGAGCATCGCGCTGAGCCTGGACGGCGGCATCACGTTCGGGCCCTCGGTGCCGATGTTCACGATCAACGATTGCGACGGCCTGCACGGCCACATCAAGGTGGCGCCCGACGGCACGGTGTACGTGCCCGACAAGGCGTGCGGCGGCAACATCCCGCTCCTGAACGGCGGCGACGCCGCGGCGATCGTGTCCGAGGACAACGGCACGACGTGGGCGATCCGGCCGATCCCGGATGGCGCCTCGATGGGCGAGTGGGATCCCTCGATCGGCGTCGCGACCGACGGCACCGTGTACCTGGGCTACCAGGGCGCGGACGGCCATCCGCGAATCGCGGTCTCGCACGACAAGGGCGTGCACTGGTCGGCCTCGGTCGACGTCGGGAACCCGTCGGCGACGGTGAGCACCGACACGCCGGCCGGGATCAAGAACACCGCGTTCCCCGCGGTGGTCGCGGGCGATCCCAATCGGGCGGCGTTCGCGTTCTACGGCACGACGACCGCGGACGGCCCCGGCGAGGATCACACGGGGGGATCGAACGACGATCCGAGCCTCTTTACCGGGATCTGGTACCTGTTCATCGCCACGACGTACGACGGTGGCGCGCACTGGACGACGCAGAACGTGACGCCCGGCGATCCGATCCAGCGCGGCCCGATCTGCGGCGGCGGCGGCTGCCGCAACATGCTCGACTTCTTCGGCGCGACGATCGACAAGGAGGGTCGCGTGCTGGTCGGCTGGGACGACGGCTGCGTCAACGGCTGCGTCGACGCGGGGCCGAACTCGAACTCCGCCAAGGCCACCATCACCCGCCAGTCGGGCGGCAAGCGGATGTTCGCGGCGTTCGATCCCGTCGAACCGGCGATCCCGCAAGCTCCCGGCCTCACCGGCAGCCTCGTGAACTCGACCGTCCACCTGTCGTGGCAGGCCCCCGACAACTCGGGCTCGGACATCACGGCGTACAAGGTCTACCGCCGCATCGGCACGGGCGGGTCGTTCACGCTGCTCGGGACCGTGACCGGGACGAGCTTCGTCGACACGGTCGATCCCACCGTTCAGAACTTCTACCACGTCACCGCGGTGAACGCGCTGGGCGAGGGCCCGTTCTGCAACGACTTCCTGCCCCCGAGCGGACCCGTCGCGACCCCCTGCCTCGTCCCCGGCCTGATCGCGGTGAGCGACGTCGCCGTGAACGGCCAGGCGAACGATTCCGGGCAGAACACGCCGCCCGATCCGACCGTGGACGTCCGCCAGCTCTCGGTCGCCGAGCCCTACGAGGGTGCGGGCGTCAATCGCCTCACGTTCACGCTCCAGATGTCGCCTTCGACGACCGGCGTGGTGCCGCCGAGCAGCCAGTGGTACATCGTCTGGAATCGCAAGACGCTCGCGGCCGACGGGAGCGATCGGCGGTTCGTCGGCATGAAGACCGATGCCACCGGCGCGGAGAGCTTCGTGTACGGCGACTTCGGCCCGCCGCTGCCGCTCGACGGCAGTCTGCCGGCGCCGAACGCGAACACGCCGACCCCGCTCGGGGCAGCCGATTTCGGGAGCTTCGATCCGGCCTCGGGCGTGATCACGATCAAGCTCGCGGACAGCAAGGCCGACGGCACGACGCTCGGGCCCGGCGACGACCTCGCCGCCGTGAACGTCCGCACGTACCTGGGCCGGCCCGACGCGGGGCAGAAGTCGCAGAACAACGCCTCCGACATCACCGACAACGGCGACTACTTCCTGGTCGGAAACGCGAACTGCTTCTGCACCGTGGATCAGCCGCCGACGGCCGGATTGGTGGCCTCGCCGACCTCGGGCCCGGTGCCGCTGACGGTCAACTTCAACGCCTCCTCCTCGACCGATCCCAACGTCGCGGACGGCGACGCGGTGGGCTCCTACACGTTCAACTTCGGCGACGGCACGCCGCCGGTGACGCAGGCGAGCTCGACGATCTCGCACACGTACACGAACCCCAGCTCCTCGAGCGGCTACTTCGCGACGCTCACCGTGAGCGACTCGAAGTGCAGCCTCGCGAGCGTCAACGTCGCGTCGGTGAACATTCAGGCCACCGGAACGACCGGGGTCAAGCCGCCGCCGTCGAAGCTCCCCGGGGCGTTCAAGATCGCGGCCGTGAACAATCCCTCGCACGGTCCGACGTCGTTCACGCTGGACACGGTGCGCGACGGGGTCGTGAGCGTGGAGATGTTCGGCCCCGACGGGCGGCGGATCGCGGAGCTGGCGAACGCCTGGATGCCGGCCGGAACGCATTCGATCTACTGGGGCACGCAGGACAGGGCCGGCCGGCAGCTCGCGGCGGGCGTCTACCTCGTGCGCGCGAAGACGGAAGGTCGGATCGCGCTCTCCCGGGTCGTGTTCGTTCCCTGACGCAAGCGGATCGCGAGCGGTCGCCCGTCCCCCCGGGGCGGCCGCTCGCAGGGATGAGGTTGGGCATGGCAAACAGGTCTCGCAATCTCGCGCGCGGCTCGGCGGGAAGGACATGGAGTGGGCGGCGCCCCGGCGCACAGGTGCGGCGCCTCGGACCTCTCGACTGGCGCTTCGCACTCACGGCGCTCTTCGCGCTGGCCGCGGCGTGGCGCTGGGCGTATCTCGCGCGGCTCGCGCAGACGCCGTTCGCGGGAAGTCTCAACGCCGACTCGAAGATCTACTGGGACTGGTCCGGGTCGATCCTCCGCCACGGGCTGGTGCCGAAAAGCGCGTTCTACCTGGCGCCGCTCTACCCCTACGTCCTGGCGGGGTGGCGCGCGCTCACGGGCGGCGGCGTCGCCGGCGTGCTCGCCGTCCAGGCGCTGACGGGCGCCGCCGCCGTGGTGCTGCTCGCAGACGCGACCGCGCGGCTCGCGGGACGGCGGGTCGCGTTCGTCGTCGGCGTCGGGCTCGCGCTCTTTCAGGCCACGACCTTCTTCGACGGGCTCGTGCTCCCCGAATCGCTCCTCCTCTTCTTCGAGAGCCTGCTCCTCTGGTTCGTCGTGCGCACGGACTGGTCGCGTGCGGGGATCGCCCGCTTTGCCGGCTATGGCGCGCTCGTCGGCGTGCTGGCGCTCGGGCGAGCGAGCAACGCCGTGCTGCTGGTACTCGTGCTGCCGCTCGCGTGGGCGCGGGCGGCGGGCCTCGGTCCGCGCTTCCGTGCGGCGGCGGTGGCCATGGCCACGTTCGCGGCGTGCTGTCTCCCCGCCACGCTCGCGAATCTGCACGCCTCGGGCGAGCCGATCCCGTTGACGTACAACCTCGGTTACAACCTCTACGTCGGCAACAATCCCGACGCGAACGGCACGTACGTGGACATCACCGGCGGCTCGATCCCGGTGCCGCTCGCGGGTACCTCCCCGACCACGGGCGGTGCGCTCGATGGACGCGCGTTCCTCCTGGCGAGCGAGGGGCGGCGCCTGAGCCCGGCGGCGAGCTCGGCGTACTGGATGGGAAAGGCGGCCGCGTTCGTGCGGGCGCACCCGCGCCAGGCCTTGGCACTCGCCGGAAGCAAGCTCCTGCTCCTCTGGACGGGCGGCGAGCTGCCGCAGATCGAGAGCATGCGCTCGTTCGCCCGCGCCGCCGGGCCACTGGGGCTCCCGGTAGGCGGCAACTTCGGCTTCCTCGCCGTGCTCGGGCTCTCGGGGCTCGCCGCGGTCGCGTGGGCGGCGCGGCGCGGCCCCGCCGAACGCTGGCTGGTCGGCTCGCTGGCGCTCATGGCGGCCGCGCTGCTGCCGTTCTTCATCACGGACCGCTACCGGATCCACCTGGTGCCCGCGCTCGCCGTGCTCGCGGGCCTGACGCTCGCCGAGATCGCGCGCGCGTTGCGGAGCGGCGCCGATCTCGAGGCACGGCTCCGCTGGGTGCCCGCGGTGAGCCTCGCGGCCGCGGTCGTGTGCGCCCCGGTCGCCGCGAGCTCCACACCGAGCGACGACTGGGGCGCGGTCGTGGACCGCGGGCTCCGGCTCCTCGATCGCGGCGACGACGCGCAAGCCGCCGCGGAGTTCGCCTACGCCGAGGCGTCGCTCGGCGACGTCCGCTCGGGCACGCTCTCGACGAGCGCGCGCGCCGATCTCGCCGCTTTCTACTTCCGCTACGGCGTCGCGCTCGAAGCGCTCGGCCAGGAGTCCGAGGCGATCACGCGCTGGGAGCGGGCGGTCGCTCTCGATCCGCACGACGCCACGAGCCTCGGCCGCCTGAGCCTCGCCTATGCACGTGCGGGCCGGCTCTCGGATGCCGCGCGCGTACGTGAGCAGCTCCGCGGCGTGGCGGGAGGCCGCGGGCAGCTGCTCGTGAACGACGGCTGGGCCACCGCGGCGCGCGGCGATCTCGCCGGCGCCGAGCAGCGCTTCCTCGAGGCGCTCACCGCGGCGCCGGACCTCGCCGTCGCGTGGGAAGGCCTGATCCGCGTGCGAATCCAGACCGGGCGATTCGACGCGGCCGCGGGAGCGCTCGAGGAGGCCCGCGGCGCGGGGCTCGGTCCGGTGTCCGCGGAGATCTACGCCTGCTACCTCGCGGTGGTGCGCCACGACCTCGCCGCGGCCCGGAAGGCATTCGCCGCGATACCGGCGGGTGCCGCGCCCTCGGACGTGGTCCTCGCGCGTTTCCTCGAGTACTCGCGGCGCGCGCTCGGCTCGCCCCGCGTGTAACGGCAGCGCATTCTCAATGCGGTATGTTCCGCGGTTGAAAAAGCTACGGTGAGCGCGCGGACGGCGTGAAACGAGGTTGAACTCCACCCGCCGTGGTGACGATTCTTCCCGGGCTGGGCCGTACGAAGGTCAACCACCCGGAGGAAGCGCCGATGAGTCGTCACGCATTGCGAGCCGGTCTCGTGTTGCTCGTCGCGATGGGGCTTGCGGGCTGCGGCAAGAGCACCACCGCGCCCGTCGCCCCCCCCACGGATCAGAGCCAGGTCGACGCGTTGCTCACCCAGGGCTACGGCCTCGTGGACGACGGCATCACCGGGAGCGCCGAGGCGCAGGGGTTCTCCTTCCAGGCGGGCGACCCGAACGGCACGTTCGCCGCGATCCACCCGCTCTATTTCTGGCGCACGCTGACGAGCGAGACGTTCTCGTGGACGATCTCGTTCTCGGACACCGATGCGAGCGGTCACCCGACGACGGCGCTCGCGCTCGTCCCGCGGCATCTCCTCGGGGATCTCAACCTCGTTCATTCGATCCCTGGCGACTCGACGGTCGCGGACACCGCGAACGTGGTCCACAAGCCGCTCGACGACCACTGGGTGCGGCACGTCCGGTTCAAGCGCGTCCCGATCCCGACGCTCGGTGAGACCCGCTGGCGGTTCGCCGGGACGAGCCTCGTGGAGGTGACCTCGGACGTGAACACGACCCGGATCCAGAGCGTCCACGTGCAGACCTCGACGCTCGACACCACGCTCACCGATCCGGCGGCGCTGTTTCGGCTCCGCGACGTGCTGCGCATCGGGCCGTCGGATTCGGTGCGCGTCACCGTCACGACGAATCACCCGGACGACGTCGTGCTGCTGCATCATGCCGATCACCGGCGGCCGTTCCGCAACAACGGCGACGGCACGTACTCGATCCGCTGGGTGACGGGTCCGCTCGGCGGCTGGCGGCACTTTGGCGTCGACGCGATCGCCCACGCGACGCTGTTCGACGACGCGGCGGGCTACGACTCCAACCGCTGGGTGATCCCGTTCGTGGTCACGAGCCAGACGCCGGTCGACTACTACCCGTGAGCCCGCCGTCCCGCGCGAGCTGAAACGTCACGCCCCGTCCACGCTCAGCTGGACGGGGCGTCCGATTTTTTCGCCGCCGCTCGCTCGATGCGCTCGCGGGGACTCCTACTCGTGAGACCTGCGTCGAGCGACGTACGCACCGAACGCGGCGGTCGCGGCCATGATGAGGAGCGCCTCGAGCACCCACGTCATCCCCTCCTCGGGCTTGCCCGCGACCCAACCGAGACGACGCGCGAACTGCACGGGGATGAACGACACCGCGATGCCGAAACAGGCGCCCTGGAGCGCGCCCGTCACCACCGGATGGGCTCGGGGATCGACCAGTCGGCGGATGAGTCCGTGGCCGAGGCCCACGACCATCCCGGCGAACACTCCGCGTGCAAGAACCTGGATCCAGAACTCGCGCATCGTGCCTCCGCCCGTGGCCCCAGCGCCGCGGCAGGCGAAATCCTAGCGTGCATCGTTCCCGAGCGCGACTGGCGCGTGCCTGAGGGTGGAGGTCATCTTGTTGGCTATCCTTCCTGATTGTTCCGGACTAGACTTTCTTGCTCGCATTCTGGATTCCGGGAGGTGTGGCGTGCCCCGCTGGCCGACGCGCGCGTGGGATGTCGTGTTGCTCGTCTGCCTTGGCTCCGCCCGGGCGCACGCCCAGGATGCCGTGTGGACGGAGCCCCTCCCGCCGGCGCGCATGAGCCACGCGGCCGTGTTCGATTCCGTCCGCGATCGCATGCTCGTCTTCGGCGGCGAGGGCGGTGGCCAGGTCCGCGGCGGGCTCTTCGCGCTGTCGCTCTCGGGTGCACCCACGTGGCAGCCGCTCGCACCCGAGGATGCCGGTCCGGGACGGCGCACGCAGGTGCGCATGGTGCTCGACCCGGTGGACGACGCGGTGCTCGTGTACGGCGGTCTCGGTGCGGGTGTGTACGGTGACGTCTGGCGCATGAAGCTCGGTGGGCCGCCGGTGTGGGAACAGCTCCAGACGGCGGGGACGCCGCCCTCGCCGCGCTTTCGCGCCGGGGTCGTGCTGGATCGGCTGCGTCATCGGCTGTTGGTGTTCGGCGGCGGCGGCGGCACCGACGCCGCGGACCTCTACGAACTCTCGCTCGGCGAGACCCCGACGTGGACCCCGCTCCCCGACGCGGGCGTATCACCCGAGGGCGCGCAGGTCGCGCTCTACGATCCGGTGCGCGATCGCATCGTGTGCGCGGTGACGAACGCCTACTATGGCGCCTACGCGGAGACGGGGATCTGGGCGCTGCCGCTCTCGGAGCCCGGGGGGTGGACGGGGCTCGCGGGTGTCGATGGCCTGGACCCGGAGGTGGCGCTCGCCTACGACTCGCGCCACGACAAGCTCGCCCTCGACGTGGGGGAGTGGCGCTACACCGGAGGTCCGGCCTCGGTGGTGTGGACCTCACCGCTCGCGGACCCGATCGCGTTCACACCCCGCTCGGGAACCTTCCGCTCGCGCCACTCGCTCGTCTACGACCCGCGGGACGATAGTTACCTCGCCTACGGCGGCACGCAGATGGAAGGCGGCGGCGCCATGCGGAGCACGATCACGCAGGGCTCGACGCTGGGCACGGGATGGTCCCCGGTCTCGCCCGGGGGCGTCGAGTTCGGCGAGTGGAACCGGCACACGACGATCTACGACCCCACGCCCGGGCGCGTGGTCGCGTTCGGGGGCGTCATGCCGTCGGGCTACCTCGACCACGGGCCCACGGACGAGATCGGCGCGTGTGCTTCGGGGGGTGACGCCTGGTTCCCGCTCGAGAGCCCGGGCTTCATCGAGGAGGGCCTCGAGGGGCATGCCGCGGTGTACGACGAGCCGCGCGATCGCATGATCGTGTTCGGCGGCAACAGCAGCTACTTCCTGCACGTCACGCACGACACGTGGGCGTTCGATCTCGCGGGTGGCGCGGGCTGGTCGCTGCTTCCCGCCGCCACGCCACCGCCCGATCGCGCGTACGCGATGTCGTTCGTGGACCCGGTCGAGGAACGCATGCTGGTCTTCGGCGGCACCCCGAACTCCATCAACCAGTGCGCGACGCTCGACACGGTGTGGGCGCTGGCGCTCGCGGGTGACCCCGCGTGGCAGCCATTGCTCCCCGCCGGCACGCCACCGCCGCGAAGCGGCCGCGGGCTCGCGGTCTACGACCCGGTGGGTCGTCGCGGCATCCTGTTCGGGGGCACCAGTTCGAGCGGCCCGCTCGCGGGCCCGTGGGAGTTGCGACTCGCGGGTACCCCGGAGTGGGCGCCGCTCGCGGTGCTCGGCACCCCGCCTCCGGCGGGTGTCTACGCCGGGGACTACGACCCCTACCGCCAGCGCGTGCTCGTGTGCGGTGGCGCGGACTCGACGCGCACGTGGGCGCTGGAACTCACCACCCCTCCGCAGTGGCGACGCCTCACGACGCCCGGGGACCCGCCGCTCATCACCGATGACCACGCGCTCGTCTACGACCGGGGCGCGGACCGCCTGGTGATGGTGGGTGGCAAGGGTACGCGCGGCATCTGGACGCTGACGCCGGTCCCGTCCGTCGTCTCCGCGCCGCCGCCCGCGGCGCCCCGGCTCGCGTTCGCCGCCACCGCCGCGCGCAACCCCGCGCGCGAGCTGGCACTCCTGCTCAGGCTGCCCACGAGCGAACGCGTGCTCGTCGAGGTGTTCGACGTGGCCGGTCGTCGCGTGCTGCGGTCCGATCTCGGCGTGCTTGCCGCGGGCCGGCAACGCCGCGTGCTCGACGCGGGCGCCCCACTCGGCGCCGGGCTGTTCCTCGCGCGGGTGCGCGCCGGCGAGGCCGCGGCCGTCGTGCGCTTCGTGCGCCTACGCTGAGACTCCGGTTGACGGGCGCGACCGGCGTGTGGCCGAGGCCGGTCGTGCGGCGGTCGCTCGCCCGCGCTCAGTCCACGCGGCGCAGGCGGGGCGTGAAGTCCACGTTGTCGCGGACCCAGGCGAAGAAGCGGTCCTGCTCCGTCGGCGCCTTGCCCGGGATGAGCGTCCGCGGGTCCTTCCAGTCCGCCATCACGACCGCGTCCTGGGTCCAGACCTTGACGCGCTTCCGCGGCACCTCGTCGCGCCAGCTCTTCGCGGTGACCGCGTCCGTGTAGAGCACGCGCAGCGTGATGTTGCGCGACAGCCCCTCGAGCGGGCTCACCGAGAGATTGCGGAACTTCGACGTCGTGGTGGTGCCGCCCATGTCCGGATCGCCGTCGGTGAGCAGCACGATCGAGATCGGCTTCAACAGCAGCTTCTTCATGTCGATCATGTCGCCGACCTGCTCGAAGAACGCGTTGAAATCGGTGAACGTGTTCACCCGGTTCGTGGGGAACATCGTGTGGAGCTGGGCCTCGATCTGCTCGACCGTGCGATTCTGGAACGTCTCGATCGGGTAGAGCGTCTTCGCCTCGTCCTTCTTCACCCCGCCGATCGAGCCCACGAACAGCGAGTGCGGAACTTCCAGCCCGCCGAGTCCGTTCAGGTGCGCGTGGATGTAGCGGGCGAGGAACTCGAGCGAGTCGTCGAAGTACTTCCCGTGCATGAACGAGCCGCTGATGTCGACGCCGATGAACAGCACGAGGCGGGGCGCCGCCGGCTGGTTCGACTGCTGCGGCAGCATGGAACAGGCCGGCGCGAGCAGGCCGGCGATCAGCAGGGTCGTGTAGAGCGCGCGCATGTCAGGCCGCCTGCGATTGGTTCGGGTCGTTGAGCTCCGCCGAGAGCGTACGGGCGTCCTTGAAGTCGTGGACGCTGTTGAGCGGGAGATCGAGGAGGTGCCGGTTCGACGTGAGCAACGTGACGAAGTTGAGCGCGGCGGCGACGACCTGCATCGGCGGCACGAGGAACGAGTCCAGGAGCCGGGTGCCCTCGTTGCCGGCCCACTCGAACTCCTTGCGAAGGTGCTCGGAGAAGCCCTCGGAGAACAGGTGGAACTCGGGCTTCACGCCCGCGTTCGGGTCCGGGTTCATCACGCCGTGCCCCTTGATGATCGCGAGAATCGTGGGCGTGCCGGCGCCGGCGAACAGGAACCACGACAGGCTGCGCACGCCGAGCCAGACGAGGCCGGCAATGGCCAGCGTGCCGCCGATTCCCAGCTCGAACTTGCCGGACGTGTGCTGCGAGAACCACGGCACCAGCGCGTCGACGAACTCGCGGTAGAGGAACACGATCTCGACGAACATCGCCACCGACTCCACGACGGCGATCTTGACGATGGTCCCCCAGTCGCGGGACTTGACCGCATCCGTGAACGACGAGAGCACCGCGTAGCTGCCGAGCGCGATGAACAGCATGAACAGGAAGAGCGGGATCCGGATCCCGACCTCGGTCATCTGCGTGCCGGCGAGGTTCGACAGGGTGTCGATGACGAGCGAGGTGGTGACGAACGTGAAGATGATCGCCTCGAACACGCACCAGAAGAACGTCATCGTCACCGCGATCCACGGCACGCCGGGATTGAGCACGTTGCTGCCGACGTTGCGGATCATCCGGAGCGGAAGGAACACCAGCTCTTGGAGAATCGCCCACAGCCCGGCGACGATCATCTGCACCGCGCCGAGGAGCGAGACCACGAGCTGGAGCAGGAAGCGGAACACGCCGCCCCAGTAGGCGAACGCGGCCCGCGCGAGATCCCACCAGGTGACGATCACCAGGCTCATGAACGTGCGCCGGCGCGAGCGCACGACGATCGTCGGAAGCGCGAGCACGCTCGAGAAGTAGCCCACGACCACGGCACCGAGCGGCAGGAGCACGAAGATCCGCTTCGCCAGCATGAGCCAGAGCGGGTCCGCGGCACCCCAGGCGAACAGGAACGCCGCCTGGATGGGGTGCCAGAGCGCGATGGTCTCGATCCAGCCTCTTGCTTCCTGGCTCACGCGGGCTCCTCCGGGACGGGGACGCGCCTACGGGCCTACCTATCGGCCCCGGCCGGACCCGACTTGAGGACCGTTGCAAAATACCGCTGCGCCCGCCGCCCGCCGGGCCACGGGGGTCCTCGGGCATCCCCCCGGCCGACTCGACCGCGCGTGCTACCGTCTCGGCTAGCCCGCGCGCGCCCCCGGAGGACCCGCCCCATGTCCCGCTTCGCCCGTCTCCGCGAGATCGAATCCCTGGATCCCGAGCGCGACTGCCAGCGGATCATGCACCTGTCGTTCGGGTACGAGTTCCCGTGGGATTCGACGCGCGCGCTCGAGGTGGCGCTCTATCGGACCTACTGCGTCCCGAGCATCTCGCGCCTCCTCGACCGCACCGGCGAGTTCTACCGGCACACCCAGCGCCGCTACGACGACACCGCGCTCCTCGTGTCCGAAATGTGCGAGTGGGGCTACGAGAGCGGGCGCGGGCGCGAGGCCCTCGAGCGCATGAACTGGGCGCACGCGCATTTCCAGATCACGAACGACGACTACCTCTACGTGCTGTCCACGTTCATCTACGAGCCCATTCGCTGGTTCGATCGCTTCTGCTGGCGCCCGACCTGCCGAAACGAGAAGCTCGGCTACTACCATTTCTGGCGCGAGGTGGGCCTCCGCATGGGGCTCCGCGACATCCCGGCGAGCTACGAGGCGTTCGAGGCATGGGCGGTGGCCTACGAGCGCGCGCAGTTCACGTTCACCGAGACGAACCAGCGCATCGGCACGGCGACGCGCGATCTCTTCGCGTCGTGGTTTCCGCGCCTCTTCGCGCCGGCCGTGCACTACGGCATCTACGCGCTCCTCGACGACGAGATGATCACCTCGTTCGGATTCCCGAAGCCGCTGCCGTTCTCGCGCGCGCTCGCCGCCGCCGGCCTGCGCCTGCGCGGCCGGATCGTGCGCTGGCTCCCGCCGCGGCGGACGCCGAACTTCGTCACCGACCGCCCCAATCGCACGCACCCGAACGGGTACGAAATCCGCGAGCTGGGGCCGCCGCGGCTCGTCGAGGCGGAGCGGCGAATGCGTGCGGACGAGACCTCCGCACGAGGCGTGGCTCCGCCACCCGCCGCTCCCGCGGGCACGATGCCGCGCGGCGCGAACGAGCCAGCGTCGCCAGGCGGGGCGGACACGAGCTCGCCCCCGGGATGAATTGCCGAAGGCCGGCCCCATCCGTGGGACCGGTCTTCCGCTCACAGCGTGCCTTCGCACGCGGTTCACTTCTGCCCGGGGCTCGTCTGCTCCGGGGTCTCGCCCTCGACCTGCTGCTTGCCGTCGTTGACCTGGAGGAAGAGCCACACCCGGCGCCAGCGGTGCGCGTCGTTCTTCGCGGTCACCGCCAGGCCGAGCCGGTTCGCGCGCGGGCGAAGCGGCACCCGGTAGTTGACGCGCCACACGTTACCGGTCGAGTCGCGGACCATCGGGAGCGCGTCGACGTGACCGTCCGAGAGCGCCATCTCCGTCACGTCCGGCGTGCCCTCGACCTTCACCTCGATCGGCTGGCCCGCGGTGACGAACGTGTCCGACACCGCCACGACCGCGTCGGGCGGAACCGAGTTCTCGTCGGTCGCCACGCTGGTCGGCTGAGCGATCGGCAGGTTGCCACTCGCGACCTGCCCGCCATCAGAAGCCGCGACCACGTTCTGCTGCGGCGCGGGCGCGGTCTCGTGCGGGTACGAGGCGGCCTGGGTGCTGTCGCTGCCCCCGCCGCAGCCCGCGACCAGCGTCACGGTGGTGACGACTGCCACCGCCGCGGCGGCAACCCACGCGCCGAGCGCGATGCGCCGGCGGGAGGCCGCCTGCTCGAGCAGCCGCTCCTGCCTCGTCTCGAGGGACTCGCGCGCGTTGGCGCGGTTCGGGGTGTTGAGCTTGCGGATGTCCATGGTCGCTTCTCCTCCGGCTCGCGTGCACGTGGCGACTGGCCGGTGTGCCGGTTCCGGCTCGGTGCCTGGCTCGGGCCCCGGCGCGCTGCCGGGGTCGGATCCGTCGCGGCGACTCGCGCCGCTGCTTGACCTGTCTCCCTTCCACGGTTCGTGCCGGGTGGCCATGTTCTTGCTGTGTCGCAAGTTAAGGTTGTCGTGTCCGGCCGGCCGATACCCGACTGTGTCTCGCTTGACACGCTGAAGGCGGTCCAGCGAACCTTCGTTCAGGATCTCAACCCGATGGCGCGCAATGACTCTTGACGACTGTGTCTCAGGAGACACGGTGCCGCCCGCGCGGCACGCGCGGCCCTGGGCGTGGGCCCTGGCGGGCTCGCTGGCGCTCGCATGCGTGGCGAACGCGGAGCCCCGCGAGCTCGAAGCGTCCGTGGTCTGGACGCGGGCCGACCTGGTCTACGTCGCGGCTTCCGACTCGGGCGTGCTCCTCCCGGGCATGACGCTGTCGTTCGTACGCGGCCGGCACGAGCTGGCGAGCGCCGAGATCTCGAGGCTCCTCGAGCCGAGGGTGGCCGTCGCGCGCCTGAGCGCCGGCTCGCTCGCGGGCGAGCGGCGGCTCGACCGGATTCGCGTGCGCGGCGAGCCGCCCGCGATCGCGCGGGTGTCGCGGCTCCGGGTCGGACTCCCCGGGCGCGGGCGGGCGAACCTGCTCTTCGCGTGTGGCGTGCCGAGCGTCTTCCCGCACCTGGGGTCGGCGAGCTATGCACTCGACTCGCTCGCCGCCGGCAGGTACCTGCTCGTGCGCGACGCATTCGACGACGCTTCGCCCAACGCGCCCGATACGCTCCTGGCGCGCCTCTTCGCCGACGCGGCCGACGAGGAGATCGCGCTCGAGCGGGGCGAGCTGGACGTCGCGGTGTTCTGGCCGGGCGAGCTCTCCGCTCGCATGCGCACCGACGCGCGCTGGCGCGACGCCGCGCGGGGCATGCGCGCGCGCGGCG